>JBPCIY010000097.1:0-16172 GCA_051005855.1 Solirubrobacteraceae bacterium | reverse complement strand
GCGATCGGCGCCCGCACGGTGGAGAGCCAGATCCACCGCCAGCTCGGCTCCGGCCTGTCGATGCCGGTCGGCTTCAAGAACCGCACCGATGGCAACATCCAGGTCGCGGTCGATGCCGTCCGCGCGGCCGCGGCCACGCACGCCTTCGCCGGTATCGACGTGGACGGGACGCCGGCGATCCTCTACACGCGCGGCAACCACGACTGCCACATCATCCTGCGCGGCGGCAAGGGCGCCCCCAACTACAGGATCGAATCGATCGCGTCGGCGCTCGAGCTGCTACGGGCCTCCGGGCTCCCCGAGCGGGTCATGATCGATCTCAGCCACGACAACAGCGGCAAGGATCCCGCGCGCCAGCCCGCCGTGGCCTCCGCGGTGGCCGATCAGGTCGCGGCCGGTGATCACGCGATCGTGGGGGTGATGCTCGAGTCCTTCCTGGTCGCGGGCCGCCAGGACCTGGGCGGGGGCGAGCCGCTGATCTACGGGCAGTCGATCACCGACGGCTGTATCGGCTGGGACACCACGGTCGAGGTGCTCGACGGTCTCGCCGAGGCGGTGCGCGCGCGCCGAGGCACCGCGTAGTCGCGCGGACATGAGGATCGCGGTCATCGGGGTGGGGCTGATCGGCGGCTCGGTGGGGCTCGCCGCCCGCGAGCGCCTCGGGGCCACGGTATGCGGCTATGACCGCTCCGCGCAGGCGCTCGAGCGGGCCCGGCAGCGAGGAGCGGTGGACACCTCCGCCACCAGCGTCGCCGAAGCGGTCACCGATGCCCAGGCCGTGTTCGTCGCCGTGCCGGTCGGCGCGCTGCCCGAGCTGGTCGGCGAGACGCTGGCCGCGGCGCCTGCCGACTGCGTGATCACCGATGTCGGATCCACCAAGCGCGCGGTCGTCGCCGCCCACGATGATCCCCGCTTCGTCGGCGGCCACCCGCTGGCCGGGGCCGAGAACGCGGGGGTCGAGCACGCCCGCGCCGATCTGTTCGCCGGCGCCACCTGGTACCTGACTCCGCGGGCGGGGACTTCGGGCATCCTCTACGAGCGCCTGCACCGCCTCACGGCCGGCCTGGGCGCTCAGCCGATCGCGATCGACCCCGAGACCCACGACCAGATTCTGGCCACCGTCTCGCACCTGCCCCACGTGCTGGCCAACGTGCTCGTCTCCCAGGCCGCCGGCACCCTGGCCGCGGCCGGGGGCGAGCGCCTGCCCGCCACCGGGCCGAGCTTTCGCGATGCCACGCGGGTCGCCGGGGCGCCCAGCGCGATCTGGACTGACATCTATCTCTCAAACCGCGATGCCCTGACCGCCGAGCTCGACGCCGCGCTCATTCGCCTGACCGAGATCCGGGCCGCGCTGGCCGCCGGTGACAGGAGCGCGATCGCGCGGTGGAACGACGCCGCCGCCGACGACCGCCGGCGCCTGCTCGAGGGTCAGCTGGCCGGTGGTCAGCTGTTTGAGCTGCGCGTCTCGGTGCCCAACCGCCCGGGACTGATCGCCCAGCTCGCACTGGAGCTCGGGCGGGCCGGGGTCAATATCACCGACATGGCGCTCTATCCCGCCGCCGACAGGAGCGAGGGCGTGGTCGCGCTCTGGATCGCGGGCGAGGAGCGCGCCGCCCAGGCCGAGGCGCTGGTGGGCGGACTCGGCTTTCCGGTGGCTCGGGCATGAGCCAGCGCTTTGGTCCCGGCGGGCCGCTGCGTGGACGCCTCAGTCCGCCCGCCGACAAGTCGATCTCGCACCGGGCGGCGATCGTGGCGGCGATGGCCTCCGAGCCGGTTCCGATCCGCAATTACCTGGACGCGGCCGACACCCGTTCGACGCTCAGGGCGGTCGAGGCGATCGGGGCGATCGTCGAACGCCGCCCCGACGACGTGATGATCCGGGGCTGCGGGATGCGCAACGCCCGTAGCCCCGATCAGCCGATTGACGTCGGCAACGCCGGGACGCTGATGCGGCTGATGCCCGGGTGGCTGGCCTTCCAGCAGGGCTCGGGCTTCACCCTCGACGGCGACGCGTCGATCCGCCGGCGGCCGGTGGACCGGATCGCCGAGCCGCTGGAGGCGATGGGGGCGCGGATCACCGCTCGGGACGGACGCTATGCGCCGTTCACCGTCCACGGCGCGCGGCTGACCGGGATCGACTACGAGCTCCCGGTGGCCAGCGCCCAGGTCAAGTCCTGTGTTCTCTTCGCCGGACTTTCCACCGGCCGCACCTCGGTGCTCGAGCCGGTCCCCTCGCGTGACCACACCGAGCGGATGCTGCTCGGCGCCGGCGCCGCCGTGCAGCGCGAAGCGCGCGGGAGCGGCGTGATGACCACGATCGGCAACGCCGACGAGCTCGAGCTCGAGCCCCTCAGCGTGCCCGGGGACATGTCGAGCGCGGCCTTCCTGGTCGCCGCGGGCGTGATCACGCGCGGCTCGCGGTTGGTGCTCGAGGGAGTCGGGGTCAACTGGACCCGGACCGGGTTTGTCCGGATCGCCCAGCGGATGGGAGCGGTCGTGGTCGGCGAGCTCGAGCCCGAGGGCAGCTTCGCCGCCACCGAGCCGGTCTGTGACCTCGACGTCAGTGCCGGGCCGATCGAGGCCACGACCGTGACCGCCGACGAGGTGCCGCTGGCCATCGACGAGCTGCCGTTGATCGCATTGCTCGGGTGCTTTGCCGAGGGTGAGACGATCGTGCGCGGGGCGCAGGAGCTGCGGGTCAAGGAGTCAGACCGGATCGCGACCGTGGTCGATGGCCTGCGCGGGCTGGGGGCCGACATCCAGGCCTTCGACGACGGCTTCGCAGTCCGCGGCACCGGGGGCCTGCGCGGCGGCCAGATCGAGGCCCATGGCGACCATCGCCTGGCCATGCTCGGGGCGGTGGCCGGCCTGGCCTCAGACGAAGGCGTGGAGGTGATCGGGATGGAGGCGGCCGAGGTCTCCTATCCCGGCTTCGTCGAGGACCTGGCTCGGCTGGCGTCCTGATGGTGGTCGCGATCGACGGTCCCGCGGGCGCCGGCAAATCTACCGTCGCGCGGGCCGTGGCCGACGAGCTCGGGT
Source organism: Solirubrobacteraceae bacterium (assembly GCA_051005855.1). Taxonomy (GTDB): domain Bacteria; phylum Actinomycetota; class Thermoleophilia; order Solirubrobacterales; family Solirubrobacteraceae; genus Palsa-465. The sequence goes on along the minus strand of JBPCIY010000097.1, from coordinate 13,133 downwards.
TCACCTTTCTCGATTCGGGCGCGATGTACCGGTGCGTCGCCCTGGCCGCGTTGGAGCGGGGTGTGGAGCCCGCGGCGGTGGCGGGCGAGCTCCGGATGGAGCCCTACGACGCCGTCCGGCTCGACGGACGCGACGTCAGCGCGGCGATCCGCACGCCCGAGGTGTCCGAGGCGGCGTCCCGGGCGGCCGCCGACCCGCTCGTCCGGGCCGCGATGCTGGTCGCGCAGCGCAACCTGCTCAGCTCCGGAGACTGGGTGGCCGAAGGGCGCGACATCGGCACCGTCGTCGCGCCGGAGGCGGCCGTCAAGGTGTTCCTGACCGCCGGGCCCGAGGAGCGCGCCCGCCGGCGCGCCGTCCAGATCGGCGCCGATCCGGCCACGGTCCTGGCCGAGCAGACCATCCGCGACCAGCGCGACGAGACCCGCGAGCATTCGCCCCTGACCGCCGCCGAGGGGGCGGTGGTGCTCGACACCACCGGCCTGTCTCTGGCCGAGGTCGTGGCCCGGGTCAGCTCGTTGGCGCGCTCGGCTTCCTGAGCGTCTTGGACCGGGGTCGCGGGCAAAGCGCCTGAGGCCTCGGCTGAGAGTTGGTTTGGCTGGGGGAGGCGATGTGGAGCTATCGACGGACACAGTACGACGAGCGCCACTGGACTCGGCGGGGCTCGTCGTCCTGTATCCGACAGGTGGGCCCAGTGCGACACACCCCGCCCAGCCTGGGCGCACTCGTCGTCGTGGGTCCGCTGGGAGCGGGCGGCGGCCCCCCTGCCGGACAGGCCTCATACTCAAGGCCATGAAGGTCGCGATCGTCGGTTACCCCAACGTGGGCAAGTCCTCGCTGGTCAACCGCCTCACCGAGTCTCGGGAGGCGGTCGTGCACGAACGCCCCGGGGTGACCCGGGACCGCAAGGAGCTGCGCACCGAATGGAACGGCCGGCCGCTGACCCTGATCGACACTGGCGGCGTCGACCTCGAGGATCGCGACGAGCTCGCGGGGCAGATCCAGGCCCAAGCCCGGGCCGCGCTCGCCGACGCGGACGTGGTGGTCCTGGTGGTCGACGCCAAGGCCGGTCTGCGACCCGGTGACGAGGAGATGGGCGAACTGCTGCGCCCCAGCCCGTTGCCCGTCCTGGTGGCCGCCAACAAGGTCGACACCGTCGCCGACATGGCGCTGGCGGCGGACTTCTTCCGCCTCGGGCTCGGAGATCCGATCGCGGTCTCCGCCGCCCAGGGCCTGGGTACCGGCGACCTCCTGGACCGGATCGTCGCGCTCGGACCCGAGGCCGGCGAAGAGTCGCAGGACGATGACCTGGCCGTGCGCCTGGCTCTGATCGGGCGCCCGAACGTCGGCAAGTCCTCGCTGGTCAACCGCTTCTCCGGGGGCGCCGACGGGGCCGCCGGCGGTCAGCGGGTGATCGTCTCGCCCCTGGCCGGGACGACGCGGGACGCCATCGACCTTCCGCTCACCTATCGCGACCGCGAGTTGATCCTGGTCGACACGGCCGGGATCCGCCGGGCGGCCAAGGTGGGAGAGTCGCTTGAGTACTACACGTCGCTGCGCTCGCGCCGGGCCGCGGAGCGCGCCGACGTGGCGCTGGTGGTCTGCGACGCCAATGACGGCGTGACCACCCAGGACCTGCGGGTGGCCGAGATGGCCATGAAGAGCGGCTGCGCTACGGCCCTGGTGCTCAACAAGTGGGACATCGCCGAGAACGTCGACCTCGACCACGAACGCGCGCACGTCAACCGCAAGCTGCGCCTGCGTCCCCGGGTGCTGACCGCCAGCGCCAAGACCGGCCGCCACGTCGACCGGCTGCTGGTCGAGGCGATCGCGTTGGCTGACCGCAGCCGCACTCGGATTCCCACCCCGCAACTCAACCGTTTTCTGTCCGAGGTGACCGCCGCGCGTCAGCCCCCGGTGGGCGCCGGCGGCAAGGGCGCGGGCTCGGGGCACCGGCTCCGCCTGCTGTTCATGACCCAAACGGCCGAGCGGCCGCCCCGGTTCTCGATCCAGGTCAACTCGCGGGCCCGCGTGACCCGCGACTACGCCTACTACCTCGAGAATCGCCTGCGTGAGCGCTATCGCTTCGAGGGTGTGCCGACGATCATCGACTTCGTCGCGCGCAACGAACGCCGGCCGGTGCGCGCCCGCGGCGCCGCCGCCTGATCTACTAAAAGGCTCCGTGACCGAGACACGCATCGTCCGGCGCCGGACCGCCCTCGTGGCGCTGGTCCTGGGGCTGATCGTCCTCTTCGCGCTGCTGCTCTTCCGGGAATCCGGACCGCCCCCGCCGGCCACCGGCGCCGCGGCCCTGGTGCCGTCTGACGCCCTCGCCTACGTCAACGTGTCGCTGGACCAGGGCCGGCCCGCGGTTCGCCGGGCCGTTGACCTCGCCGAGCGCTTTCCCGACTTCCCGCTCGCCGCCGGCGCCGTTCAGGCTCGGCTGGGGGGGATCCTGGGCGGCGGCCACTCGGTGGACTTCTCCGGCCAGATCGGGCCCTGGCTGGGCAACGAGGCCTCCCTCGCCCTGCTCAACACCGCCACCTCCACGGCCGGTTCCCTGATCATTCTCGATGTCCGTGCCCCGACGCGAGCGCGGGCTTTCCTGCGGACGCACGGCGCGATCGCCCACGGCTCCTACCGGGGCACGCCCCTGCTGGTCTATCCGACCGGAAGCGAGCTGGCCTTCGTCTCCCACTTCCTGGTCCTGGGTCAGGACACCAGCGTGCGCGCAGCGATCGACGTCAACGCCGGCGCGACGCGCTCGCTGGCCGGTTCGGCCGTCTATCAGCGCGCCGCCGGCCGCGAGTCCCCCGGACGGGTGCTCGACGCCTACGCGTCGCTGGGCGGTGTTCGGCGCGTCCTGACCGCTCAGGGCGGCGTGCTCGGGGCCCTGGGCGTGCTGCTGGACCAGCCGGCCCTCCAGGGGGTCGCGATCAGCCTTTCACCGGCGTCCGGGGGCGCTCGGGTTCAGGTGCACAGCGCGCTCAATCCCAACCTGGCGCGGAGCAGCGCCCCCGCCACCTCGGGCTTCACTCCGACGCTGCAGAACGTGATGCCGACCGGCGCGATCCTGATGCTCGACGTCGTCGGGCTGGACCGCGTGGCCCCCTCGGTCCTCAACGCTGCCGCCACGGCCGGCGTGGCGGGCGGCATCGGCCCGCTGCTCTCGCGCCTGGGCTCGGCCCTGGTCGCCGAAGGCGTCAACGTCCATGACCTCACCTCGATCTTCTCGGCCGAGACCGCGGTCGCGATCGTCCCGCACGCGAACTCACCGACGCTGGTGATCGTGGCCCGTACCCCGCACGCGGCCCAGGTTCGCACCGAGCTCGCCCAGCTCCAGATCCCGCTCGTCCAGCTGTTCACGCCGCCCAGCGCGCCCGCGGGCAAGGCCCCGGCCTTCAACGACCGCACGGTCGCCGGGATTCCGGTTCACGAGCTGGCGATCTCGGCCGGACTCCAGCTCGACTACGCCGTCTTTCACGGCTTGGTCGTGATCTCGACCAGCCTCGAGGGCGTGGCCGCCGTCGCCCAGCACAGCCACGCGCTGAGCAGCGATCCCGGGTTCCGGTTCGCGCTCGACGCCCGGCCCGAGCGACTGACCTCGCTGGTCTATCTCGACTTCGGACGGCTGCTCGCCCTCGGGCAGCAGACCGGTTTCACGCGCAGTACCCGGGTCACAGCGCTGCTCAGAGACCTCGAGAAGATCACCTCGGTCGGGCTGAGCTCGACCCGGTCGAGCGCCCAGCTCTCGATTCGCATTCCTTGAAGCGGCTGGGCCGGGGCTCAGACCCCGCCGCCGGCCTGGGGTCCGCCCGGGGCGCCGGGCAGCTCGTGCAGCGCCCGGTCGACGGTCCGGACAATCCCGCGGGGGTCACCGACGCCCCGGAAGGAGAAGTCGTAGTCGGCCTCCCCGGCGGTGTCGAAGTCGACCGTTCCGATCCGCAGGATCCGCTCGCGCAGAGACTGGGAGGCGTTGACGTTCTGGACGCGCTCGAGCCGGGTCTGGCGCAGGCGGCGCGAGAGAATCCCGTTTTCGATCGTCAGGCGCTGGTTGGTGATCGAGTACGTGGTCTGAAGGCGCTGGATCTGACCGATCGCCAGCCCGAGCACGAACACCGCCAACACCGCGATCGCCACCCAGCCGACTTCGACGTGACCGGCACTGAGCGCGGTGACCACGCCGGCCAGCACTCCGGCCGTGACCGCCGCCACCAGGCCCCGGCCCAAGAGGCCGGCCAGGGACAGCCATGACGGGTGGCCGTTGAAGAAGATGATCTCGCCCGGCTCCGCTTCCACGGTCTGAGAGCGTAAAGGCTGCCCGGGGGGAAAGCGGCATCCTGGCGGCCTTCTAGATTCGAAACCCCAATGCGCCTGAGTCGCTCGTGATCGCCCGTGTCGAACCGCTTACGCGGACCCGGGCGGTGCGTGGGCCCTTCGATTATCGGCTTGATCCCGAGGAGCACGCCGGCGTGGGGGTCGGTTCGGTCCTGAAGGTGCCATTCGGGGGCCGGCGCGCGCTCGGCTTCGTCGTCGCTCTGGCCTCTGACTCCGAGCTCGAGCTCGAGCGTCTGGCCTTTCCCCACCAAGTGCTGGCCGCCGCGATCCCGGCTGACCTGGTCGAGCTCGCGGCTTGGATGGCCCGCGAGTACTGCTCGACGCCGGCGCGCGCGCTGAGCCTGGCCTTAGCCCCGGGCACCGCCGACGGGGTCACGGCACGCCGGGCCCTGAGCGCGGCCTTGACGCCCGCGGGGGCGGCCGCGCTCGAGGACCCCGGCAGCCGGCTCACCGACCGACAGCGCGGGCTGCTGAGCGCCCTGCACGAGCGCGGCCCGACCGTCGCCGCCGAGCTCGGGACCCCGGGCCTGCGCCGGCTCGAGGGCCGGGACCTGGTCAGACTCGAAACGCGGGTGCGCCCGCGGCGTCCGGTCACCCGTCCCCTGGGGTCGGCGGCCGCGCTGGCCCCACCGCTGACCGCAGACCAGCAGGTGGCGCTGGCGCCGATCCTGGCCACGATCGCCGACCCGCCGAGTGACCCCGGACAGCGACGCTTCCTGCTCCACGGGGTCACCGGCTCGGGCAAGACCGAGGTCTACCTGAGCGCCGTGGCGGCCGCGCTGGACGCGGGGCGTTCGGCGATCGTGCTCGTGCCCGAGATCGCGCTCACCCCTCAGGTGCTGTGGCGCTTTCAAACCCGGTTTGGCGACGTGGTCGCCGTCCTGCACTCGTCCCTGGGGGCCGGCGAGCGCTACGACGAGTGGCTGCGGCTGCGCGACGGCGAGGCCCAGGTGTGCGTCGGCCCGCGCTCGGCGATCTTCGCGCCGCTATCGCGCCTCGGCCTGATCATCATCGACGAAGAGCACGAGAGCTCCTACAAGCACGAGGGCGATCCGCGCTATGACGCCCGTAGCGTCGCCGAGCAGCGCGCCCGCCAGACCGGCGCCGTGTTGGTGGCCGGCACCGCCACCCCGCGCCCGGAGAGCATGCGGGCGATGGCGCGGCTGCGGCTGACCGAGCGGGTCGACGGGCGGCCGATGCCGGCCGTGGAGGTCCTCGACATGCGCGGTCACCACGAGCCGCTGCACCCAGAGACGCGGATCGCCCTGGCCGATCTGCACCGGGCCGGCGGCAAGGCGATCATCCTGCTCAACCGCCGTGGCTGGTCGAACTTCCTCTCCTGCCGGACCTGCGGACGGGTCTGGTTCTGTCCCAACTGCGAAGTCGCGCTGGTCCTGCATCGTCAGGGTGATTTCGTCGCCTGCCATCACTGCGGCCACCGCGAGGCGGTCCCCAGTCGCTGCCCGACCTGCGCCTCGGTGAGCGTCGCCCGTCACGGGGCGGGCACCGAGCGCATCGAGCACGAGCTGCGCGCCGCGCTGGGCGGCGGCGGCTTCCCGGTCTTCCGCCTCGATGCCGACGCGGCCACCCTCGAGCGCCGGGCGGCCACCCTGCAGAGCTTTGACCAGGCGCCGGCCGGGGTGCTGGTCGGGACCCAGATGGTGGCCAAGGGACACGACTTCGCCGACGTCGCCCTCGGGGTCGTGATCGACGCCGACCAGACCCTGCGCTTCCCGGACTTCCGAGCCGAGGAGCGGACCTTCGCGCTCGTCACCCAGCTGGCCGGGCGGACCGGCCGGGGGGCCGACGGGGGGCGCGTGCTCGTCCAGACCCTGGCCCCCGAGGCCCGCCCGATCGCCTTCGCGACCCGCCACGACGCCGACGGGTTCGTCAGCGACGAGCTGCGCCGCCGCGAGCTGCTCCGCTACCCGCCGTTCGCGACGCTGATCCGGATCGTCTGCTCGGCCCCCGAGGAGCAACCGGCTCGCGCGACCGCCGAGGCGATCGCCGCCGCCCTACCCCCGGCAGCGGGTGACGTGCTCGGTCCCGCGCCCCTGTTTCGCCTCCGGGGCCGGGCGCGCAGCCAGCTTGTGATCAAGACCGGTGACCGCGGCGCGGCGATCGTGGCCGTCGGCGCGGCGGTCGACCGGCTGGCCCCGGCGGCGGCCCGTGAGGGCGTCAGCGTCAGCGTCGACGTCGACCCTCAGTGAGCCATCGCGGGCTCTAAACTGGAGGCGGTGTCCTCACGCGCCGTAGACGAGACCGAGCAGCTCGAGTATCCCGAGGACCTCGAGGAGGTCCCCGCCCCCGGCGATTCCGAGCCCGAGCTCGAGCCCGAGGTCGCCGCACGACGGGACGCGGCGCTCGCCCAGGTGCGCAAGTTCGGAGATCCAGTCCTGAAGACGCGGGCCCGTCCGGTCGAGCGCATCGACGACGCCCTGCGCGACGAGATCCGGCGCATGGGAGAGCTGATGAACGATGCCCTCGGCGTCGGACTGGCTGCCAACCAGGTCGGCGTGTTGCACCGGGTGCTCGTCTACCGCGTGCAACCGCAGTCGCCGGTGGCGGCTCTGATCAACCCCGAGATCGAGTGGACGGGAAACGAGGAGGAGATCTTCGAGGAGGGCTGTCTGAGCCTGCCCGCGGTCCACGTCGATGTCGAGCGGCCCATTCACATTCGGGTGCGGGCCCTCGACGAGCGCGGAGAGCCGATCACCGTCGAAGCCTCTGGGCTCGAGGCCCGGGTGATCCAGCACGAGGTCGATCACCTGGACGGCAAGCTCGTACTCGATCGCCTCTCGCGCCCGCAGCGCAAAGAGGCCATGCGGGTCCTGCGCGAAGCGCTCCCGGGCTAGCCCCGGCCTCGCCGGACCTCTGGATGCGCACGGTCTACCTTGGGACCTCTGAGTTCGCGGCCGGCGTCCTGCGGGCGCTGGCCGGTTCAGGGCACCGGCCGTCGCTGGTTGTCACGCGTCCCGATCGTCCGCGCGGCCGGGGACGGCGCCTGACCGCGCCGCCGGTCGCCGAGGCCGCCCGAGAGCTCGAGATCGATCTGCTCCAGCCCGAGCAGGTCAACGACGCGTCCGTTCGGTCCCGCATTGCCGCCAGGACCCCCGAGGTGGTGTGCGTGTGCGCGTTCGGCGCCCTGATCAAGGAGCCGCTGCTCTCGGACTTCGAGCTGCTCAACGTGCACCCCTCGCTGCTGCCGCGCTGGCGCGGGGCGGCTCCGATCGAGCGGTCGATCATGGCCGGTGACGAGCGCACCGGGGTTTCGATCATGCGGCTCACCGCCGGGCTGGACAGCGGCCCGGTGTGCGCGCAGGTCGGCGTGCCGATTCAACCCGAGGACACATATGGGACGCTCGCCGCACGCTTGGAGCTGCAGGGCGGAAACCTGCTCGTCCAGGCCCTGGACGAGCGGCCGGCGTGCGCCGCGCAGGACGAGACCGGCGCCACCTACGCCGAGAAGCTGACCGCCGAGGACCGCCTGCTGGACCCAACCCGAACCGCCGCTGAGCTCGCCCGGCGGGTGCGCGCCCTGGCCCCGCATATCGGCGCCGCGATCGTGCTCGCCGACGGGACCCGGCTTGGTGTCTGGGCGGCCCGGGTCGCCAACGCGGAACCGGACGTTGGGGCGGAGTCAGACGTTGAGGCGGAGTCAGACGTTGAGGCGGAGTCGGTCATCCCGGGCCAGGTGTCGATGGCCGGCCCCGTGCCGCGCTGGCGCTGCGTCGACGGGGCGCTCGAGCTGATCACCGTGCAGCCGCCGGGCAAGCGGCCCATGCCGGGCTCGGACTACCTGCGCGGACGCCGGCCCTGATGCCGGCGCCTCGTGGCGCGGCGCGCGTCTCGCCGGCCCGGGCGTGTGCGTTCGCAGTCGTGCGCCGGGTGTTCGAGCACGGCGCCTACGCCGACCGCGCGCTGGCCGGCGAAGCCGGCGGCCTGAAGCCGCGGGACCGGGCGCTGGCGATGTCGCTGGCTTATGGCACCGTGCAGCGGCGCGCGACCCTTGATCACGTGGCCGCTCAGTTGTCCGCGCGGCCGCTGCAGCGGCTCGATCCGCCGGTGCTGGCGGCGCTGCGCCTCGGGCTGCTCCAGCTCCTGTTCTTAGACGGGATCGCCGAGCACGCCGCTGTTCACGAGAGCGTCGAGCTGGCCAAGGCGGCCGGGGGCGGGGGCGCGGGGCTGGTCAACGCCGTCCTGCGGCGCGCCACCCGGGAGGGCCGGGCCCTGCTGGCCGATCTCTCGGATGCGACTGCCCCCGAGGCCGCCGTCCGGCACTCGGTGCCCGAGTGGCTGGCCGAGCTGTGGTGGCATGAGCTCGGCGCCGAGCGGGCGCGGGCCCTGCTGGCCGTCATCAACGATCCGGCCGAGTCCGCGCTGCGCGTCAACACCCTGGTCAGCGATTGCGCCTCCGTCCTGGCTGAGCTCCCCGTGCCTGCCCAGACCGTGCCGGAGCTGCCTGAGGCCCTGGTGCTCGAGGGGCCCTTTGACGTGCATGGCTCCGAGCTGTGGCGGCGCGGGGCGGTCATGGCCCAGTCCCGCGGCTCGATGCTGCCCGCCCGGGCGCTTGCGCCCGCCCCGGGCCAGCGGGTGCTCGATCTGTGCGCTGCCCCCGGCGCCAAGACCAGCCAGCTGGCCGCGCTGATGGAGAACACCGGCGAGCTGGTCGCGGTCGAGCGCCATCCCGGCCGCGCCGGCGCGCTGGAGCAGACGATCGGACGGATGGGAGCGAGCGCCGTCCGGGTGGTGACCGCTGACGCCGCCGACGTCGATGCCTCGTCGTTTGACGCCGTGCTCGTCGACCCGCCGTGCAGCGGCCTGGGCACGCTCCAGTCGCGGCCCGATCTGCGCTGGCGCACGAGCCCCGAGAGGATCGCCGATCTGAGCCAGATTCAGGCCCGGGTCCTGCGCGCCGGGGCGCAGGCCACCGCTCCGGGTGGAGCGCTCGTCTACTCGGTGTGCACGATCTCTCAGGCCGAGAGCGAGGAGACGATCGCGACCTTCCTAGCCGACCGTTCCGACTTCGAGCTCGAGGACCTCGGCACCCTGCTGCCCTCGGCTTCCCAGGGCCCGTTCCTGCGCACGATGCCCGATCGTGACCGTACCGACGGCTTCTTTATCGCACGGCTGCGGCGGGCCGGTCGCCGCGATAACCATTAGCCTGTGACGGGTGGAAGATCGCTCACCGGAGGTCAAGCTCGGCCCTGAGTGTCCGGGCTGTGGCGAGCCGTGGCTGCGACCGACGGCGGTTGCCGGACGCTACCGATGCGTCTACTGCCTCAAGCGCTATGAGCTCGTTTCCGTGTGCCCAAACTGCGGGGAGCACTCGACGATCGTGCGCATGTCGAGCACGATGTTCGTGGCCTGCAACCATTGCCAGGCCAGCATGCTGGTCGAAGTTTGAGCCATGAGCGACGCTGATGAGTCCCGCTCCGCGCGACTGCGCGAGCTGCACGTAGCACCCTCAATCCTGTCGGCGGACTTCGCGCGGCTCGGCGCCCACGTGCAGGAGGTGCTCGACGCCGGCGCGCGGGTCATCCACGTGGATGTCATGGACGGCCATTTCGTGCCCCCGATCACCTTCGGCGCGGTGGTCGTGGGGGCCCTGGCCGACCTGGTCCACGCCGGGGGTGCGATCCTCGACGTCCACATGATGGTCGATCGCCCCGAGCGCCAGGTCGACGCCATCGCCTCGGCCGGGGCCGACAGCATCACCGTCCACGCGGAGGCCACGCTGCATCTGCACTACACGCTGGCCGCGATCCGTGAAGCCGGCTGCAGCGCCGGCGTCGCGCTGTGCCCGGCCACGCCCCTCTCGGTCCTCGATAAGGTCGCGATCGAGACCCTCGACCTCGTGCTCTGCATGAGCGTCAACCCGGGCTGGGGGGGTCAGAAGTTCATCCCCGGTTCGCTGGGCAAGCTCGAGCGGATGCGGGCTGCGCTCCCGGCCGAGGTGGGCCTGGAGGTCGACGGCGGCGTGGCGGTCAAGACGGCGGGCCCGGTGGCCAAGGCCGGGGCCAACCTGCTCGTGGCCGGCGCGGCCGTGTTCGGGTCCGATGACCCGGCCGCTGCCTATACGGGGATCCTTGAGGCGGCTGGCGCGGATCGTTGACCCGCGTGGCGTCTGGCGGCGCGCCGCCGTAGACAACGCTAGGAAGGGGGAAGTAGCGGCCGGTGCGATTCGGACTGCGGGCGCGCGAAAGCGGTCCAGTACGGCAAGCGGTCCCGTTCCCTGACCGGGTTGTCGTGCTGTGTCTGACAGGTGGGGCTGAGACGGCAAGCCTCCCGAATCGAGAGAGGGGTTGTCGTATCAGGTCCACTTTCGCGTCGGTTCCCGTCCCAAGCCGCAGTTCACGGCGTGGCGATCGACGCCCGGGATTTACACCGCGCCGGGCCGGGCGGCCGTCACTGCGGCCGCACCCGCCGCCCCCCGCCGGTAGACCAGCGCCAGCAGCACGCTGAGCACAGCGGTGGCCCCGAAGTAGCCGACCTCGACCCGCGTCACCTGGGCCGGGACGATCGAGACGACCATGAAGATGACGAACAGCGCGGCCGAGATCAGCCAGGCGACGGCCGCCCAGGGGGCCTGTCCACGGGCCAGGGCAGCCTGGTTGAGCGTGCCGGCGATCAGATGCAGGCCCATCCCGAGGCCGACCAGGGCCAATCCGAGGCGGGCGTAGTGAAAGCCCTTGCTCCCCAAGAAGGCGGTCATCACCGGGGGCCCGACGGCCAGCAGCCCCAGCGCGACGGCGACGCCGAAGGCGGCGATGACCAGGATCGTGATCCGGATTGCGCGGTGAAACTCGTCCGCGCTCTCGCGCGCCTCGAGGCCCGCGAGGTGGGGGAGGATCGAGGTCTGCACGGCTTGAAAGAGCTGCAGGGGGGCGCGCACGATCAGCATCACGTTGAACACGAAGCCGACCAGGCCCGTGGTCAGGTCACCTCCGCCGGCCTTGGCGGCCACGATCAGCACGCCCGCGTTCATCAGCGTCTGCTCAGAGATCATGATCCCGACCACCGAGACCGCGAAACCGGCGCCGTGCTTCAAAGACAGATCGGCGCTGGCCTCCTCGAGCTGGGCCTGGACCGGACCCTCGTGCGCGGCGTCGACTACCGCCACCTCGGCGCGGCCCCGCACGCGCATGCGGGAGAACGCGAACGGCATCACGCACAGGGACGCGAACGGCGCCACCGCCATGCCGAGGCCGACCAGGCCCTGGCCCGAGCCGACCCCGACGACCACGGCCAGCGCGAACAGAAACCGCGAGGTCGACTCCAGAAAGACGAGTCCGCCGTACAGGGCGAAGCGCTCGTGCCCGGCCAGCCAGCCGCGGGCGAAGTAGCTGGCGCCGTAGGCGAGCACCCCGACGACCAGGATCCAGTACAGCGTGCCCGAGCCGTCGAACATGCCCTGCTCGATGTTGTGGCGCAGGGTCAGGGCGATGATCAGGAAGATGACCGCGAAGCCGACCTGGATCGCGGCCGGGACGCGGAGCGGGTGGCCGTGCAGGCCCCGGGCCCTGCGGTCGGCGATCGTGCGCGAGAGCAGCTGCTCGATCGGCCGGTAGATCACCGACAGGATCACGAACATGATCGCCCAGCACAGCGAGATACGGCTGTAGGACGCCTTGTCGAGGGCGTGGCTGGCCGCGGCCAGGTAAGCGAAGGTGAAGATGCCCGTGGAGGCGATTCCAACCGTCAGGATCCTGGCCCCGGACGCGTAGGACGCGCCGCGCTCTGCGTCGGTGACAGCGCCGGCCGACGCTTCGTCCGCGGGCGCGGCCGGGGGCCACCCACGCCCGGTCGTCGAGGACATCAGGGCATCCGGACGAGCAGCATCGTCCACGGGAACGGCGAGCGAACCTCGGCGACCGTGCCGTAGCTGCGCAGCAGGGCGACGAAGCCGCGCCGCGTCCAGTGGTTCAGATGGCCGGGAGTGTTGCCGAACTCCTTCAGGTAGGCGCCCCGGGCCATGTTGAGACCGCGCCAGAGCGGCTCGTGGGGGACCGAGACGAGCAGGTGCGAGCGCGCGACCCGAGCCATCTCGGCCAGCACCACCTCCGGATCCTCCACGTGCTCGAGCACTTCGGTGGCGGCGACGAGATCGAAGGCCCCATCCGCGTAGTCGATCCGCTCGCCGGTCATGACGCGGAATTCGAGGTTGGGCTGCGCGCGTCCTGCCCATTCGGCCTCGAGCTTGGGGTCGGCGAGGTCGATGCCGACCACCCGCCCGGCGTTCAGGCGCTGGGCCCACTGCTCTGAGAGCACACCCTCGCCGCAGCCGACGTCGAGCACCGAGCCGGGCGCCGCGAGCCTGAACAGCTCGTCGAGCGTGCGCTCGAAACCGGCCATCAGGCGGCGGACCACCGGGTTGGTGGAGCCGTACTTGTCATAGGTGTTGCCGGTGGGGATCGCCGGCGAGCTGGAACTCATACCCCGAGCGCCTCGCGGTCGGGCGGGTCGCTTTGGCCGGAGTCGGTGCCGGTGGGCGGGTCGGGCTTGGTGCCGGCGGGTGCGCCGGGCTCGTAATGGGAGGGCTCGACGCCGAGCTGGAACTCGATCCGGCGCACCCGTTCCAGCGTGCGCTGCGAGAGCGTGCGCTGGTGGGCGAGCAGATCGCCGAGGATGCCGAGCGAGCCGAGCAGCATCGCGCCGATGAACAGCACGGCGCCGGCGATCAGGGACTGGATGTGACGAGCCCCGCCGGCGTGCGGATTCTCGATGAAGAAGACGACGAAGCGGATGAACACCGCCAGCGCCAGCGTGCCCATGATCACCGCGCCGGTCCAGAACAC
>JBPCIY010000096.1:0-14175 GCA_051005855.1 Solirubrobacteraceae bacterium | reverse complement strand
GAGCGTGACCAGGGCGAGGCCGAGCCTGACCGCGATCCGGCGCCGCCTGAACGCGTCCATCGTCAGCCGACGCGGCCCGCGTGCGGCGAGCCGGTCACGGCGGGCGCGGCCGGAAGCCTCGCCCGGCGCCGGCGTCGCCGGCGGGGCTCGGGCAGGTAACCCTCGGCCTGGAGCACGCGGAGCACGGCTTTGGGGAGCGCGCCGCGGCTCTCGTAGACCAGGAACCGGGGCCGCCACTCGGGTGAGAACTTCTCGTTGAAGCGCACCAGGCGCTCCATCTGGAAGCGCCGCCCCAGCGGAGCCATGACCAGCTTGGTCAGCGCCCGGGCCATGGGGTTGCTGATCGGCTCGCCGTGCACGAGCTGCGCCAGACCCGCGTAGTTGAGGCTCACCTCGGGCACGCCGCGCTCGCGGGCCGCCTCCAGCGCGCGGCAGACTAGCGCTTCGTTGAGGCCGTTGGGGGTTTCGCCGACCCTGCGCATGGTGTCGAGCGAGAGCTTTCCACGGTGACCGATAAACCGCATCACGGCACCGAGGCGGCCTTCCGGAGAGCGGGCGAGCACGTAGAGATCGTCGGCGCGCAGGACGGCGTCGAAGCGCCCCATACCCATCGCGAAGCCGTGCAGGTGTCGCTGGCGACCGCGCCAGGCGAGCTCCAAGGCTCCGATCTCAGCCTCGAGCGCGGCGTCGATCGCTCGTCCCTCGCGGACGCTGAGCTCCCAGCCCCGGCGCTGCACGCGGTGCACGGATTGGCGCAGCTTGCGGACCGGCCGGCCCTCGAGCGTGAAGCCGCGTGGATCGACGAACGCCTCCTCGCCGACGCAGATGGCCCGCAGGCCGAGCCGGCGGTACTCGTCCAGATGGCGCCCCGAGGCGGCCCACACGGCCACGCCCCAGCCGCGCGCGCGCGCGGTGGTCAAAAAGCTCGCCAGGACATCGCCGGCGGCGCCCTCGGGGGCGACCGGATCGGAGGAGACGATCGCGGTCCCGCGGATCACCCGGTAGGAGAGCACGCCGCCCGCCCCGAGGTGCAGGGCCTTGTCGGGGCGCAGGATGAAGGGCGAGAGCGAGTCGGTCCCATGGCAGTCCAGCAGCGCCCGGGCCAGGCGGTACTCGTGCTCGACGTGCTGGTTGGCGCTCGGGGCGGGACTGAGCAGCGAGCGCAGGGCCACGGCCGAGGTCACCGCGGCGGCGGCAATCAGGCCTTCGATCACCGACAGCCACGCCCCGCTCAGATGCCCGCCGGCCAGCGAGCCGCGGACACTGTGCGCGACCACGGAGTGGTGCAGCGCCCCGGCCAAGGCGTGCCCGCCGTGCGACGGAACCAGAGGTGCGAGGCGAAGGGCCAGGTAGGTCAGCCCCCAGGCCCCGACCGCGCTGCACACCACGGCGAGCTGAGGGCGGTTGCGGCAGCCGATCGGAAACGAACGGCGCCCGAGCGTGATCAGAGTGGCCAGGCAGATCTCCAGCCCGGCCGCCTCCCAGCGCCCTTTCGCGAGGCTGGTGACCGCCAGCATCAGCAGGCCGCCGGCGGCCAGAGGCACGGCGGTCCGGGTTCCCCGCCACAGTCGGGGGGCGACGGCCAGCAGCGCCAGCCCGACCATGACCGACAGGACCTGCAGTTCGGAGGGCAGGTCGGGCGGGATCAGGCCGCCAAGCAGAGCCTGGCGGGGATCGTCGCTGGCCACGCCGGAGAGGACCGTATCGACGGCGAGCACCGCGACCGCCAGGGCGGCCGATTGTCGAACGGTCAGGAAACGGATCCGAGCGCCGATGATGGGCAATGTAACGCCGCTGTGCACCCCTTTAAGCCCCGTTCCGATCAACAAACCAGAGCGTAATGAACCGGCCACGTTGCACGCACGTTGGGTTCGATGAATACTCTGGCCGCGAGCGAGCCGACTACCCTTGACCCGCGATGCGAGTCCTGATCACCGGAGCCGGCGGGATGCTCGGCCAAGATGTCCGCGTCGCCGCTCAGGCGGCCGGCCACGAGACCGTGGCCGTGCCTCGAGCCGAGCTCGATATCGCTGACCCGGCCGCGGTCGCCTCGGTCGTCACGGACACGCGTCCCGAGATCGTCATCAACTGCGCGGCCTGGACCGACGTCGACGGCGCGGAAACTGATGACCAGCGCGCCCTGGCCGTCAACGGGCCGGGCGCGGGTCAGGTGGCCGGCGCGGCCGCAGCCGCCGGCGCCTGGACGCTGCAGGTCTCCAGCGACTACGTCTTCTCGGGAGCCAAGCGCGATCCCTATCTGGAATCGGACCCGGTGAGCCCCGCATCCGCCTACGGCCGCTCCAAGCTCGCCGGCGAGCGCGCCGTCGCGCAGGCCGCGCCCCAGGCGCATACGATCGTGCGCAGCTCGTGGCTGTTCGGGACCACCGGACACTGCTTTCCACGCACGATCCTCAGGCTCGCGACCGAGCGCGATCAGCTCAAGGTCGTCGCGGATCAGGTCGGCTGCCCGACCTTCACCGGCCATCTCGCCGAGGCCCTGGTCGCGCTGGCGGCGATGAGACCACTCGGGGTCCTGCACGTCGCCGCGGCCGGCGAGTGCTCGTGGTTCGATTTCGCCTCCGAGATTGTGAGCGCCCGCCGCCTGGACTGCCGGGTCGTCCCGTGCACGACGGATGAGTTTCCGCGGCCGGCTCCCCGGCCCGCCTACAGCGTCCTGCGTTCCGAGCGCGGGGCCCTGGCGCCCGAGCTGCCGCACTGGCGTGCCGGCCTCTCCGCCTATCTGGCCGCCACCCGCGAGGCGGTGGCATGAAGCTCCTGGTCTGCGGCGCCGCCGGCTTCATCGGCTCGACCTTCGTGGAGCTCCGCGTCCGCGAGCACGGAGACGAGGTCACGGTGCTCGACAAGCTCACCTACGCCGGACGGATCGAGAATCTGCGTGCCGTGCAGTCTGAGATCCGCTTCGTCGAGGGGGCGATCGAGGACCCGGCGGCGGTGGCCGACGCGGTCGGCGACGCCGAGGCGATCGTCAACTTCGCCGCCGAGACCCACGTCGACCGCTCGATCGCCGACCCGTTCGCGTTCAGCGTCACCAACGGCCAGGGCACCCACGTCCTGCTCGAGGCGGCGCGCGAGCGGGGGCTGCGCTACGTCCAGGTCTCGACCGACGAGGTCTACGGCTCGATCGAGACCGGGTCGTTCACCGAGTCCTCGCCGCTGCAGCCCTCGAGTCCGTACAGCGCCACCAAGACCGGCGCCGACCTGCTCGTGGCCAGCTACTTCCATACCTACGGGCTGGAGACGATGGTCTGCCGCGGCTCCAACAACTACGGCCCCCGGCAGTACCCCGAGAAGCTGATCCCGCTGATGGTGCTCAACGCCCTGGCCGGCGACCGCCTGCCGGTCTACGGGGACGGCCAGCAGGTCCGCAACTGGCTGTTTGTGGAGGACTTCGGACGCGGCATCGGCCATGTCCTCGCCCACGGTCAGCCGGGTGAGACCTATAACTGTGGTGGCCCGGACGAATGCGAGAACCTCGAGGTCGTTCAGCGGATCCTCGAGCTCACCGGCGCCGACGACTCGCTGATCGAGTACGTCACCGATCGTCCCGGTCACGACCGCCGCTACTCGCTGTCCTGCGAGAAGCTCCGAGGGCTCGGCTGGTCGGCCCGGACCCGCTTCTCCGACGGCCTGAAGTCGACCGTGGACTGGTACCGGCAGAACGCCTGGTGGTGGGAGCCGATCCGTTCGGGCGAGTACCGCGACTACTACGAGCGCCAGTACGGACGCGCCCTGGGATGACCGTCACGAGGAGGCGATGACCGCCGCGCGGGGACGTCACGCGCCGCCACCGGCGGTCCGGCTGCCCCTTCAGCGCCAGCGCCTGCTGCGGGCGGCCGCGTTCGAGTTTGCCCGCGACGGATACGCGGGGGCGAGCTCGGAGTCGATCAGCCGTGGGGCGGGGATGTCCAAAGCGACCTTCTACGAGCACTTCGCCAACAAGGAGGAGTGCATGCTCGCCCTCTTTGATCTCGCCTCCGAAGTTGTCGTCGCGGCGATGGCCACCGCCGCCCAGCGCGCGCCCGGTGACGCTCGTGAGCGGATTCGGGCTGGTGTGCGTGCCTTTCTGTCTGCTCTCTCCGACCATCCCGAGTACGCGCAGACCCTCCTGGTCGAGATCATCGGCGCTGGTCCCCGGGCCGCCCAGCATCGCGACAAGGTCCTCCAGACCTTTGCCGCCGTGCTCGACGCCGAGAACGTCGAGGCGGCTCGCCGCGGTCTCAGCGGGCGCTTCGCGTCCTCCCACGACTCGTTCGCGATCGTGGGGGCGATCGCTGAGCTCGTCTCGCGTCAGCTGCGGCTCGGGGTGCCCGCTTCGGTGGCCGAGCTCGCCCCGGTGATCGAACGGCTGATCCTGGGGCTGCTCCCCGAAGCGGCCGGGTCTGATGGCCGCCCCTGACGGGCTCGCCGCTGTGCATCGGGAGATCGTCGGCTGCCGCCGGTGCCCGCGCTTGGTTACCTGGCGCGAGGAGGTGGCCCGGGTCAAGCGGGCCGCGTTCGCCGACCAGGAGTACTGGGGCCGCCCCCTTCCGGGCTTCGGTGACCCGGCGGCCTCGGTGGTCATCCTCGGGCTGGCGCCGGCCGCTCACGGTGGCAACCGGACCGGCCGGATCTTCACCGGGGATCGCTCCGGGGACTGGCTATTCGCCGCCCTGTGGCGCGCCGGCTACGCCAACCAGCCCGAGTCGGTCAGCCGCGATGATGGCCTGCGGCTCAGCGGCTGCTGGGTCTCGGCCGCCGTGCGCTGTGCGCCGCCCGACAACAAGCCGACCCCCGCCGAGCGTGACACCTGCCTGCCCTACTTCGTCCGCGAGCTCGAACTGCTGCCTCGGGCGCGGGTGATCGTGGCCCTGGGGGGCTTTGCCTGGGACGCGGCGCTGCGCATCCTCGGTTCCTTGAGCTCTGAGGTTCCGCGTCCGCGTCCGCGCTTCGCCCACGGGGCCGAGGTCGAGATCGGCCGCCTCACCCTGCTCGGTTGCTACCACGTCAGCCAGCAGAACACGTTCACCGGCCGGCTCACCGAGCCGATGCTCGACGCCGTGTTCACCCGGTCTCACGCGCTGGCCGGCTGACCCGTGCCCAGGCCGGCGCTGGCCGCGCTCGAGATCGCCGATCCACCCGAGCGCTGGCGGGCCCTCGGGTTCACGGTCGATGACGAGAACCGCATCCACCTCGGGGGCGTGGAGCTGCGGCTCGGCGCCCGAGGTGAGGGCATCACGGCTTGGGCGGTTACGGGCGTGGACGCGCCGACGCTTGTCCCGGTGACCGCGTCGCCGGCCGCTTCCCGGTCTGACGGTCATCCCAATGGCGCGACCGGGCTCGACCACGTGGTCATCACCACGCCGGACTTCGACGCCACTGCCCAAGCCCTGGAGCAGGCCGGGTTGCCCTTTCGCCGCGTCCGTCAGGCGGGACCCGATCGGCGTCAGGGCTTTCGCCGGCTGGGGCCCGCGATCATGGAGGTGGTCGAGGCCCCGGACACAGCCGCCCCTGCCTTCTGGGGCCTGACCGTGATCGTCGCCGGCTTCGAGCGCCTGCGCGAGCACGCCGGGGCCCAGCTCAGCGAGGCCCGGCCGGCCGTCCAACCCGGCCGCGAGATCGCGACCCTTTCGCGGGACGCGGGACTGTCAACGCGGCTCGCCTTCATGACCGCCGAGTAGCCTCAAGGGGCATGGCCCTCGATGCCTTCAGTCCCCGTACGCGCGCCTGGTTTGAAGGCGCCTTCGCTGCTCCGACCGCCGCCCAGACCCAGGCCTGGCCGGCCATCGCCTCGGGTGAGCACGTCCTCATCTCCGCTCCCACCGGGTCGGGCAAGACCCTGGCCGCGTTCCTGTACGCGATCGACCAGCTTGCCAATGACCCCGACCGGCCGCAGGACCCCAAGCAGCGTACCACCAGCCTGGTCTATGTCTCTCCGCTGAAGGCCCTCTCCTACGACATCGATCGCAACCTGCGCACGCCGCTGCGCGGGATCGGCGCCGACCTCGAGGTGGCGGTGCGCACCGGGGACACGCCCCAGCGTGAGCGTCAGCGAATGCTCCGCGCGGCGCCTGACATTCTCATCACCACCCCCGAGTCGCTGTACCTGATGTTGACCGGACGCGCCCAGCAGATCTTCTCCGGAGCGCGCTGGGTGATCGTCGACGAGATCCATGCCGTCGCGGCGACCAAGCGCGGCGCCCACCTCGCCGTCACCCTCGAGCGCCTCGAGGCCGCGGCCGCCAACGAGGTCCAGCGGATCGGACTCTCGGCGACCCAGAACCCGCTCGAGGAGGTGGGCCGGTTCATGGTCGGCCCGCAGCGAAAGTGCCGGATCGTCGACACCGGGGTGCGCAAGGAGCTCGACCTCAAGATCCACGTCCCGGTCGAGTCGATGGTCGAGCCCGATCAGACGCCCGCCCCGGATTTTGATCCGCTGGTGGGCGGGACCGAGGCGACTCGGCGGTCGATCTGGCCCGCGATCTACCCCGAGCTGCTCGAGCTGATCCGCGCCCACAAGTCGACGATCCTGTTCGTCAACAACCGCCGCGCGGCCGAACGCTTGGCCCTGCGCCTCAACGAGCTCGCGGAGGCCGAGATTGCCCGCAGCCACCACGGCTCGCTGGCCCGCGAAGAGCGGACCGTCGTCGAGGAGCTCCTGAAGGCCGGAGAGCTGCC
This sequence comes from Solirubrobacteraceae bacterium, assembly GCA_051005855.1. Classification (GTDB taxonomy): domain Bacteria; phylum Actinomycetota; class Thermoleophilia; order Solirubrobacterales; family Solirubrobacteraceae; genus Palsa-465. The sequence continues at coordinate 7,500 of JBPCIY010000096.1, read as the reverse complement.
CTGCCTGGTCGCCACCTCGAGTCTCGAGCTCGGGATCGACATGGGCGCCGTCGACCTCGTGATCCAGGTCGAGTCGCCCAAGTCCGTGGCCCGCGGTCTGCAACGCATCGGGCGCGCCGGCCACTCGGTCGGCGACGTCAGCCGCGGACGCATCTTTCCCAAGTTCCGAGGTGACCTGCTCGAGTGCGCGGTCGTGGCCCGGCGGATGCGCGAGGCGCAGATCGAAACCACCGTGGTTCCGCGCAACGCGCTCGACGTCCTCGCCCAGCAGATCGTCGCCGTGGCTGCGGCGGCGGCCGAGGACGAGCCGGTCAACGTCGATGACCTGTTTGCGCTCGTCACCCGCACCTACACCTATGCCGAGCTACCCCGCACGCAGTTCGAGAACGTGCTCGACATGCTCGATGGCCGCTACCCGTCATCGGAGTTCTCCGAGCTGCGTCCGCGGATTGTCTGGGACCGGGTGGCCGGCACGCTGAGAGCCCGCCCGGGCGCCCGCCAGCTCGCGGTCACCAACGCCGGCACGATTCCCGATCGCGGCCTCTACGCGGTCACCCTGCCCGACGGCCGTCGCGTCGGCGAGCTCGACGAGGAGATGGTCTATGAGGCCCGCCCCGGTCAGACCTTCCTGCTCGGCGCCAGCACATGGCGGATCGAGGAAATCGGTCGCGATCGGGTGATCGTCACCCCGGCGCCCGGGCTGCCCGGCGCGGTGCCGTTCTGGAAGGGCGACACGATGGGGCGGCCCCGCGAGCTCGGCGAGGCGATCGGTGCCTTCTCGCGCTGGGCGGTGGATCAGTCACCCGAGACGCTCGAGCGCGACTATGACCTGGACCGCCGCGCGGCGCTCAACCTGGTCGCGTTCCTGTCCGAGCAGCAGGCCGCCACCCGCGTGATCCCGTCGGACCGGACGATCGTGGTCGAGCGCTTCCGCGATGAGATCGGCGATTGGCGGGTGTGCTTGCTGAGCCCGCTCGGAGGTCGGGTCCACGCCGCCTGGTCGCTCGCCCTGAGCGCCCGGATCCGCGACGAGCTGGGTCTCGAATCCGACGCGATCTACTCCGACGACGGGATCATCGTCCACCTCCCCGATGCCGACGAGCCCCCGGGCGCGGAGTTCTTCCTGCTCGAGCCCGGCGAGATCGAGGATCGCGTGGTCGCCGAGCTCGGCGCTTCGGCCCTGTTCGGGGCCCGCTTTCGCGAGAACGCCGCCCGCTCGCTGCTGATCCCTCGGGCCCGACCCGGCCAGCGCACGCCGCTCTGGCAGCAGCGGCTGAAAGCCCAATCGCTGCTCGAGGTGGCCAAGAAGTACGGCGACTTTCCGGTCGTGCTCGAGACCTACCGCGAGTGCCTGCGCGACGTCCTCGACGTCCCGGGCCTGGTCGAGATCCTCACGCGTCTTCACAGGCGTGAGCTGAGCCTAGTCGAGGTCGAAACCGCGACCGCCTCGCCGTTCGCGTCCTCGCTGCTCTTTGACTACGTCGCCACCTACATGTACGAGGGCGACACGCCCAACGCCGAGCGCCGCGCCGCCGCCCTATCGCTGGACCGCGACCTGCTCCGCGAGCTGCTCGGTCAGGACGAGCTGCGCGACCTGATCGATCCCGGCGCGCTGGACTCGGTCGAGGCCGACCTCCAGTGCCGGTCGGAGGCCGCCCGCGCGGTCAACCGCGACGGCCTGCTCGACGTGCTGCGTCGGGTCGGGGACCTGACGCTGGCCGAGGCGTCTGAGCGGGTGCTGCCCAGTCTGGACCCCGCGGCGATGCTCGACGATCTACGCGGCGAGCGCCGCACGGTCCGCGTCCGCGTCAACGGCCAGGACCGCTGGATCGACGCCGCCGACGCCGGTCTGTACCGCGATGCGCTCGGTGCCGCGCCCCCTGGCGGCCTGCCCGCCGTCTTCCTCGAGGACGTTCCTGACGCGCTGACCCGGCTGTTGCGCCGCTACGGCGCTACCCACGGTCCCTTCACTGGTGACGAGGTCCGGCAGCGGTACGGGATCGATGCCTCGGCGGCGCTGCGCGAGCTCGAGCGCGACGGTGTCCTGGTCCGGGGCGAGCTGCGCCCGGGGGGGTCTGACCGCGAATGGTGTGATCCCGAGGTCCTCCGCCGCCTGCGCCGTGCCTCGCTGGCCGTGTTGCGCAAGGAGATAGAGCCGGCCGAGCAGCGCGATCTGGCCCGCTTCCTGCCCGCCTGGCAGGGCGTCGACCGGCATCCGCCGTCGGGCGCCGGGGTCGATCGGCTGCGCGAGGCGCTGGTCCCGCTGCAGGCGCTCGGCCTTCCGGCCGAGGTCTGGGAGCGCGACGTCCTTCCGCGCCGGGTGGGCGCCTATTCGCCCAGCTGGATGGACCAGCTGTGCGCGAGCGGCGAGCTGGTCTGGATCGGGGCTGGCGCCCTCGGTCGTGCCTCGGGCAAGGTCGCGCTGTACTTCCGCGACGACCTGGCGCTGCTCGGACCGCCGCCACATCGAGGCGAAGTGCCCGACGGTCCCGAACACGCCGCCGTCCGCGACCGGCTCGCCGCGGGCGCCTGCTTTTTCACCGATCTGCTCGTCGACATCGCCCTGTCACCCGAGGAGATCCAGGAGGCGCTCTGGGATCTGGCCTGGTCGGGGGCGGCCACCAATGACGCCTTCTCGCCGCTGCGCGCGCCCCGCCTGACCCTGGCTCGGGCGGGCACCGCCCGCGAAGCGGGTGGTCGCGAGCGTGCGAGTCGAAACACCCGGCGCGGCGGGCGCTTCGGCGCCGCCCGGCGTCGCGGCGCTGCCTCAGCGCAGGTGCAGGGCCGCTGGTCTCTGACCGCGTCCCTTGTGCAGGGCGAATTCGATCCGGCGGCGCGCCGCCGCGCGCTGGGTGAGTTGCTGCTCGAGCGCTACGGGCTGCTGACCCGCGAGCAGGTGCTGGCCGAGGGCATCACCGGTGGCTTCTCGGCGATCTACTCCGAGCTCTCGCAGCTCGAGACGCTCGGCGTGGCCCGCCGCGGCTACTTCCTGGAGGGCCTCGGGGGCGCCCAGTTCGCCCTGCCGGGGGCGGTCGAGCGCCTGCGCGCCCGAGGCGGCGAGGAGGCCGAGCGGCCTCTGGTCCTGGCCGCCGTCGATCCCGCCCAGCCCTATGGCGCGGCTCTGCGCTGGCCTGAGCCACGGACGGAGGGCGGACGCCGCCCGGCCCGTGCGGCCGGTGCCTACGTCGTCCTGGCCGGGGGCGAGCCAATCGTCTACCTCGAGCGGGGTGGCCGGGCGCTGCAGACCCTGGTGGCCGCGGATGACCCGCGGCTCGAGCCGGCCCTGGCCGCGCTCGTGCAGCACGTCCGCGGCGGGCGGGGGCGGATCAAGCGCCTCGGGCTGGAGAAGGTCGACGGCGAGTCAGCGATGTCCTCGCCCCTCGCCCCAACGCTCACCGCCCTCGGTTTCCAGGAAGGACCCCGGCGCCTGACGCTGAGCGCCTAAGGGCGTTTCGGTGGTCGCGACTGGGAGCCTGGCCATGCCCGAAGGCGACACGATCGTCTACGCGGCCCGACGCATGCGCCCTGTACTAGTGGGCCACGTGCCCGACGAGGTCCGCACGCCGCAGCTCCGCCACGGTCTCGACCGCTGGCCCGAGCGGCTCGCGGGACGCGCCGTGACCGGGATTCGCACCCATGGCAAGCACCTGTTCATTCAGTTCCACGGCGATCTGACGATCCACTCGCATCTGCGGATGACAGGCTCCTGGGCGGTGTATGAAGCCGCCCGCGCGGGGCAGCGGCCCGCGAGCCATCCGGGCTCGCCTGAGCGGGCCGGCCCCGCGTCATCCAGCTGGCGGCGCTCCCCGCGGCGGTCCTGGCTGGTCTTGACGCGCGCGGGTCATGAAGTGGTTGAGTTCGACGGGCCCGTGCTCGAGCTCTTGACCGAGAGCCGGATCCGCTTTGATCAGCGTCTGTCCGGCCTCGGGCCCGACATTCTGGCCGAGGTGTTCGAGGCCGATCGCTTTCTCGCCCGGCTGCGAGCCGATGACCACACCCGCGGCCTCGGCGACGCCCTGCTTGACCAGCGCATCGTGGCCGGGATCGGCAACCTCTGGAAGTCCGAGGGCTGCTGGGACGCGGCCGTCGACCCGTGGCGGCCGCTGGCGCAGGTCAGCGACGAGGAGGCGCTGGCGATCGTGGACGCTCTGCGCCCGCGCATGTTCGAGTCGGCCCGGACCGGCAATCAGGGCGCCGGCCAGCGGGTCTTCCGCCGCCCCGGGCAGCCGTGCTTTCGCTGCGGGGCCACGATCCTGACCCGCGCGGGGGGCCTGGGCCGCTCGCCTTCCGGGCTCGCCAAAGCCGGCCCGGCCCGCCGTCATCCGGCCGGCGACGACAACCGCACTACCTTCTGGTGTCCGGGATGTCAGCACTGAAGCGGGTGGGACATAAAGGGGCGGACCTGATCGCCCCCGGCAACACGCAGGCGAGCTTCGATGCGGCCCTCGCCGCGGGCGTGGACATGATCGAGTTCGATGTCTTGCCCCACCGCGAGACCGGGGAGCTGCGGCTCGCCCATGACTACGAGCACCTCGACCGCCGGGCCTCGCTGACCCTGGACGAGGGGCTCGAGCACCTAGCCTCGAGCTCGTTCGCGTCGGTCGAGCTCGACGTCGACCTCAAGCTGCCCGGCTACGAGCTCGACGTGGTCGCGGCGCTCGAGCAGCACGGGCTGCTCTCGCGGGCGCTGATCTCCAGCCAGTATCGCGAGAGCCTGGCGCTGATCCGGGCCGCGCAGACCGGGGTCCGGCTCGGCTGGTCAGTGCCCAAGCTCCGCCAGGACCCGTTTCGCAACCCCCTGATGTGGATCCCGGCTTCGGCGGTCGTGCTCGCCTGGCGCGCGCTCCTCCCGAGGTGGGCGGCCCGCGCGATCGCCGCCGGCGAGTGCCAGGCCCTGATGGCGCACTGGCGCCTGGTCACGCCCCGCCTGGCCCGGGCCGTGCGCCGGGCCGGCGGCGAGCTCTATGTGTGGACGGTTGACGACGCCCGCCGGATCCGCGCGTTGGAGGCGATCGGCGTGGCCGGCGTGATCACCAATGACCCGCGCCTGTTCACGGCCGGCTGATCAGGCGGGGATTGGATGAACTGCATGTATTACGTGCGATTCGTCCAAGACCCCCCTGGCGCTAGCGGTTAGCGGATCCGGCACTCCGCGGCGGTGAAATGCGGGGGGCTGCCGAAGTCCGCGCCCGAGTGGCCGCCGGTGGTGGTCTGAGTGGTTGAGCCCAACAGCTTGCCCGAGCGCCGCCAGAAGAAGGAGACGGTCGCGTCGAGCAGCCCCGCGTGGGGGTGGAAGGCGTACACGGCGCCGCCCTGCTGCAGGCCCGACCGCGAGCGTCCAAGGCGGATCATCTTGGTGGTGCCCGGGTCGACGACGAACTTCTTGTGCGCGCGCGAGTAGTAGTTGAGCTGGATGCGCATCGACAGCCAGGCCGGGAACCCAAGCGAGGGCATCTGCCCACGGATGCCGAGCTGGTGGGGGTGGCTCCGGGTGTCGCAGATGTTCACCGTCGCCCACAGGGCCTTGGAGCGTTCGGCGCTGCCGATCGCCTTGCTGATCTGAGCCCGGGTGGGGTCCTTGGCCGCCGCCGCGAGCGCCACCGCCGGTGACGCCACAGAAGACAGGGCCATGGCCAGTACGGTTGGCATCAGCGCGAGGCGCACAGTCAGTCAAGATATCGAGAGCGTGATGGATTGCGCTCCGGTTCGTAGTGAGGGTGTGATCGAGTCCCAGACGCTTCCCGGACGGGCTGCCCCCCAGAGCGGGTGGGACCGCTTCGAGGCGCTCTATCGTTCCAGCCGCGACGACGTCTTCGCCTACGCAACGACCCTGCTCGGCGACCGCGCCGCGGCCGAGGACGTCACCGCGCTGGCCTTCGAGCGTGCCTACCGCCGTCGGCGGACCTTTGACCGCCGCCGAGGCGAGGAGCGGGCCTGGGTGTTCGGGATTGCCCGCAACGCGGCCCTGGACGAGTTGCGACGCCGCAAACGCGTCGCTGCCCTGGTCACCGACCCCGAGGACACGGCGCAGCGCAGCGTTGTGGGAAGCGAGGACGGGGTGGAGGTGGCGCTGCGTCGCACGACCGTCCGCGAGGCGCTGCGCATGCTGCCCGCCCGCGAGCGCGAGGTGATCGCCCTCAAGTTTCACGCCGGGCTGGCCAACGCCGAGCTCGCCCGCGTGCTGGGAATCAGCGAGTCGGCCGCCGGGACCCTGCTGTACCGAACCATGGAGAAACTGAGAAAGGCCTGTGATGCGTCAGTTCGATGAAGAGTCGCAACGCGCGCTGGCGGTGATCGAGGAAACCCTGGCCGGCGCGGCGGTGGCGCCCCAGGACGCCGAACTCGCCGAGCTGACGCTGATCCTCGCCGGCCAGCGGCCCGAGCCCGACCCCGCGTTCACGGCCGCGCTCGATCAGCGGGTCGCGCAGCGCTTCGCCTCCCCGCCCGCCGCTGGGGCGCCCGCGCCCGCGCCCGCGGGCCAGCGGCGTCGGCGCTGGCTCTACGCCCCCGGCGCCGCCTGTGCGATGGCCGCCGCGGCCGCCGGGGTGATCATCGTCGTCTCGAGCGGATCACCTCCACGGCAGCTCGCGCAGGACCTCTCCACCGCGCCCGGCGTCCGGGCCCCGGCCACGAGCGCGGAGAGCAGCTCAGCGTCCTCCTCGACCACGGCGGCCAGTTCTGCGCCGGCCACGAGCGCCCAGGCCGGCTCCAGCGCCTCGAGCTCAGCGGGCTCGGCCGCGGCCACCCGGGCCGCCGCGCCCGCGACCCCCGGGCGTCAGGTCGTCCGCTCGGCGCAGATCTCTCTCTCCACCCGCCCGAGCCAGGTCGACAACGTCGCCCAGCAGGTGTTCACGGTGGTCGCCAACCAGAACGGGGTGGTCGAGAGCTCCACCGTCACGGCGACCAACAACGCCAGCGGCTACGCCCAGTTCCAGCTCAGCGTGCCCAACGCCAATCTGGGCCCGGCGATGGCCGCCCTGTCTCGGCTGCGCGGCGCGGCGGTGGTCTCGCGCAACGATGTCACCCAGGACGTGACCGGCCGGGTCGGCGGCGCGGGCCGCAACCTGGCCGACGCGCGGGCTCGGCGTACCGCGCTCCTGCGCCAGCTCGCGATTGCCAGCACCACCACCGCCATCAACAGCCTCCAGACCCAGATCCGCGACGCCAACGCGTCGATCGCCAGCGATCTGGCCACGCTGCGCGCACTCCAGCGTCGGGTCGCCTCGAGTCAGATCAGCCTGACCATCAACGCCTCGATGATCGTCGGGCATCAGCACTCGAGCACCGGCGACGGCTTCACCCTCGGCCGGGCCGCCGATCAGGCCGGGCGGGTGCTGGTGGTCGCGGCGGGGGTGGCGCTGATCGCGCTCGCCGTGCTCGTACCGGTCGGACTGCTGGCCGGACTGGGCCTGTGGGTCGGCTACGCCGTGCGACGGCGCCGGCGCGAGCAGACACCCGCCCCCACCCACCCCCCCGCTCCACCCCCCGATGCCCCCACCC
>JBPCIY010000095.1:0-27222 GCA_051005855.1 Solirubrobacteraceae bacterium | reverse complement strand
TGATCCGGTGTCTTTCTCAGAGGCTCCCGAGAGGGAGCGCGCCGCTCCTTTGTGCCCGCGTGATCCCCAGGAAGTCGTGGCACCCAAGGAGCGCCGGGCCCGGGCCCGGGCCGCCAAGGCGGCCAAGGTCCCGTCGCGCGGCCCCGTGACCGGCGCCGAGCGCCACGACGAGCGTCTGGCCGAGCGCCGCAAGAAGGCCGAGCACAGGCGCGCCGGACGGGTCAAGGCCCGGGCCAAGGCCAGCCACGACGGAGCGGCCACGACCCCCCCGCGCGAACATGCCCCCGGCGTACAGAAGGTTCGCCAGGGCGTGGTCGTCTCCGACAAGGCCGACAAGACGATCACCGTCCGCATCGACACCGCCCGGCGTCACCGTCGCTACGACAAGATCGTGCGCACTTCGCGCACGCTCCATGCCCATGACGAGACCAACGACGCCCACGCCGGCGACACCGTGATCGTGCGCGAGGCGCGTCCGCTGTCGCGGACCAAGCGCTGGCGGCTGGTGCAAGTAGTGGAGCGCGCGAAGTGATCCAGAACGAGACGCGCCTGCGCGTGGCTGATAACACCGGAGCGCGCGAGATCCTCGTGATCCGCGTCAAGGGTGGTTCGCGACGCCGTTACGCCGGGGTCGGCGACACGATCACCGCGACCGTCAAGACCGCCAACCCCCAGGGTTCGGTCAAGAAAGGCGAGGTCGTGACCGCCGTGGTGGTCCGGACTCGCAAATCCTATGGCCGCGACGACGGCACGTACATCGGCTTCGACGAGAACGCCGCCGTGCTCATCGACGCCCAGAACAACCCGCGCGGGACCCGCATCTTCGGCCCCGTGGCCCGCGAGCTGCGCGACCGCAATTTCATGAAGATCGTCTCCCTCGCGCCCGAGGTGCTCTGACATGCCCGCCCGGATCAGGACCGACGACGACGTGATCATCATCAGCGGTAAGGACCGGGGCAAGACGGGCAAGGTTCTCCGCGTCGACCCCAAGAAGCAACGCGTCTACGTCGAGGGCCTTAACATCGTCAAGCGTCACCAACGTCCGACCCAGACGGCCAGCGGACAACAGGCCGGCGGGGTGATCGAGCGTGAGGGGCCGGTCCACGTCTCCAATGTGATGCTGGTCGATCCCAAGGACGGCAAGCCCACGCGCGTGGGAATCGAGATTGCCGACGGTAAGCGCCTGCGCATCGCCAAGCGCAGCGGCGCCCGACTCGACTAGGACCAGACCAAACCGATGGCCACAGCAAGACTAAAAACCCGCTACTTGGATGAGATCCGCCCCTCCCTGGTGGAGCGCTTCGGCTACTCGAGCGTGATGCAGGCTCCGCGGATCGAGAAGGTGACCGTCAACATGGGCTGCGGCGACGCCAAGCAGGACTCCAAGGTGCTCGACGCCGCCGCCGAGCAGCTGGGGACGATCACCGGCCAGAAGCCCAACATCCGGCGGGCTCGCAAGTCGATCGCGCAGTTCAAGGTTCGCGAGGGCATGCCGGTCGGCGTGGCCGTGACCCTGCGGGGCGAACGGTCCTATGAGTTCCTGGATCGGCTGATGTCGATCGCGATTCCTCGGATTCGTGACTTCCGCGGCCTCAATCCCCGCGCCTTTGACGGGCGCGGCAACTACTCGCTGGGCGTGCGCGAGCAGATCATCTTTCCCGAGGTCGATTACGACGAGATCGATCAGGTCCGCGGTCTCGACATCACCATCACGACCAGCGCGGTCAGTGACGAAGAGTCCTTCGCGCTGCTCGAGGCGTTTGGGATGCCGTTTTCGAAGGAGGGCCGTCCTCAGACGACCCGACCGGCTACACCGGCGGAGCCCACCCAGGCGTAAAGGAGCACAGTGGCAAAGACTTCCCAACGAGTCCGCCAAGCGCGGATCCCGAAGTACAAGACGCGGGGCTACTCGCGCTGCCGCCGTTGCGGCCGCGCGCGGGCCGTGTACCGCAAGTTCGGCCTCTGCCGGATCTGTTTGCGCGAGCTCGCCCACAACGGCTACGTGCCCGGCATGACGAAGTCGAGCTGGTGACGTCATGTCGATGACCGATCCCGTCGCCGACTTCCTTACCCGCCTGCGCAACGCCGCCAAGGCCCAGCATCACGACGTCGCGATCCCGTCCTCCGGGCTCAAACGCGAGCTGGCTCGGATCCTCAAGGAGCAGGGCTATATCGAGGCCTATCAGGTCGATCCCCCGGCTCCGGGCCGCCCCGGCGAGCAGCTCACCGTGACCCTCAAGTACACGAGCGAGCGTCGGCCGGTGATCTCCGGGATGCAGCGCGTCTCGCGCCCGGGGCAGCGCACGTACGTCGATCACACCCACATCCCGCGGATCCAGGGCGGCATGGGAACCGCGATCATCTCGACCTCCAAAGGCGTCATGACCGGGCACGAGGCGCGTCAGCAGGGCGTCGGGGGCGAAGTCGTGGCCAAGATCTGGTAGCTCGATGTCCCGAATTGGAAGACAACCCATCCCGGTACCCGCGGGCGTCACGATCGCGATCGAACCCGAGCGCGTGATCGTCAACGGGCCCAAAGGCGAGCTCACCGAACGCATCCACCGCGACATGATGGTGGAGAGGGGTCCACGCCAGGATGGCGGGGATGGCGAGGAGGTGCTCGTCACCCGGCCGACCGACCGCGGTGAGCACCGTGCTCTGCACGGCCTGACCCGCACCCTGGTCGCCAACATGGTTCAGGGTGTGACCGAAGGCTTCGAGAAGCGCCTGGAGATCCAGGGCGTCGGCTATCGCGCCCAGCTGCGCGGCCGCGACCTGGAGCTGGCTCTGGGCTACTCGCACCCGGTGCCGGTCAAGGCTCCGGACGGCATCGAGTTCGAGGTGCCGCTGCCGACCCGGATCGTCGTCCGCGGGGCGTCCAAGCAGCAGGTCGGTGAGACCGCCGCCTACATCCGCAAACAGCGCAAGCCCGAGCCCTACAAGGGCAAGGGGATCCGTTACGAGGGCGAGTACGTGGCCCGGAAGGTCGGTAAGCGAGCATGACCGTGTTGACCAAGCCCCAGCGACGGCTCAAGCGCCGCCGGCGCGTCCGCGCCAAGATCCAGGGGAGCGCGAAGCGGCCGCGGATCTCGGTGTTCCGCTCCAACCGCGGCATCGCCGCCCAGCTCATCGACGACGACAGCGGCCGCACTCTGGCCTCGGTCAACTGGATCGAAGCTGACCTGCGCGAGCTCACCGGCGCCGAGCAGGCCGGCAAGGCCGGCGCCCTGTTGGCCCAGCGTGCCCAGGCCGCTGGCGTGGAGACGGCGGTCTTCGATCGGGGCGGCTATCAGTACCACGGTCGCGTCCAGGCCTTCGCCGACAGCGCCCGCGAAGCCGGACTCAAGTTCTAGACCCCGCTACCCTGACCTGTTCATGGCTCGCGATCGCACAGTAACTTCCGCCGGACTGGACCTCCAAGAGCGGGTGGTCGAGATCAACCGGGTCGCCAAGGTCGTCAAGGGCGGTCGGCGCTTCTCGTTCACGGCTCTGGTCGTGGTCGGAGACGAGCGTGACGTGGTCGGGATCGGCTACGGCAAGGCCAACGAGGTTCCGGTAGCCATCCAGAAGGGTGTCGAGCGGGCCAAGAAGAACCTCTATCGCGTGCCCAAGCACGGCTCGACCATCACCCATCAGACGATGGGGATCTTTGGCGCCGGCCGAGTCTTCCTCAAGCCGGCTTCGCCCGGTACCGGCGTGATCGCCGGCGGAGGTGTCCGCGCCGTGCTCGAGCTGGCCGGGATCCACGACATTCTTTCCAAGAGCCTCGGCTCGCAGAACCCGATCAACCTCGTCAAGGCGACAATGGCCGGGCTGGAGTCGCTGCGCACCCCCGAGGAAGTGGCCGATCTGCGCGGTCTCTCGATCAACCAGGTGCTCGGCCTGACCGGAGAGCGCACTGACGGCGCGCCCGACGCGCCCGAGGTCGTCGCCGCCGGAGCCGGAGCCGCTGAAGCGTGATGACCACGGTCCGCGTCACCCAGCGCAAGTCTCGTAACGGCTGCGACAAGCGCCAGCTGGCCACGCTGCGTTCGCTCGGTCTCCGGCGCATCGGCCATACCGTGGAGATCTCGGACTCGCCACAGATCCGAGGCATGCTCCACAAGGTCCGCCATCTCGTCGAGGTAGACGAGCGATGAGCCCCACCGACCAGGAGCACATCGGGTTGCACAACCTCAAGCCCGCGCCGGGCTCGCGCCGGCCGCGCAAGCGCATCGGTCGCGGCGAGGGTTCGGGCACGGGCAAGACCTCGGGTCGGGGCCAGAAGGGCGCCGGCTCGCGCTCGGGTTCCAAGAAGCGCGCCCGCTTCGAAGGGGGCCAGAACCCGATCCACATGCGGATGCGCAAGCTGCGCGGACCGCACATGAAGAAGTCGATGCCGTTTGAGCCCTTCCGAACCCACACTCAGCCGGTCAACCTGGCTGACCTGGAGGCCCGTTTTGAGACCGGCGACGCCGTCACGCTCGAGGCGCTGAAGGGCAAAGGCCTGGCCAACCGTAAGGACATCCCGGTCAAGATCCTCGCTCGCGGCGAGATCACCAAGGCCCTCACGGTTCACGCCCACGGCTTCAGCGCCGCCGCCCGCGAGAAGATCGAAGCGGCCGGCGGCACCTGCCAGGACCTCCAGGGCTAGGGGCCGGCGATGATCGCGACGATCCTCGGAGCGTTCAGGGTCGGCGATATCCGCAAGAAGATCCTGTTCACGGCGGCCGTGCTGGCGCTGTACAGGTTCGGAACGCACCTGCCGGCCCCGGGCATCAACTCGGCGGCGGTCAACGCGATCCAGAAGAACTTCGGCGGCAGCAGCATCCTCGGCCTGCTGAATCTGTTCTCGGGCGGTGGTCTGGGGCGGATCGCGATCTTCGCGCTGGGGATCATGCCCTACATCACCGCCTCGATTATCCTGCAGCTCCTGCAGGTGGTCGTCCCCTCCCTGGAGAAGCTCTCCAAGGAGGGCGAGGTCGGCCAGGCGCGGATCACCCAGTACACGCGGTACCTGACCGTGGGCCTGGCCTTCGCGCAGTCGATCGGCTACGTGTTCCTGTTCCGCAGCTTCGAGAAGCAGGCGGGCACGACGCTGATCGGCGACTTCACCCTGTTCAAGGTCTTCCTGATCGTGATCTCACTGACCGCCGGCACGGTGCTGCTGATGTGGATGGGTGAGCTCATCACCCAGCGCGGGATCGGCAACGGCATCTCGCTGCTGATCTTCGCCAGCATCGTCTCGCGGATCCCCAGCGGGGTCAGCTCCTGGTGGAACAGCCCCGACCAGGTCTTCAAGGTGATCATGCCCTTCATCGCGATCGGCGTGGTGGCGGCCGTGGTGTTCGTCCAGGAGGGGCAGCGCCGGATCCCGATCCAGTACGCCAAGCGCGTGATCGGGCGGCGCATGACCCAGGGCGGCCAGACCTACCTGCCGCTGCGGGTCAACATGGCCGGTGTGATCCCGGTCATCTTCGCGGCCAGCGTGATGGCGATCCCGCCCACCCTCGGCTCGCTCATCGGCCAGCAGCGCCGGGGCTTCGGCACCGACCTGGCCAACTTCTTCAGCCCCCAGGGGTGGCACTACATAGTCGGCGAGAGCATCTTCATCATCCTGTTCACGTACTTCTACACGGCGGTGACCTTCAACCCCGTTGATCAGGCCGACAACCTGAAGAAGTACGGCGGGTTCATCCCCGGGGTGAGACCAGGGCGGCCCACGGCCGAGTTCCTCGACCGCATCCTGGCCCGGCTGACCTTTCCAGGCGCCCTATTCCTGGCCGCGATCGCGGCTCTGCCGACCGTTCTCATCAACCAGACCAACGCCAACTTCTTCTTCGGCGGCACCTCGATTCTGATCGTGATCGGTGTCGCTCTGGACACGATGAAGCAGCTCGAGGCCCAGTTGATGATGCGCAACTACGAGGGGTTCTTAAAGTAGCCCGAGACACGGAGTAGCGCTGAGGCGAGCGGTCCTCGGCGCCTCGGGGCAACCGACCTCAATTCTGGAGCCACAGGCTCCAGCTGGCTGCAGATCTCGACAAACTCGTAGTCCGGCTCGTACCAGCGCTTCACGTTTCGGATCGCCTGGGGGCTGAGAAAACGCGAGGAACTGGAGGGGTTGCGATGGGCGCCGAGCTCGTCGCTCGGTAGCCCCGGCCGCTCGCGCAGGTCAAGCAACTCGCACAGCCGCGCGAACGACGAGTGCAGGCTCGGCAGCCACATAACGTAGAGGAGGTCGTTGAGCCGGCTCTGGAAATACACGGGATCGCCGAACCAGTCCCAGTACGAATGTCGGACGTGGTAGATGCTTCGCATCGCGTCTTCAGCGGCGGCGCGCAGCGCATGGTCGTCGCAGGACAGTGCGCGACCGAGGGCATCCGCGGTGTCAAAGCGCCCGTAGGCCCGCGTCTCGTCGTCGGTCCAGGGCACGTCATAGCGCGGGCGACTGCAGTGCTGGCGGTCATTGAAGCTGCTCACGAAGCGGTCCAACGGGTCGCGCAATACGAAGAAGACGCGCTCGCCGCGCGGGACCTGTCGAAGGTCGACGTCGTGGCCGTCGAGGACGATCTCGTAGCGACCGGACCCAGTCAACGGGCCGAGTGCCGTGTTGATCGCGGTCCCCCCCGTCTTGCCGATGTGGAGGAAGTGGGCTCGAGGCTTCCCCATCGGGCAAGCATACGTCTGCTCCTGTGCGGGGCAGGCCGGCCCGTAACCTGCTGGCCGTGGAGCGGGCCTTTTGCCGCTCGCGGATTCAACTCGACCAGATAAGGTGGGGCCCACGTGCCCGAGCTCAACCTGATTCTTTTCGGCCCCCCCGGTGCGGGCAAGGGTACCCAGGCCGAGCGCCTGCAGCGCGACTTCCAGCTGCCGTTCATCTCGACGGGTGACATGTTGCGCGGCAACGTGAAGGGTGAGACCGAGCTCGGCCAGCAGGCCAAGCAGTACATGGACGCGGGTGATCTCGTCCCCGACGAGCTGATCGTGGCCATGGCCGCGGACCGCCTGCAGGAGCAGGACGCCCAAGACGGGTTCATCCTCGACGGCTTTCCTCGCACCCTCGAACAGGCCGGCGCACTCGAGCAGCAGCTGTCCGGTCTGGGGCGCCGCGTCACCGCGGCGCTGCTCGTCGATGTCCCCGACGAGGAGGTCATCCGCCGTCTGTCGGGGCGGCGGGTGTGCGTCAAGTCCGTTCACAACTACCACATGGAGTTCGATCCGCCCAAGCACGAGGGCGTGTGTGACCAGGACGGCTCCCGGTTGATCCAGCGCGACGACGACCAGCCCGAGGTCATCGAGAACCGCCTGAACGTCTACCACGAGCAGACTGAACCCCTCGTCAAGCACTACGACGAGCAGGGCCTGATGCGCCGGATCGACGGCACCCGTCCCGCGCCCGAGGTCCACGACCACATCCGGGCGGTGATCGCCACGCTTCGCCTCGAGGAAGACGTCTAGTGATCATCAAGAAGCGCCCCGAGGAGATCGAGCGCATGGCCGCGGCCGGAGCGATCCTCGTGCGCACGATGAATCTGCTGGGCGGGAAGGTGCGAGCCGGCGTGACCACCCGCGAGCTCGACGAAGCGGCCGAGAAGTTCATCCACTCCCAGGGGGCCGAGCCGGCCTTCAAGGGCTACCGTGGCTTCCCCGGCTCGATCTGCGCCTCGCCGAACTCGATGATCGTCCACGGCATCCCCGGGTCTTACAAGCTCGGCCGCGGCGATATCCTCTCGATCGACATCGGGGTCGTGCTCGATGGCTGGGTCGCCGACGCCGCCCGGACGTTCCCGGTGGGCGCGATCAGCCCCGTGGCCCACAAGCTGCTCAAGACGACCGAGGGCTCGCTGATGGCGGCCGTGCCGGCCTGCCGGGCCGGCAACCATCTCGGCGATGTCTCGCACGCCGTCCAGCAGCACGTCGAGGCGGCCGGGCTGTCCGTGGTCCGCTCTCTGGTCGGGCACGGCATCGGTCGTGACATGCACGAGGACCCGCAGATCCCCAACTACGGCCAGCCCGGATCAGGGGTGCTGCTCGAGGAGGGGATGGTCTTGGCAGTCGAGCCGATGGTCACGGCCGGGCGCCACGCCGTCCGGGTGGGCGAGGACCATTGGTCGATCTTCTCCCAGGACGGATCGCTCGCCGCCCACTTCGAATTCACGATCGCCATCACCGCGGACGGCCCCCGGGTCCTGACTCCCTGGCACGAGAAGACGGTTCCCACCCAGCGCGTGGCGGCCTGAGCGTTGGCTCGACCGCTGGCTGCCGGGCTCAGACCGCCGACCGCTGGCTTGTTTAAATCGTTGCTACCATCCCCGGGTGCGCCTGCAGCGCGACCGCGATGCGCTGCGTGTGCTCCTCGGCGAGGTAGCGGCGACCGTACCGGTCTCCAGAGCCACGCCGAAGGTACCACTCACATGTTTTTCAAAGATGAGAGCGAACGAGCGTGAAAGTACGACCCTCGGTCAAACCGATGTGCGAGAAGTGCAAAATCATCCGCCGCCACGGGCGGGTGCTCGTGATTTGCACCAATCCACGTCACAAGCAACGACAGGGCTGATCGCATGGCACGAATTTCTGGGGTGAACATCCCCCTCAACAAGCGGGTCGAGGTCGGCCTGACTTATATCTACGGGATCGGACGCTCGACCTCCAACGAGCTGTTGGCCAAGGTCGGGATTGAGCCCGACCGCAAGGTGCGCGACCTCACCGAGGATGAGGTGGTCCAGCTCCGTGACCTGATCGACAACGACGTCATGGTCGAAGGTGACCTGCGCCGCGAGCGCTCGCAGAGCATCAAACGTCTGCAGGAGATCGGTTGCTACCGCGGTGTGCGCCACCGGCGCGGTCTGCCGGTGCGCGGGCAGAAGACCAAGACCAACGCCCGGACCCGCAAGGGTCCCAAGCGGATGCAGGTGGCCGGCAAGAAGAAGGCAGTCAAGAAGTGAGTCCCGCCCCGCGTAGACCCCAGCGCGGCCGTCGCCGCGTGCGCAAGAACATCCCCGTCGGACAGGCGCACATCAAGACTTCGTTTAACAACACGATCGTCTCGCTGACCGATCGCGAAGGCAACGTCATCGCGTGGGAGTCGGCAGGGGGAGCGGGCTTCAAGGGCTCGCGCAAGTCGACGCCATTCGCCGCCCAGGTGACCGCTGACGCCGCCGCTCGCAAGGGCATCGAGCACGGCCTGCAAAAGGTCGAGGTGTTCGTCAAGGGCCCGGGCTCGGGCCGCGAGACGGCGATTCGTTCGCTCCAGGCCGCGGGCCTCGAGGTGACCGGAGTCAAGGACGTCACCCCGCAGGCTCATAACGGCTGCCGACCCCGAAAGCGTAGGCGTGTCTAGGTAATGGCAAGAGACACCGGTTCACAGTGCAAGCAGTGCCGCCGTGAGGGCCAGAAGCTGTTCCTCAAGGGCGAGCGCTGCCTGACTGACAAGTGCGGCGTCGAGCGTCGCAACTATCCGCCTGGCGATCACGGCCGCGGCCGTCAGAAGCAGAGCGAATATCGGGTTCAGCTGCGCGAGAAGCAGAAGGCTCGGCGCTACTACGGCGTGCTCGAGAAGCAGTTCCGGATTTACTACCAGAAGGCCTCGCGCCAGCAGGGCGTGACGGGCGAGAACCTGCTGCGCATGCTCGAGTGTCGTTTTGACAACGTGCTCGTTCGCCTCGGCTTTGCCGCCTCGCGGCGCCAGGCGCGGCAGCTGATCCTCCACGGTCACTGGACCGTCAACGGCCGTCGGGTCAACATCCCCAGCTACCAGCTGCGCGACAACGACGTGATCGCGATTCACCAGCGCTCCACCGCGGGACAGGTCATCCGTGACGCGACCGAATTGACCGGGCAGGTCCCGGCTTGGCTTCAGGCGGATCACGATTCGCTGACCGCCAAGGTGCTGCGCAAGCCCGAGCGGCGGGAGATCGCCGCCCCGGTGCAGGAGCAGCTCATCGTCGAGCTGTACTCGAAGTAAGACGAGCTTTGCTCGCGCGGGCGTTCGCCTGGCGTGACGCTGAACGCCGCCGCCCCGGCGGCCGGAACCCACGATGTTAGGACGATAGATGCTTGACTTCCAAGTCCCCCGAATCTCCAGCGAGTCGGTAGACGACACCCGCGGCTCGTTCACGCTCGAGCCGCTCGATCGGGGTTTCGGCTACACCTTCGGCAACTCGCTGCGGCGGGTGCTCCTCTCCTCGCTGTCCGGCGCCGCCGTGACCAGCGTCCGGATCGAGGGCGTCGCGCACGAGTTCTCGACCATCCGCGGCGTCAAGGAGGACGTCACCGATATCGTTCTCAACCTCAAGGGCATCGTCTGTCGCATGCATAGTGACGCGACGGAAATTGAGGCCCCGTTGGTGGTCACGGGTCCCGGTGACATCACCGCCAAGGACATCGATCTGCCCTCGGGGGTGGAGATCCTCAACCCCGATGCCCACATCGCGACGCTCGAGAAGAAGACCAAGCTCGAGGTCTACCTGACCATCGGCCGGGGGCGCGGATACCGCCCCGCGGAGGAGAACAAGTCCCCCGATCAGCCGATCGGCGTGATTCCGATCGACTCGATCTTCTCACCCGTGCGCCGCGTCGCCTACAACGTCGAGCAGGCGCGGGTCGGCCAGAAGACCGACTTCGACAAGCTCACGCTCGACATCGAGACCGATGGCTCGATCGATCCGCACGCTGCGCTCCGTGAAGCCGCGGAGATCCTGATCTCGCAGCTGGCGATCTTCACCGACGCCGACCGCGTGGTCGAGCTTCGGGACGTCGGTGCGCCGGGTGCGCTGGACGCCGGCCTGGTCGGTGGCGCTCCCGCGGGCACCAACAACCGCCCCCCGAACGCGATGGACGACATCCTGATCGAGGAGCTCGAGCTCGGGGTTCGCTCCTATAACTGCCTCAAGCGGGCCGGGATCCAGACCGTGGGAGACCTGGTCTCCAAGACCGAAGGCGAGCTCAACGCGATCCCGAACTTCGGCAAGAAGTCGATCGACGAGGTCATCGAGACCCTTCACGCCCGCGGCCTCGGGCTCCGCGACGACTAAGATCCTCGTCCATGCGCCATCAGCGTCAGCGATATCAACTCAGCCGCAGCGCCGCGCACCGCAAGTCGCTGCTCATCAACCTGGCCAAGGAAGTGATCGATCACGAGCGCATCCAGACGACCGAGGCCAAGGCCAAGGCCGTCAAGCCCGAGCTCGAGAAGCTGATCACGCTGGCCAAGCGCGGTGACCTGCACGCCCGCCGCCAGGCTCTGTCCGCCTTGGGTCAGGACAAGTTCGTGGTCTACAAGCTGTTCGAGGAGATTGCCCCCCGCTACACGGAGCGTCCCGGCGGCTACACCCGGATCATGAAGCTCGGGCCGCGGCGCTCGGACTCGACCGAGATGGTGCTGCTGGAGCTGGTCTGACCGGCGGTCGCCCTAAGACCTCCAGGATCACCCTGGAGTACCTGGGGACGGGGTTTGTCGGTTGGGCTCGTCAGGACGGGCAGCGCACGATCCAGGCCGAGGTCGAGCGAGCCTTGGCCGTGGTCCTGCGCCGCGGGGGGGTCACGCTGACCGTCGCCGGCCGCACGGACGCAGGCGTCCACGCCTGGTCCCAGGTGGCCAGCTACGCCGGGGCGCCGGCTCCGGTCAGGTCACTCAACGCGCTCCTGCCCGACGACGTGGCCGCGATCGAATGCGTCGCCGCCGCCCCCGGCTTCAGCGCCCGCCACGATGCCACCAGCCGCGCCTACTGCTACCGGGTCCTGACCCGCTGCGCGCGCAGCCCCCACGAGTCCGGGCGGGCTCTGCACTGGCCTCATCGGCTCGACCCCGATCTGCTGCACGCGTGTGCACGGTCCCTGGTCGGCAGCCACGACTTCACCGCCTGGACCCCCACCGAAACCGGCCACACCCGCTTCGTGCGAAACGTTTTCGCAGCCCAATGGCGCGAGCTCGGGAGCGAAGCGCTCGAGTTCTGGATCGAGGCCGACGCCTTCCTGCGTCACATGAACCGAATCCTGGTCGGGACAATGCTCGAAGTGGCGGGGGGCCGCCGTTCGGTGGCCGAGTTCAGCGCGCTGCTCGAGGGGGGGCCGCGGGCCGCGGCGGGACGCACGGCACCCCCGGATGGGCTCTACCTCGCCGGCGTCGGATATGACGGACAGAGAGTGATCGCCACCTGAGCGGGCCCGGCCCAGGAGGCCGGCGAGAAGTAGACGAATGTTCGAGTTGTCTTTAGCTGGCGAAAACGTACTATTCCGCCCACAAGGAAGGGGCGCAGCGCATGGTTGGGGGCGGCCGCGGCCCGAGCGGTGGGCAGAGTTCACCACTCGGGCCACGGTCTTGCGCTGCCGGGAGGCTGTTGGCCGGGTCGTCATCCGGCGCACCGGGGCGCCTGAGCGGCGCATAGCATGGAGGGCATGCGGGTTCTGCTCACCAACGATGACGGGATCGAGGCCGCCGGGCTCCAAGCCCTGCGCCGCGCGCTGGTCCGCGTCCCGAGCCTCGAGCTCGCGGTCATCGCTCCCGATGGCAACCGTTCGGCGATGGCGCGCTCGATCACCACCCGTCGTCCGCTCTGGGTCCGCGAGGTGGAGTTCGAGGATGGCACCGTCGGCTACGCCACTGATGGCACCCCGGTCGATTGCGTGCGCCTGGCCAACCTGGGCCTGATCGAGGGGTTCGCGGCCGAGCTCGTCGTCTCCGGGATCAACCACGGTTCCAATCTCGGCGACGACATCACCTATTCGGGCACGGTCGCCGCGGCGCTGGAGGCGATCGTGCTGGGGCTGCCCGGGATCGCGGTCTCCCAGCAGTCAAGTTCACTCGAGCTTGACTTCCGGGCCGGCTCGGGCTTTGACTTCACGGTCGCCGCCGACTTCACCGCCCGGCTGGTGGCCGAGCTGGAAACGGTACCTCTGCCCTCCGGGACCCTGCTCAACATCAACGTCCCCGGCGCCGCTCCCCAGGGCGTGGCGGTCGCGGCGCTGGGCAAGCGCATCTATCGCGACGAGCTGGCCCTGACCGACGAGGGGGACGGTGGCCGTCGCCAGTACCGGATCTACGGGGACGCGAGCTTCGAGCGTGACGAGCAGGGCACCGACCTGGCCGCGGTGGCCGAGAAAAAGATCGCGGTGACGCCGATCCACTTCGACCTCACCGATCGCGACGGGCTCGATGCACTCGAGCGCCACGACCTCGCACGGCTGATCGCGCCGGCGGCCGAGGAGGTCAGCGAGTCGTGAGCCGGCCGAAGCGAGACGGTGCTGCGGGACCGGTCAAGCGGTCCGCGGAGCTGCGCCGCCAGCTCGAGCACCACGGCTACCGCTACTACGTGCTCGACGATCCCGAGATCGGTGACGATGTCTACGACGCGCTCCTCGACGAGCTGCGCGCGCTGGAAGCTGAGCATCCCGAGCTGGTCACGGCCGAATCACCTACCCAGCGGGTCGGAGCGGAACCGGTCAGCGATCTGGTCAAGGTGAATCATCCCGAGCCGATGCTGTCGCTGGCCAACGCCCGGTCGGCCGAGGAGCTGCGGGCCTGGATCCAGCGGATGCGCAACCACCTCGCCCGGGAGGGGATCGAGGATCCCGCCTTCGAGTTCGTGGCCGAGCCCAAGGTCGACGGGCTGGCGATCTCGCTCCTGTACCGAAATGGCGTCTTTCAGCGCGGGGCCACGCGCGGCAACGGGGAGGTCGGCGAAGACGTGACCCACAACCTCAGGACGATCGGCCAGCTGCCGTTGCGTCTGGAGATGGCCGACCCGCCGGCGCTGCTCGAGGTCCGCGGCGAGGTCTACATGTCGCTGCCCGACTTCGCGGCCCTCAACGAGCGCCGCGCCGAGGCCGGGCTCTCCACGTTCATGAATCCTCGCAACTCGGCCGCGGGGACGATCCGCCAGCTCGATCCCAAGCTGGCCGCCGAGCGCCCGCTGTCGCTGTGGTGCTACCAGATCGGGGTCACTGAGGGACTGCGCTTGGGCTCGCACTGGGATGCTCTGGAGTGGCTGCGTGAGCACCGCTTCCCGGTGCATCCCGACATCCGCAAGCTCGGCGCCGAGGACGAGGTGGTGGCCCAGTGCCGGGCCTGGGAGCAACGCCGGGGGTCGTTGGAGTTCGAGATCGACGGGGTCGTGGTCAAGGTCAACCAGTACGAGCTTCAGCGTCGGCTCGGGGTGGTGGGTCGTGATCCGCGCTGGGCGATCGCCTGGAAGTTCCCGCCCACCACCGCGGTCACCAAACTCGAGCGGGTGGGGTGGAATCCGGGCAAGTTCGGCGATCTGCATCCCTACGCCATGCTCGAGCCGGTCCACGTCGCCGGGGTCACGATCAAGCTCGCCACCCTGCACAACGAGGAGGATCTGGCCCGCAAGGACATCCGCGAGGGCGAGGAGGTGATCGTCCTGCGGGCTGGGGACGTGATCCCCCAGGTGCTCTCCCCGGCGCCGCACGTGGCCGAGCGCTCCGAGCGTCCGCCGCCGCCCCGGCCTCCGCAGCGCTGTCCGGTGTGCGACACGCCGACCGTTAAGCCGACCGACTCGGTCTTCACCCGCTGTCCCAACCGCGACTGCCCGGGCCGTCGCTGGCAGTTGCTCAAGCATTACGTCGGGGCGATGGATATCGACGGGCTGGGGGAGAAGCAGGTGAGCCTGTTCATAGGCCTGGGGTGGGTGGCCACGGCGGCGGACTTCTATCGCCTGCAGGCCGAGCGGATCGCCGAGCAGGCCGGCTTCGGGCCGGTCTCGGCGGGCAAGCTGGTCGCCGCTGTGGAGGCTTCCAAGGCCCAGCCCTTCGGCCGCGTTCTGTTCGCGCTCGGGATCGAAGAGGTGGGGGCGGTGACCGGCCGCAACCTGGCCCAGCAGTTTGGATCGGTCCAGGCCCTGCTCGCCGCCGAGCCCGAGGCGATCGAGGCGACCCCGGGGGTGGGTCCCAAGATGGCCCAGACGATTCACGACCAGCTCCACCAGCCGGCCATGGCGGCGCTGATCGCCGACCTGAGTGACCAGGGGCTGCGTCTGGCCGAGGACGGTCTCCCGCCCGGGGAGGGCCCGCTGGCCGGTAAGACGCTGGTGCTGACCGGCACCCTGCCCGAGCTGACCCGGGAGGAGGCCACTGAGCTGATCATGCGCGCTGGGGGCCGCGTGACCGGTTCGGTCTCGCGCAAGACGCACTACCTGGTGGCGGGCGAGGCGGCGGGCGCCAAGCTCGCCTCGGCCGAGCGCCTGGGCGTGGCCGTCGTGGACGAGACCGGCCTGCGCGAGCTGCTCGGCGCTGCTCAACCGTCGTAGCGGGCCAGGGCGATCTGGATCCGGTTCTGCAACGGATGAGCGTAGTTGGGGTCGATGTTGTTCATGAGCAGCGCGTAGGCCAGGGTGTGACCATCACGCGCGTGGCAGTAGCCGACGACGTTGGAGGCGTCGGTCAGCGTGCCCGTCTTAGCCCGGCAGCGTCCCTGCGCGTAGCTGCCCCGCATCTCGTGCGCGAGCGTGCCCGTCTCTCCAGCGACGGCCAGCGAACTGGTGAATGGGCGATCGGCGGCCTGCTGGCGCAAGAGCGACACCACGTCGTAGGGTGTGGTGCGGTCATAGCGGGATAGGCCCGAGCCGTCGTCAAAGCGCGGGTGCAAGCCGAAGGCGGTGGCGACCGTCCCGGCGACCACGCTGGCCCCCGCCGTTGTGCTGCCGGCCGCCCCAAACCGCGCCCCCAGGTCCTTGAGCAGCGTCTCGGCAAAGAAGTTGTCCGATGAGGCGTTGGTGAGGGCGAGCAGAGTCGCCATCGGTGGCGAGGGCAGCGCGGTCAGAATCTGGGCATCGACGGGGGTTCTGCCCGCACGGATCGGGGTCGCGGCCGGCACCCTGACACCCGCGGCCCGGAGCGCGGCCACGAACCGCTGCCCGGATTCGAGCGCGGGGTGCGGGACGAAGGTCGACCCGTAGGGGTCGGCCCAGCCGCGGTCAAAGGACAGTGCGCTGAGCTCGCCCTCGACTTCCACGGCGGGCGCGTAGGCGGTGGCCGGTGTTCCCCGCCGCGAATCGAGCATCGACTCGTCGGCGACGATGGCACCCTGCAGGGCGTGGAGCCCCGTGGCGGCCCGCAGTTGCCCGACCAGCCGCTGGACGCTGGCGCCGGTCCGGTAGTTGGCGTGATCAAAGCCGGCCGAGCCGAAGGTCGGGTCACCCCCTCCGCGCAGGTACAGCGTGCCGGTGAAGGTGTCACCCTGCATCGAGCCGACGCCGAGCACTGAGGTGGTGAGCCTGCCCCCGGGTCCAAACTTGAGCAGGGCAGTGGAGGTGGTGTAGAGCTTCTGCACCGAGGCGGGCAGCCGTCCCACGTGGGGGTGGTCTGAGAACAGCGTCTGGCCGGTGTTGAGGTCCATGACCAGCGCGCCGCTGGAGCGGCCGGCGGCCCGCATGCTGGTGCTCAGCGTCCCCGTGATACCGCGCGCGGCCGACGCGGGCGATCGCGCGGCCGAGGCCGACCGCGCGTCAGCGGCGGCGGAGGTGAGGGCGGCGATCAGCGTGAGAATCGCGGCCGGCAGGGCAAGACGGCGTCGCACTTGTCGGTATCTAACCGCTCGGGGCGGTAAAAGCTTCGCTCGTGACCGGCAATGCCGGAGCGGCGCCGCCCGGGTGGCCCGTAGACTGAGTAGTCGTATGGGCAAGGTCGTGAAGCTCAACGCTTCGGCCGCCGACCGCCGGTCAGCCGCCGCGCGCAGCGCGGCCGGGCGCCGGCAGAAGCGATCGAAGTCAGCCCTCGTCCTCGGAGGCGGGGGCTTTACCGGCGGGGTGTACGAGATGGGCGCGCTCCGGGCCCTCGATCTTCTGTCGGTCAACCGGACCGTCAATCAGTACGACGTCTACGTGGGCACGAGCGCCGGCGCCTTCGTGGCCGCCGCGGTGGCCAACGGCGTCACCCCCGAGGAGATGATGCGGGTCATCGTCCAGCAGGTACCAACCCCGTTCCCCGACGCGCGGGTCAGCTCGCTGCTGAAGCCCAACTACAAGCAGTTCCTGACCCGTGGGACGATGTTTCCGCTGCGCTTGGCCCAGTTGCTGCGCCAGCTCGCCCGCGATCTGGGCCAGATCTCGGCCGTGGACATCGCCCTCGGCCTGGCCGAGGTCCTTCCCTCGGGGCTCTACTCGGGTGAGGGGATCGAAAACTATGTCAAGCGGATCCTGTCCGATCCCGACCGGACCGACGACTTTCGCCTGCTCCCCAATGAGCTCTATCTGACCGCCACCGATCTCGATACCTGCGAACGGATCGTGTTCGGGCGCGAGGGCTGGGACGACGTGCCGATCTCCCGGGCGGTCAGTGCCTCGAGCGCACTGCCCATGATCTACAAGCCCGTCGAGGTCCGCGATCGAGAGCTCGTGGACGGTGGGCTGATTTCGACCACCAACCTGGACATCGCGGTCGAGGCCGGGGCCAAGTTCATCGTGGTCGTAAACCCCCTCGTGCCCTACGTGAACACGTTCGAAAAACGGATTCCGACGCTGACCGGCTTCCGGGTCCGCCGCGTGTCGGACATGGGCTTTCCCCAGATCGGCTACCAGGCGTTCAAGATGCTGGCCCACCAGCGCTTGCACGAGATAGCCAAACGCTGGGAGGAGCGCTATCCCGGCGTGGACATCATCTTGATCGAGCCCGACGCGAGTGACGAGCTGATGTTCCAGACCAGCGTCATGAACTTCAGCTCGCGGATCGAGATCGCCCGTCACGGCTTCCAGTCGGTCACGCTCAAGCTCGCCCACGACTACCCGAAATTCAAGCGGATCTGTGCCCGCCACGGAATCGAGATCTCTGCCACCCGGGTCCGCAAGGTGGTCAAGCACTTCGAAGCCGAGCGGGAATCGACGCGCGCGTGGCGCAAGATTCTCGAGCAGACGACCTCGACCCTGCTGCGTCAGTCAGCTCAAGATTAGATCACCGGCGCGGGCCGGCGCGAGCGGGCGGTGCGCGCGAGCGCGGGTGCGCCGGTGCCCAAACGTTCTGCGGCGCTAAGCGCTCGCCGCCTGAGGCTGCGTCGCGGGCGATATGCCCAGCTCTTCACGCAGCGTGGTCAAAAAGAGGGTTTTGTCGATCCGACCGTTGAAGATCGGGACGCCCAACTCGACGCATTTGACGATCACGTCTCGCCGTTCCATGCCAGCCTCCCGGGCCAGTTCGCTGGGCGTCAGGTGATTGGCCATCGGTGCTCTCCTTTGCCGTTCACGAATGCCGTTCAAGTATGCCCCTTTGTCCGGACACGAACAAGCGGACTGAGCGGAATGTGCTATGAGTTTGATCAAGATTCGCCGTTACGGGTAGACGGTGTCTTGCTTGCTGGACAAATCTCGACTAAACGCTACAGTTCAGTAAAGCGCCGTTTAGGGGCGGCGCCCGAGATCCGAGGCGGATGGTTTAGGCACTGATGCTGAGCATGACCTCGATTGCGCCGACCGCGTGCTCCGAGCACGAGCTGCTCGCCGCGGCCCGCGCGGGCGACGATCGCGCCTTCGAAGAGCTTTTCGCGCGCTACCGGGAGCGGATCGGCGGCTTTGTCCGCAGCCGGGTAGGCGACCACGGACGGGCCGAGGACGTTGGACAGGAGGTCTTCATCTCCGCCCTGCGCCGTCTGCGCGCGAGCGACCGGCCGATCCAGTTCAAGCCGTGGATCTATGAGATCGCCAAGAACGCCTGCATCGACGAGTACCGCCGGACCCAGCGGGCCCGCGAGGTCTCCCTCGACATCGATGAGGACGCCGGCGGTCCGCACCCGCTGCTCTCGCTCGCCCCGACGCCCCCGGCGGCCGCGGAGACCAAGCAGCGTCTCAACGACCTTCGCTCCGCCTTCGGCGGACTCTCGGACAGCCACCACCAGTTGCTCGTCCTGCGCGAGCTTGAAGGACTCTCCTACGAGGAGATCGGCGCACGGACCGGCATGTCCCGGCAGATGGTGGAGAGCGCTCTGTTCCGCGCGCGGCGCAAGCTGACCGAGGAGTACAACGAGCTCACCAGCGGCCGCCGCTGCCAGCAGGTTCAGGGGGCGATCGCCGACGGCCGGGCGATGACCCTGCGCTCGTTCGGTGTGCGTGAGCGCCGTCAATTCGCCCGTCACCTCGCCCACTGCCAGCCGTGCCGCATGCAGGCCAACCTGGTCGGCGTCGATGAGTCGCTGGTCAAACCGCGCCGGATCGGCGCGAAGATTGCCGCGCTGCTGCCCTTCCCGCTCTGGCGCTGGCCGTGGGGCGCCGGCCGCACGGCGCGCGCTGCCGTGGTCCGCACCGGCTCGCACCCCGTGGCGCTCAACTCGCTCCAGAACGCGGCTGCCCTCGGCGAGCCCGCCGGCGTGTCGGCGCTCGGCGGTGCCGCAGTCGCCGCCGCGGTGCTGGCGCTGACCGGAGCCGGCGCTGGGCTGAATCCGGCCGCTCCCGGCCACCATCCGGCGGTCCGGCCCCGCCAGGCATCACCCGCGTTGCCTCGCTCGATTTCGCCTGCGCCGCTGACGCCACTCGTCCCGACCTTCCCGAGCGCCGCACGGCTGCCGGCCGTCCGCGCCGGTCACCCGCGGGTCCACATCACGTCGGTCTTTGATCGGGTCGCGCGTCGGACGACCTCGGGCCCGCACGCTTCCACGCCGCAGCCCGGAACCGCGACCCCGCCGCCCCATCCCGCTCCGCCTGGATCCCCCCCGATCCTCTCTTCCCCCGGGCCCCCCGCGGGCACCCCCAGCGTGCCTGCTCCCGGCCGGCCTCTGGCCGGCACGGTCTCCGGGTCCGTCGGCGCGACGACCAACACCCTCAACAAGGTGCTGAGGTCGACGCCCCTCGGCGGTACCGCCGGCCAGGCGCTGGGCGCGGCTCGGGGCGCGGGAAGCAGGGCCGCGGGCCCCGTCGGCGCGACGGCGAGCCGACGCGTCACCGGCGCGGTTGAGACGGTCACGTCGGTCCTGAAGCTCGCCACCGGCGGCTGAGCCGGTTCCCCACGACGAGCGCTGCGCCGACCCGGTGCCGGTGCCGCGTTGCGCGGATGCGGGACAAAACTGCCTGTGGGATACTGGCCCTAATCGGGGCGTGGCGCAGCCTGGTAGCGCGCACCGTTCGGGTCGGTGAGGTCCACGGTTCAAATCCGTGCGCCCCGATATTCATAAAGCCCTGCTAGCGCCCGGGCTTTCCGCGTCTTACGCGCCGTCGGGCTCAGCCGCCGCGCTCGCCGATGAGCTCTCGGGCCGACGCGCGGCTCGTGCCGCTGGCGATCGACCGCTACCAGCGGCGCATTGTGGGCAGCATGCGCGCCCATCAGCGCGACTCGCGTCGCCTCGCCAAAGCCATGTTCGTTGAAGGTGGTCTGAGCAACTGGGCGCGCGACAGACTGCTTCGCCACGTTCCTGCGAGCGCGATGATCAGATCAATCCTCAACGCGATGCGCCAGACCGCCTGACGATGCCGTGCCGACCCCAGAACCGCCCGCGGGAGTGTCCGACCTTCTGTGGCTATTGGGCGATCGACGACGCTGATTGGACGGTCGGGCTCGCGCGGGCTTCGGCCTGACAGACGCGACCGCCGGAGTCTCCGTCTGGCGCTTGGGGCTGTTGACGCGGCCCCCGCGCATCCGCGCGAGCCCCGCCCGGCTCGAGGGCGTCGCGACCGGCGGCGCCTGAAGAACTGGTTCTCAGAGCCCGGGCTTTGACGACCGAGTGGCGCCCGGGGTAGTTATCTACTGATCCTGTTGAATGAACCCGATCACACGACCCGAAGGCTCTAAGCGGCCGCATACCAGCCAAGCCTCCGGGCCGACGTTCTTGACGATCCTCGGGGTCCCGACCTTCGGATTGGCGCTGTCGATCACGATGGTGTCGACGTATCTGCCCAAGGTGGCGCGTCAGTTCACGACCTCGACCACCGTGATTGGCGTGATCGTGGGGGCGGAGGGTCTGATGGCGCTGTGGATCCCGCTGGTCGCGGGCTCATGGTCAGATGGCGTCCGCTCTCGACTCGGAGGCCGGCTTCCGTTCGTGTTGGCCGGCGTTCCGGTCGTCGTGGGGGGGTTGGTGCTGATGGCGTTCGTTCAGTCGCTGGTCGCGCTGGGGCTGGCCGCGGCAGTTTTCTTCGTCGGCTATTTCGTCGCGTATGGACCGTATCGAGCGCTGTATCCGGATCTGGTCGATGAACAGGTCACCGGGCAGGCGCAGAGCATCCAGGCGCTGTGGCGCGGTGCCGGCACCGGCATCGCCCTGGTGGGGGGCGGCGTGCTCCTGTCGCTGGGGCGCGCGGTCCCGTTTCTGTTCGCCGCGGTGGTCCTGCTGCTGCTGGTCGCGGCGTTCGCCACTCTGCTGGTCCGCGGCGGGCGGTTCGGTCCCGGTCCTGGCCCCGCTCACGGGATTCGCCGCACCGTCGGCGAGCTGCGTCGGATGCTGGGAGACGATCCCCGCTTGCGATCGTTCCTGATCGCCAACGCGCTATGGGAAATGTCGCTGGCGGCTCTGAAGACCTTCGTGGTCCTCTACATCACCGAGGGTCTCGGTCACAGCCTCAGCACAGCCTCGCTGATCATCGGTGCGGCCGCGGTGTTCGTGCTGATCTCGGCCGGGTTGAGCGGCAAGCTTGCCGACCGGTTCGGCAAGCCACGGGTCATGTTCGTCTCGCTGCTGGTGTACGGACCGGGACTGCTGCTGCCATTGATCTCCCGGACCCCGATCCTCCTCGCGGTGATCCTACCGGTCGTGGCGATGGGTGGCGGGGTGGTCATGACGCTGCCCTACGCGGTACTGATTCCCCTGATGCCCGACCGTGAGCACGGCGCGCTGACCGGCTTCTTCAGTCTCACCCGCGGCCTCGGAACGCTGCTCGGCCCGCTGGTGGCGGGAGTCGCGATCCAGGTTCTCCACGGCCCGTTCTCGAGCACGCACGGCTACCAAGCCATGTGGCTGGTCTGCAGCGCGGCGATCTTCGCCAGCATCCCGTTCAGCCGTCACCTGCTGCGTGAACCCATCCCCTGAGCACCGCTCGATGCGCGACGTCAACCCCAGGCGGTGCTCTGGCCGCACGGCCGCGGGTCTCACGTCAGAGGTAGCTGAGCGCGGCGCCGGGAACCGGATCGGCCAGCTCGACGACGAGCGAGGACCAGGAGAAGTCGCGGGCGCCCATGCCCTCACCGGTGACCGGGTCATAGTACTCACGCAAGCCGGCCCGGCTGACGGCCCGCATGATCCGCAGCGCCAGCTCGTCGGCGTGGGTGTGATAGCCCAGCCTCACGAGGCCGAGCCACAACAGCCAGGCGGAGTTGATCCAGGTTGGCCCACGCCAGTAGCGACGCAGGAACATGAAGCGGTCTCGGGTGCTGAAGCTCGGCTCGCTGGCCGCTACCGAGGGGGGCGGGACGGGAAGCCAGAACTTGGCGGGATCGAGCAGATGCTCCTCGATCAACCGCCGGCCGATCGCGTCGGGGAGATCAGGTAGCGCCAGCGGCGACAGCGCCGCCCACGTCACCACGCGGTGGCGGCGGACACGGGGATCAGAACGCCGGGAGCGCACCAGCTGATGAAACAAGCCCGTGCGTTCGTCGTAGAGGCGGTCGAGCAGAACTGGCGTGATCGAGGGCCACCCGAGCGCCAGGCGTGAGAGGTTGTGCAGAACGTTGGTCGCGGTGTCGCAAACCACGGCGCCGCCCGCGGCCTCGACGCGGCGGATGTCGAAGCCCAAGCGGCGATTACGCGCCACGAGAAGCGGGAACCCGGGCAGCCCGTCGGCGCGCCAACCCCAGGCGGAGTCAAACTTGGGCGAGGCGTCAAGGCCGGATTCGTCGGGCTGCAGGATCCAGATCAGTCCGTCCCCGTCGAGGTCTCGCTCGCGCGCGACCTGGTCGTGATGGCGGCCGATCTCGGGAACCTCACGCGGGTCCCCCACGGCGATGCGCCACGCCCAGGCCAACAGGGGCGGCTGGATCGTGCTGGTCATGAAGTCCGAGCGGGACTGCACGTTGTAGAAGAGGCGCCGCACCCGATCCACCGGCTTGCCCCAAAAGATGGTATGACCGATGAACCCGTCCGGCCGCGCCGCCGCGAGCAGGCTCGTGAGCTCCGCCCGCGCACGCCCGCGGTCAAATCGCCGCCACACGATGGCGGAGAAACACGAGTCCCAATACCACTGCCATGGGTAGCGACCGGGGCTTGGGGCGGTGTAGGCGAACGCGCGCTCGCCCCGCATGCCCTCGCGCCAGTTGCGCTCCAGGACCGACCGGCAGCCCATCACGAGCTGCTGACGGTCAACCACCGGTTCCGAGTCGGGGCGCCGGGTCGGGGCCACGGCGGCTAGCCACGGCGCTTGTGGTTGTCCCAGACCCGCTTCTTTTCTCGGGCGGTATGAGCCAGCGCCACGCCGAAGGTCTTGGCCGTGTTGGGCAGCGACTTGAGAAAGCTCGGATCCATCACCCCGCCGGCTCGGTCATCGAAAGATCCATGTGCTCCATGGTCGGTTTCGCTGTCGGCGGGCTGGTAGAGGTTGGTCGGGCGGTCGGGGCTGACCGTCTGCTGGGTCAGCTGGGCGCTCCACGCGCCGATCGCGGCATACTGATTGCCGAGTCCGGGGGCAAGCCTGGCGACGACGACGAGCATCTTGTTCCAGGATCCGATGATCTTGTCACGCCGCCCGTCGAGTGCTGCATCGACGATGAACTTGGCCGGGATCTCGGGCTGGTAGATCGGCGGGACGGGCATCGGATGGTGCGACATGGCGGTTTGGCACCAGTCGAATTGAGGCGTGTTCACGGCGGGAAGGTGGACCATGCTCATCCGGACGTGGCTGCCCTCGTGAATCAGCTCCGCCCGGGTCGACTCAAAGAAGCCGCGGCAGGCGAACTTGGACGAGCAGTACGCTGACTGCAGCGGAATCCCGATAAACGCCAGCGCCGACCCGACGTTCACGATCGACCCGCGGTCGCGGGGTCGCATCCTGGCCAGCGCAGCCATCGTGCCCCACACCTGGCCGAGGAATGTGACCTCGATCGCTCGCTGAAAGTCCGCCGGCTTGACTTCCCAGGACGGCGCGAACACGGTTGTCATCGCGTCATTGATCCAGACATCGATTGGTCCTAGCTCGCGTTCGACCTGGCCGGCGGCGGCGTCGACCTGGTCAAACTGCGAGACGTCAGTGGGAATCGCCAGCGCCCTGACCCCGGCCGCGCGCACCTCGCTGGCGGCCGCCTCGAGACCGCCCTCGCCCCGGGCGAGAAGCGCCACATCGAACCCCCTCTCGGCGAACGCTCGCGCGGTCGCTCTCCCCACCCCGGCCGATGCTCCTGTCACGACGGCAACTTGACCCATGTCTGTCGGCTCTCCTGTTCGCTTGGCTGTCCGATCGAGGAATCAGCCCACACCTGCGATCCACCACGCTGAGGCTACCCGCGTTCGGTGCCGCCTACCCCGTCGCCGGGCGGCGTCGGAGTTTGAGGGGAAGCCCGGGAAGCCGGGTATGTAGGGACTGTGCTGGCTGTGGTCGACCGTCTCGCTCTGGCCTCGCCCGGATCACGCCGCCGATGACGCGGCGGCCGTTGCGCGGCGTGACGGCCGTCGGCGATCGGATCAGGCGCCGAGCAATCCGCGCGGTCGGAGGGGCAGCGCGGGCCCGGGTGGTCCTGCTGCTCGCCTCGGTGCTGGCCCTGTCGAGTGCCGACACCTCAGCGGTCGGCGCCGACGCGGGGCCGCTCAAGCGGGCGCTGCACCTCGACTTCACCCAGCTCGGCCTACTGGTCGCGTTGCCCACGCTGGTGGCTGCGGTCGCGACCGTCCCGATCGGGTCGCTCAGCGACCGGGTGTCGCGCGTCTTCTTGCTGAAATGGAGCATCGTCGCGTGGAGTCTGGCCATGATCGCCGCCGGCGCCTCAACCTCATTTCAGATGCTGCTGGTCAGCCGACTGATTCTCGGTGCGGTGACCGCGACCAGCGGCCCGACGCTGGCCTCGTTGACGGGCGACTACTTCGAGCCGCGCGAGCGGGGCAAGATCTACGGCTTCATCCTGACCGGCGAGCTGGTTGGTTCGGTCACCGGCTTGCTGGTCAGTGGCAACGCGGCGGCGATCTCCTGGCGGCTGGCCTTCTGGGTGCTGGTCCTCCCGAGCGCGGTCCTGGGTTGGGCGGTCTGGAGATTCCTGCCCGAGCCCGCCCGCGGCGGTGCAAGCCGCCTGCCGGCGCGCGGCCACCCCCAGCCGGACACCGCCGATCGCGAGCGCGAGCCCGGTCACAACGACCAGCGCCACGATGTCGCAAAGCCGGCCTCGGAGCTTGAGCGGACCATCAGAGCGGCCGGGGTGCACCCGCGTCCCGAGAATCTCCTGACCGCTGGGTCAGAGCGGATGACCCTGTCTGAAGCCGTGCGTTACGTCCTGCGGGTCCCCACGAACCTCGCGCTGATTATCGCCTCCGCGCTGGGCTACTTCTTCATCTCGGGAGTCCTGACCTTCGGCGTCATCTTCGTGCGCCACCAGTACTCCGTGGGCCAATCGGTGGCCACGTCACTGCTCGCGGTGCTGGCGATCGCCGCCGTGATCGGCGTCCTCGTGACCGGACGATTGGCCGACGCGCTGATCCGCCGCGGACACGTGTCGGGACGCGTGATCGTCGCCGCCGGCACGTTCCTCGTTGCCTGCGCGCTGTTTTTGCCGCCGCTTCTGACCCGGTCGCTGGTCATCGGCCTGCCGTTCCTGTGGCTGGCCGGCGCCGCGCTGTACGGCTCAAATCCACCTCTCGACGCCGCGCGCCTGGATATCATGCCCCACTGGCTGTGGGGGCGCGCCGAGGGGGTGCGAACGCTGCTGCGATCACTCGCCACCGCCTTTGCTCCCCTGCTGTTCGGATTCATCTCTGATCAGTTCGGCCACGGAGGCCCAGCCAGCCACGCCTCCGGGCAGGCCGCCAACTCCCGAGGTATCACCTCCGCCTTCTTGATCATGCTGGTTCCGCTGGCCGCGGGGGGCCTGATCCTGCTGCGGGCCAGACGCGACTACCCACGAGACGTCGCCACCGCGATCGCCTGCGAAGCGGGGAACAGAGTCTCCGAGGATTGACCGGCCGGCGGCCGCAGCGTGCTCAGCGTCCGGGGAGGAATTCCTCGAGCTTTTGCTTGGCTGACTGGGTGATCATCTGTCGGGCGTCGGGGTCGCCGCCGAGCAGGGCGTACATGAATGACTTCGCCTGCTCGATCGTGATGTGGGGCGGCAGCGGCGGCACCGAGGGGTCGGTGATCGCTTCGATCAGGACCGGTCGGTCGGCCGCCAGCGCCTGGTCCCATGCCCCGGCGACTTGGTCGGGGCGGTCGACGCGGATGCCTTTGAGGCCGATCAGCTCGGCCCATTGGGCGTAGGGCACGTCGGGGATGTCCTGGGTGGTCGGGACGCGCGCCTCGCCGGCCATCGCGCGCAGCTCCCAGGTGACCTGGTTGAGATCGCGGTTGTTGAGGACGAGGACGTAGAAGCGGGGGTCTGACCAGGTGCGCCAGTACTTGGCGACGGTGATCAGCTCGGCGAGGCCGTTCATCTGCATCGCGCCGTCGCCGACGAGCGCGAACACGGGCCGGTCGGGGTGGGCGAACTTCGCGGCGATCGCGTACGGGACCCCCGGTCCCATCGTCGCCAGCGTGCCCGATAGCGAGCCCATCATGCCCTTGCGCAGCTTGATGTCGCGCGCGTACCAGTTCGCCGAGGAGCCCGAGTCCGCGGTGAGGATCGCCCGGTCGGGCAGCCGCGGGGAGAGCTCTGAGAACAGCAGCTGGGGGTTGATCGGGTCAGCGGTCTCGTGGGCGCGGGCGTCCATGAGGTTCCACCAGTCCCCGACGTCGTGCTCGATCTTCTCACGCCACGAGCGGTCCTGTTTGTGTTTCAGGAGCGGGATGAGAGCTTGCAGGGTCTCGGCGCTGTCGCCGATCAGGTTGGCTTCCATCGGGTAGCGGATCCCGATCATCTTGCCGTCGATGTCGATCTGAACGCCGCGCGCCTGGCCCTCCTCGGGCAGGAACTCCGAATAGGGAAACGAGGAGCCGACCATCAGCAGCGTGTCGGCGCCGATCATCATGTCCCAGCTGGGCTTGGTGCCCAGCAGGCCGAGCGACCCCGTCACCCACGGCAGATCGTCGGGCAGCACCGCCTTGCCAAGCAGCGCCTTTGCGACGCCCGCGCCCAGCAGCTCGGCGACCTCGGTCACCTCATCTGAGGCGTGCAGCGCGCCTTGCCCGACGAGCATCGCCACCTTCTCGCCGGCGTTGAGGATCTCCGCCGCGCGCCGCAGGTCGG
>JBPCIY010000094.1:0-5195 GCA_051005855.1 Solirubrobacteraceae bacterium | reverse complement strand
CGCGGGGCTGGTCGGTCCGGGCGCGGCCGGAGGTTCCGCTCTTGACCGTCGGGCAACCAGCGGGAACCAATGCGACCACCGAGTTCAGCGAGTAGTGTGCCCCCCTGTGGCGGATGCGAGCTTGGCGCCCGTCAGCGTGACCTGGAAGCTGACCGGAAAGCCACCGGCCGTGCCCTCCCAGTCGCCGAGCGAGCCGAAACGGCTTGTCGTGGGCCGGCGTGAGGGGTGGCGGCGCTTGGGCGGTGCCCCAGCCGAATGCCGCGGGTCGCGCCCACCTGTCCTGCACCGGTCTTGCTCCACACGTGCCACCTCGCCCCTTTGCTACCGCTGGTTCACAAAAGCTGGTCCATCCTAAGGGGTCGCCAAGAATTGGTGGCCGGACAAGCCGTTCGGCAATTTCTCGCGTGAGCCCTGACGTTGGTCGACAGGCCAGCGTCACCCCTACGATGAAGGCGTTGGGCCCCCGTCCGACCGGTCGCTCGCCATGCCCACCTTCTGCCGCCACAACCGCCTCGTTCAGAACTGCCCCATCTGCGCCCGGGAGCAGGATGTCGAGCTGCGTCCCGTCGTCTCGCCCCGTGGCCCGCTCCGATCCGCGACCGCGCCGGCCAGCCGGACTCCCCGCCTACCCGGCGTCGAGGGGAGCTCGCGCTCGCGCGGCGTCTCGGGCCGAGGATCGCCAGGGGTCACGGTCCGCCGTCTGGCCCGGGGATCCGACGACGGCTACCGGATCGACCTGGCTCCAGGGCTGAAGTCCAGCGTCGACGCCGAGCGCTTGGCCGAGGAGATGGCCTGGGCGACGGCCCGCGTTGCCCGGCTGGCCACCGATCCTCCGGGGCTCTACGCCGAGGTCGCGGACGCGACTGGCGATCTCGAGGAGCGCACCTGGCTTGCGCTGGAGATCGCGTATCTGGGCCCGCTCGACGGGCAGGCGCCGTTTTCGGCCCTCGAGCAGGTGCGGGTGCCTTGGAGCGCCGGTACCGGCCCCGAGCTCGACGGCGTCGCCGTCGGCCCGCGCGGCTCGCATGAGCCGTCCCGGGGCCAGCGCACCCTGGACGCCTACCGAGCGTGGGCGGCCCGGGCCGGCTCCCAGGCCGCCGCCCTGACCGGCGACGCCGGCTGGGCGCCCGACCGGCGCTTCGCGCGCGCGTTCGAGCGCCTCGCCCTCCCCGGCCTGGAGCGGGCGGCACGCTTCGATCTGCTGCTCACGCTGGGCGCGACGGGAGCCTATGCGCTGCGCGCCGGCGCGCTGGCCTTTGGCACGGCCGATCCGGTCACGCTGGCCGCCAAGCGCCTGCTCGGGATCGGCGATCCGCTGCTCTTGGAGCGCCGTGCGGCGGAGCTCGCCGAGGCCTGCGGCGTCCCGCTGGAAGCCCTCGACGCCGCCTTCTTCAACTGGGAGCGGGGCGAGCGCTCGACGTTGGGTATGGACCCCGGACTCGAGCCCGACCCCGTCGCGCTCAGTGGCGCGCGCGCGGCGCTCGGTCTCTGACCCCGGGGCCGGGTCATCTGGCCCCGGGGCCGAGGTCATCTGTCCCCCGCGGCTCCGTCCGGCGCAGCGCCTACCTTCCCGGACAACCGTTTCTACGAGCCGGAGCTCCAATGCCTCTCTGCTTCATCGAACCGCAGAACGCCATCCGGGTTATCGCCGACTCGGTCGGAAGAGAGGCCCGTCGCCAGATCCTCGGCGAGGTGGTACGGGCCTGGGTGGACGAGATCCCCGAATCCGAGCTCGGATCTCACTACGCCAAGGCGGTCGCAGACCTCGACGAGCACGACTTGTCCCTGCTCGCGGCGTGGCACGCCTCGCTCGAGGTGGGCCATCCATTGCCCAGCAAGGAGTTCTTGGTCAACGTGTTCCCGTCGCTCGGGGAGAACCGCCGCGAGGCGCTCAAGATCGCCGCCGGGTTCCGCGGTGAGGAGGCCTTCGAGGCCGGTGTCGGCGAGGAGCAGGCCTTTGACACCGTGCTGCCGTGGCTGTCTGAGGAGCGTTGTGCGGCGCTGGCCGCCGAGTGTCTCGAGCTCTACTGCTGGGATCGGCTCGGCGTCGAGAATTAGGAGTCCGGGCGCCCGCTAGCGCGAGGCGAAGGTGACCAGTGCCGCCGACCCGCGCGGCACCGACACCAGATAGCCGCGGCCCCGGTGGTTCACCGACTCCAGGATCGGGGTGGCCAGGCGGCCGGTGTGGGTGCCGGCACCGTAGCTGCGCCCCCCGAGGGTGACGTCGCGAGCGTGGACACTCCGAGCCTGCATCCGCTCAGTCGTCACCGACCGAACCGTACCCGGCGCGCGGAGCGTGACATTGCGGGTGTCACGCTGGCTCTTGTTGATGAGCACGACGCGTACGGTGCCGTCCCTGCTGCGTGTGGCCCACGCGCTGAGCGCCGGCAGGCCGTGCAGGCCGTGCAGGCCGATCAGCCGCGCGCCGACCGGGGCCGCCTGCGCGAACAGCTGCAGGCCGTAATACACGGGCTCGACCCGGGCGTGCCAATGGCCGCCGCTGTGGCTGAACTGAAACAGCTGGTAGGCCGAGTTAGGCAGCGTGTGCATGTTGATGCCGTCAACCCCGGCGCGGACAAGTGAGAACAGTGCATCCGTGACCCACAGCGAGGCCGCGAACGTGTCACTGACTCCGGTCTTGCCGCGACAGGCGACCGAGTTGAGCTCATCCACGCGGATCGCCCGGTGCTGGGCGTGGGCGATCCCGATCCAGCGGCGCAGGCTGGCGGTCAGGCCCGACGTGGAGTAGTCCGAGAGGAGATTGGCGACCGTCGGATACTGCGGTGAGCTGGGGGGGACGAAGCAGTTGCGCAGCGGATAACGGTGGACGGTCATCGACGGCAGCTGCTGCTCGCGGCGCAGGAAGTCGGGCATCGTCCGCACCCAGGAACCCAGCATCGGGGTCGGTCCAACGGCCAGCGCGGGCCCGGCCAGGGCCAGGCGCGGAGAGGCGGCCGCCTCGGCGCGGAACTCGCTCAGGAACTGGGGGTAGCCGTAATCGCGGGGACGGGCGTAGAGCGGGGCGCCGAGCAGCGTGTGCAGCACCTGGATCTTTCCGTACACGTTGGGCTCGTTGCCGATCTCCAGGGCGGCGATCGAGCTTCGGCCGATGGTCTTCAGGTAGGCGCGGGCCTCGACGGCGGCCAGGGCAGGCTCGTCGGCGGCCAGGTTCAGTCCCATCGTCATCCGAGCCCCGAGATCGTGGGCGAGCGCGGCGGTGGTGGCCAGCCAGCTGGGCGTCAGCCGGTAGCTCACGTAGGGCGGCGGCTTGACGCCGCGGGTCGGGACCCACGACACGTCGGTGCTGTCACCGCCGATCCGGAGCGTGGGGGCCTGGCCCGGGCTGAGATTGCGGATCAGCTGCAGCAGGACCGGATTGACAACCCGAGGATTGTTGCCCGTGTACGCCCGCACGGCCTGAAACTCCACCGACAGGCCAAGAAAGCCGAGCCGGATCGGACGCCCCGCGCCAGCGGCGATCTGAAGCGTCGGCCCCTTGACCCCGGCCAGGACGGTCGCGGCCGGCGGCACCGGGCCGGTCGGGGCCGGGGGGTCGCGGGGCCGACCCTTCGAGTTGGCGGCCGCGAGCGCGACGATCACGACCGCGAGCGCGCCGAGCACGGCGATTCCAATCCCCAGACGCCGGCGCATCGAGATCAGCCAGCCTCCATCAGGGCGCTCTCGGTCTCCTGGATCGCCTGCTCGGTGGAGCGAAACCACACCGCGCGCAGACCGAGCTGGCGCGCCGCGTCGCAGTTGATCTCGATGTCGTCGATCAGCAGCGCGGCCTCGGCCTCGACGCCGAGCCGCTCGAGCGTCAGCTCGTAGATCCGGGCCTCGGGCTTGCGGACCCCGACAAAAGCGGAGTCGACCACGACGTCGAAGATCTCCTCGACCGGAAGCATGGCCCGCCAACGACCGTCCCACTCGCGGACGTTGTTAGTGCAGATCGCGAGCCGGTAGCCCCGGCTGCGCAGCGTCTGCAGGTACTCGATCACGCGCTGGTTGGGCTCAAGATCAGCGAAGTAGCGCTCACCAAACCCGTCCAGGGTCAGGTCGCGTCCGAGCTGGGACGCGAGTTGCGCGGCGAGTTCGCCTAGGAACTCGCGCTCCGAGAGCCGGCCCGTCTCCAGCTCAAAGAGCGGATTGACTCCCCGGCGTAGGCCGACCGCGGCCATCGCCCGCCCGAGCTCGGCGAGCGGAATCCCCGAGTGGGCTTCAAAGGCCGCGAAGGCACCGGCCAGCGGTGATGTGAGCACGCCACCGAAGTCGCTGATGATCGCCTTGACCTCGGCCATGGGTTGGCCCGACGGGGCCCCGCTGGTGGTCGTCGCGCAGACCACTTAGAACCGGGCCAACACATAGACTCCGGCGCCTTCGAGGCCGCCGGAATGACAGCGCAGGGGAGTGACCTGGAGGCTGACCCGGTCGCCCCTCGCCGCTGCGCCCTCGCCGAGTGCTTCGGCCGCGGCCCGACGTGGATACTGCTCCTCGCCGGCCCCGATCCAGAGCTCGAGGGTGGTGCGCGCCGGACGGTCGGCCGCCGCGTAGGTGGTGGACAGGCGCGGGTCGTCGACGTCGATCCGGCCCTCGGGCTCGAACACGGTCGCCGCGATTCGGTCTTCTTCCTGGCCGCGGCCCCCCCGTGGGCGCAGCGCGCGCAGGTTCAGCCCCCGGTGGGGGCCAAACCAGCCAGCCACAGAACGCAGAGAGTCGAGTCCGTCGAGCTCGAACTCGGGATCGGTGCTGCGCGTGCCCAGGCAGTCGACCGTCTGCTCAGACCCCGAGACGGTGATCGTCCCGGTGATCGCGCACAGCTGATCGCCGCCGGCGCCGTTCGGCGCCGCGCCTGCGGGTGGCGCGGCGTCTGCCGGGGTCGCGGCATCCGCGGGTGGCGCGGCGTCTGCCGGGGTCGCGGCATCCGCGACCGGCTCGGGGGCGCAGACCAGCAGGTCGAACCCCGGCCCGGTGAGATGCCAGCGATCACCGTCGACCAGAAACTGGATGTGCTCGGCCCCGGCCACCGCTTCGCTCGCCGCCGAGGTTCCGAACACGATCGCGCGCTCGCTGGCGTCCATCGCCGCGCCCCAGACCGTTCCCTCGAGATCACCGAACGCCACCAGTCGCAGCGGGGCGGGCGGGACGGGAGGTGTCGGGGCAGGCGCACGGAGTCAAGATCAGTGGCTATCGAGTTG
>JBPCIY010000093.1:0-13866 GCA_051005855.1 Solirubrobacteraceae bacterium | reverse complement strand
CCGTTCTTCGTGAGCACATTCGCGAGATCGCCACCGGGCTGGTCGACGATCTCGCCGGCGCTGGCAGCTTCGACGTGATGTCGGGGCTGGCCAACCCATTGCCGGCGATCGTGACCGCCGAGATGCTCGGCGTGCCGACCTCAGATCACGAGCTGCTCAAGTCCTGGTCGCAGGATTTCGCCGAGATGCTCGGCAACTTCCAGCACAATCCGGGCCGAGCCAAGAAGGTGCTCCGCAGCGTCGAGGAGATGGTCGCGTATTTCCGGGCGGCGCTCGTCCGCGAGGCCGCCGCGCCCAGCGAGGGCTTGATCAACGCCCTGGCCACGGCCGAAGTGGACGGGGACCGGCTGACCGAAGAGGAGATCGTGGCCAACGTGATCGTCACGATGGTCGGCGGACAGGAGACCACCACCAACCTGATCGGGAACGGCCTGCTCACGTTGCTGAGTCAGCCCGACCAGCTCGAGCGGCTCAGGTCCGACCCCGCGCTGATGCCGAGCGCAGTCGAAGAGCTCCTGCGCTACGAGAGCCCGAGCCAGCACACGGCGCGCCTGGCGCCGCCCGGAGCCGTTCTGGGGGGTCAGGAGATCCGGGAGGGCGACGCGGTGATCGCGGTGATGGGCGCGGCTAACCGCGATCCGGAGCGCTTCCGCGAGCCTGACCAGGTGGACCTCAGCCGCGCTGACAATCGGCACCTCGCCTTCGGATGGGCCGCCCACTTCTGCTTCGGGGCCCCCCTGGCTCGGATCGAGGGCCAGATCGCCTTCGAGGCCCTGCTCGCGCGGTTTGCGGAGCTGGCGCTCGC
Organism: Solirubrobacteraceae bacterium; assembly: GCA_051005855.1. Lineage (GTDB taxonomy): Bacteria > Actinomycetota > Thermoleophilia > Solirubrobacterales > Solirubrobacteraceae > Palsa-465. Next base: position 13,061 of record JBPCIY010000093.1, on the reverse strand, counting down.
GCCCGACCACCCGATCAGATGGCGACCCAACCTGGGTTTGCGGGGTCTGTCCGAGCTGCACGTCCAGGCCGCGTGACGGCGACCACCGCCGCCCGGCGGGCCGAGGCACCGTTGTCGGTGGCGCAGGAGGCCCTGTGGTATGTGGCCCTCCTCGCCCCGAACCGGATCAGCTACAACGAGACGATTTCGATTCGCAAGGACGGCCCCCTCGATCTGGTCGCCTTCCGAGCTGCTTTCACTGAGATCGTCCGCCGCCACCAGGCATGGCGGACCACCTTCGACACCGTCAACGGCCAGCCCGTCCAGGTGGTGGCGACGGCTGCGGACCTGCCCTTGCCCGTTCTCGACCTCAGCCACCTGACCCCCGAGGAGGCGGAGCGCCGCGCCGTCCGCATCACCGCGGACCTGTCACGAACTCCCTATGACGTGCGCCGTGGTCCGCTGCTACGCCCCCGCCTGATCCGCTTCCCCAGGACCCATCATCGGCTCTACCTAGCCATGCACCATCTCATCTTCGACGGGGTCAGCGTCTACCGGGTGGTGCTGCCCGAGCTGGTCGCGCTCTACGACGCCTTCTTCGCTGGCCGACCATCGCCGCTGCCCGAGCCGCCGACCCAATATGGCGATTACGCCCGCTGGGAGCAGACGTGGATCATCGAGCCAAGGGTTGCGCGGCGTTTCGCCCACTGGCGCCAGCACCTCACGGCGGTGCCGCATCTGGCGCTTCCCCAGGACCATCCGAGGTCCGAGACCCCGCGTTTTCGGGGGGGCATAGTCCCGGTCTCGGTGCCGGGGGAGACAGTGGATCGCCTCAAAGAAGTCGGCCAGGGGGTAGGCGGCAGCCTCTTTCAGGTCCTGGCGTCGATGTGGGCGCTGCTACTCAGCCGATATTCCAGCCAGCAGGACGTGGTCTTCGCCACCGCGACGGATCTCCGCCAGCGGCCCGAGCTTGAATCTGTAGTTGGCTACAGCCTGACGCCCCTGGTCCTGCGGGTGGATCTGAGCGGCGAGCCAACGCTCGAGGAGCTGGTCCTCCGGGTCCGCAACGAGCTCCTCGACGGCCTCGACCACCTGATCCCTTTCGAGCGGCTGGTTCGAGAGCTCGACCCCGACGCGGCCGCGGGGGCCAACCCGATCTACCAGACCATGATCATCCTGGAGCCGGCGGTCGTCGCGGCGGATCCTTGCTGGTCGGTCCACCAGATGGAGAGCGAGATCGGCGAAGCAGTGGGCAACGCCAAGCTCGACCTCGAGCTCGAGCTCGACGAGCGTCCCGAGGGCCACATCTCCGGTCGGCTGATCTATGACCGTGACCTGTTCGAGGCCCCGACCGCGGCTCGGATGGCCGCCCACTGGTTGCGTCTGATCGAAGCCGCGGCGGCGGATCCGACTTGCCTCGCCTCGACGATCCCGATCCTGACGCCGGCCGACCAGCGCCGCCAGCTGGTCGAGTGGAACGCCACCACCACCGAGATTCGGGCCGGCCGCGTCGACGACCTCGTCTCGGGGCGGGCTGCTCTGCACCCGGAGGCCGGCGCCGTGTCGGCCGACGGAGAGACGCTCAACTACGGCGAGCTGGAGCGGCGGGCCACCCGGAGCGCCAGCCGGTTGCTGGAGACCGGGGCGAGGGCGGGCGATGCGGTGGCGCTGGGCTCGGTTCCGAGCCTTGACCTGATCGTCGATGCCCTCGGGGTGCTCAAGGCGGGCGCCGCCTACGCATTGGCCGCGACCGCGGGCTCGGCCCTCCCCGCGCCAGGACAAGGCACCCTCCCCGAGGCGATCTGCTGCCTGCAGCCCACCTCGACCGCGACCGGGACACCAAGCTGGGTGGCGATCCGTCACGGCGCCGTGATCAACCTGGCCACCGCGCTGGCCGCCGACCTGGGCATCGGCCCCGATGACACGATCCTCGTGCTGCCCGCCAATCTCCTTCGGGCTCACGTCATGGAGCTGTGGATGGCCCTCGTGACCGGGGCCAGGATCGTCGTCGCTTCGGCCGAGACGGCCGGCGACGGCGCCCGGCTGAGCCAGCTGATTGCCTCCGAAGGCGCCTCGTTCCTGCACGCCTCGCCCAGCACGTGGCAGACGCTGATCGACACGGGCCTCAAGGCCAGTCGAGGCCTGAACGCGCTGAGCGGCGGCGGGCGGCTCTCTCGCGAGCTCGCCGACGAGATCCTCGAGCGCTGCCGGGTGCTCTGGAACGGCTACGGCACCGTGGAGACCACCGGGTACTGCACGCTGGCGCGGGTGCAGCGGGCGACCTCGATCACGATCGGTCGCCCGATTGCCAACACCCGCGCCTACGTCCTCGACGGTCACGACCAACCAGTGCCGATCGGCGTCACCGGCGAGCTGCTCGTGGCCGGTGAGGGCGTGGCGGGAGGTTACGTCAACCGGCCCAATCTCACCCCGACACCGTTCGTCGAAGACCCGTTCGGCCCCGGGGCCGCCTACCGCACCGGCGACCAGGCGCGCTGGCGAGCCGACGGCGAACTGGAGCTGGTTTAGCCGGCCAGCACCGGCAGCATCACCTGCAGCTTGAGCTCAGTTTCCGCCAGCTCGGCGGCCGGATCCGAATCGGCCACGATGCCCCCGCCGGCGTAGCAGCGAGCGATCCGTCCCCGGAGCAGGGCGCTCCGGATCGCCACGCAAAACTCTCCGTCGCCACTGGCGTCAGTCCACCCCACCGGACCGGCGTACCAGCCACGGTCCAGGCCCTCCAGCGCAGGGATCAGGCTCAGCGCCGAGCCGGGCTCGGCCCCCACCGCGGGCGTCGGGTGCAGCGCAGCCACGAGCTCGATCGCGCCCAAAGGCGAAGCCAGCTGGGCTCGAATCGGGCGGGCCAGGTGCTGGATGTTGGCCACCCGGACGACGATCGGCTCGGGAGCGGCCGCCACCCACACCGAGTGCGGCCGCAGCGCCCGGGCGATCCGGCGGGCCACGATCGCGTTCTCCGCCACATCTTTGCCGCTGCGCAGAAGGGCCTCGGCAAGGTGATCGTCGACGGAGGGATCGGCGCTGCGTCGGCTCGAGCCGGCCAGAGCGACGGTGGTCGCGCGCTGGCCCTCACGGCGGACGAGCAGCTCGGGGGTGGCCCCCAGAAAGGTCGCCTCGCCGCGCCCAACCGCGAACACGAACGAGGACGCGTAAGCGTCACGCAGTACGCCGAGGACGGCGGCCGGATCGTGAGCCACGGGAGCGGAGACCTCGACTTCTCGGGCCAGGACGATCTTCTCCAGCTCGCCACCCCGGATGCGCTGCACAGCGCTCGCCACTGCGTCCTCGTAGTGCGACGGAGGCAGTGAGCTCGCTACCGCGTAGTTCCCGGTGGCCACCGGATCGAGCAGCGGCAGAGGCCCGTGACGCAGCCCAGCCAGGCGCTGGCCCACTCGGACGGTCAAGTCATCTCGTGTGTCGTCAGGGGCGATGGCAACGTTGACGGTCAGCCACGAGCGATCATCGCGTCGAGCCAGGGAGATCTCGGGGACGATCAGCGAAGCCGCGGCAAAGCCGCTCCAGCGGCGCGATGAGCCGCCGTGCGGAGCGAAGGCAAATCCGCCCACGGCAATCAGTCCCGAGCCCGGCGACCCGTCCGGGGGGTCGGCCAGCGCGGTCGCCGCCAGCGAGCTCCAGCGACGCGCCACCTGGGTGAATCGGTCCGGTCCACGGGCCTCCAGCACGTGCACCGAACCCAACCCAGCCACAGCCACGCGGTGGGGGTCAGGCTGCTCGAGCACAAACCAGGGCTCCGTTGCGCGCCGGGATGCGACGACGACACCAGTCGGATCGTGGCCACGGACGCTGCCTGCGGTGACGCTGGCGATCGTTGTCCCGCCGCTGGCGCGGGCTCTCACCAGTCCCTCGTTGAGCCTGCGCTGCAGCCGGTGAGCAGCATCGGCATCGAGCCAGCCGGCAGCCGCGAAGGCAACTTCGACGGTCACGTCCTGGGCTCAGCGGAGATCGGCAGCCGACCGGCCAGGTTCAGCGCGCTGAGGTTGCCGCTGGCCGGTCCGCTCTCCCCGCTGCTGCACAGGCTGACCTGGCGTGAGTGCCCTGGTTCGATCGAAAACGCGTCATCGTCAGGTAGCCACCCGGGCAGATCCAGCCGCACCCCGTAGGCGAACCGTCGACTCGTGACCGTGAGCACTGAGTCCTCTGGGCCGGCGCCGCACACAAAGGCCCGGATCCCCAGCTCATCAGCCGACTGCTGCCCCGTCGGACGTCCGGCGGGCAGGTGAAAGGCTTGCGCGATCAAGCGCCCGTCCTGATCGTGGTGTTCCAGGCTGGCGACAATCAAATCCTGCGCCGGGGGGCCGAAGCGGTAGGCCCAGGCGGCGTCCACGAATCGTCCCAGAAGCGCCTCGACATTATGGGCACCCCCGCCGTGCGGGGCGACTTCGATGTCGACCGTGGCTTGGTCAACCGCCTCCTCGAAGCCCCGGTAGAGAGCCACCCGCAGCCGCGCCCGGAGGGCCACCGGGCGGTCATTGGCGATGTGGACCACGACGCCGCCCACGCCCTCGTCACTGCACCAGACCGCGACCGGCGCAAAGGCGCGGCTCAGGTGGTGATAGGCGACCTTGGGGTGTCCGCGATGATCGAGTACGCCGAGTCCGGCGCCGGCGAGCATGTCCTTGAACCAGAGGACGAGCGCTCCCCGACAGGGCGAATCCTGGCGCCGCCACTCGCCGATCACCTCGGCCATCACCTCGCCGGAGGCGGCCCGAGACAGCTCGAGGTAGCGCTCGTGATCAAAGCGGCGCAGGGCAACCGGATCCACGTCGAAGAGCAGCGCCAGATAGTGATCGCGGACGTCATCAAAATCCCAGCCCGCCCCCAGGTCCCAACCGGTCCCCGCGTCGCGGACCACGCCGGCCTTCCAGAGCGGGTGGTGCACGGGGACGTCCACGGTGTCGGGGACGTTGGCAAAGGCCAGGCACTCGGCGGCAAAGCGAATGTCGGCCCGGCGAGCATCCTCGGGCGGGCGAAAGTATCCGCTGACTCCGAAGTAGTGTGCGATCCCATGTTGGGGGTGAAAGGGCAGCGAACCGCCGCACGGGGTGCTGGGCAGATACACGCAATCGGCACCGGACTGTGCGACGACGCGCGGCAGCAGCTCGTCCCAGAGCTCACCCCGTCCGAGGTCCGGCGCCAGGCCGAGCATCGCCGCCTGTTGCTCGACCTCTGAGTTGCCACACACCACCACGAGGCTCGGGCGCCCGGCAATCGCACCTAGCACCTGCTCGGCCTCCTGCTCCACCGTGGCCCGGAAGTCCGGATCCTGGATCGGGTAGTCGAGGTTGGCGAACATCAGGTCCTGCCAGACCATGATTCCCAGCTCGTCGCAGAGATCGTGGAACGCCGATGACTCGTAGGCTCCCGTACCCACCACGCGCAACATGTTCATGCCCCCGTCGCGCGCCGACTCGAGCAGGCGACGCAAGGCCTTTTCATCCGGCGTCAGGGAGACGAGATCCGCTGGCGTCCAGACGGCGCCGCGAGCAAAGACCGGAACTCCGTTGACGTGCAGGTCGAGGCCGTCGGCGAGGATGTCCTGGGCCCAGCTCAGGGATCGAAAGCCGATTCGCCGGGTCGCCACCGGTTGCCCGTCGAGCTCGACGGTGACCTCGTGCAGCACCGGTTCCCCGTGGGTGTGTGGCCACCACCGCTCCGGGGTGCCAACCCGCAGTTCCCCCCTCAGCTCGCCGCCGGCCCCGGGAGTCAGCTCACAGCGCTGGCCATCGAGGAACAGCGCGGCGGTCCCGGCCACCCCAGCGCCTCGCAGTCGCGCGGTGAGCACCCCGTCGTCACCGTGCGTGCGCGTGCGCAGGGTCAAGGCGCCGGATCCGCCTTCCCCGGGGCGCACCAGCCGAACTGGCCGCCAGGGACCAACCGGAGCGGGTCCCGGCGCGAAGCCGGGTGAACGCCCGAACATCATCGTTCGGTACCAGCGCAGATTGCTCTGATTGACGACCCGGGTGCGCCACCGCGCCGCCGGTCGCCGCCGCTTGACCAGCAGTGGCCCCAGCGCGCGGCAGGCGATCACCAGCTCGTTGGACTCGCGGATCTGGTCGGTGATGTCGATCTCGTGCGCCGTCCACATCGAATCGGACTCGAGCACCAGCACTCCGTTTAGGAACACCTGGGTCACCGTGGCGAGTCCGTCCAGCGCCAGCGCCACCCGACCGCCCGCCGGTGCCAGCGATCGGACAAACGTGGTCCGAAACCACCAGTCCTCGGCATCGAAGTCTTCGCGGCCGTCGGCGCCGATCGCCCCGGCGGCAGTCCCGGGAACGGTGGCCGCAGCCCACGCAAGCCCGTCGAGCTCCGCCGGGCCGCGATGCGCGCCCGGGGGACTGGCCGCCACCTCCCAGCTCTCGACGAGATCCACCACTAGGCTAATGCGGCTCCGAGGGCCTCCATGCTCTCCTCCCAGGCCTGTGCGAGCGAGCCAAGCGCTGGCTCGGGATCGAATGTTCGGCGGCGCGCGAGGCGAAAAGAGACGATCTTCGAGGCGTCCACGATCCGCCGCATGGCCTCAGCGGCGGGGGCGCCCGGCGTCCCCAGCACCCACTCCACGTGGTCCGCGCACAGCTCGAAGGCCGAGCCGACCATCCGCACGGTGACAAAGGCATAGGCGTGGTAATCCTCGGCCGCCCCGGCGAGCAGCCGCGGCAGATCCTCGCGCAGGCTCGCGGCCCAGGCCCGGAACGGATTCTCAGTGGGCCGCCGGGCATAGTGCTCGGCCAGCAGCTCGCGGGCGGCCACCCGCAGCTCTGAACCGGAAAGCCGGACAGTGGTCCCGAACCGGACCACTTCGACGAACGGGTCCATGACGTCTTGAGTGAAATGGTCGAGCATTCGAAACGCCCCTCGATAATCCTCACCCTCGAGCTCGAACAGCCCTCCGTTGTGGAAGTAGCGCAAGCGCTCGGCGCCGCGATCGATCATCTCAGGGGCGACCGTCGTCTTGAGGTGCTCGCGCCGGTAGCTGGTGGCGGCGGTGTCGGGCAGATACCAGGCGTCGATCTCGACGAGCACGGTCTGACCCCGGGCCAGCTGCGCTTCGATGTGCTCAGGCAAGGACCGGTAAGGCAGCATTTCGTGGATGTCCATTCCGAACAGCCGCTCCAAGTCGGCGGGGGGCGGCTTGAAGTACGTGAACTGATCGCCCTCCCAGTCCGTCCCGACGATGAAGCCCAGCATCGCCAGCGGCTCGTCCCCGCGGGCATGCAACAACTCAATCAGCACATCCGCGTAGCAGTTGGTCTCCAGGTAGGTTCGTCCGGAGTTGTGCAGCCGATGCGGCCGGTGGTCGACGACCTCGATGCCCCACAGGGAGACCGCGGCTGCGGACGTTGCGCTCATGGGCTCAGAGCTCCAGCTTCTGGACTACGGCTTCCGGCCAGCTCGGCACGTCGAGTCCGTGAGCGCTGAACAGCGCCAGGGTCACCCGCTCCTCGCCGAAGGCCATGCAGCCCGTGTGCGCGGGCTGGCCGTCCGCGGTGCAGAGGCCGCAGACGTGGCCGAAGTGATCCTGGTGGTAATTGGACGATGCGATCGCGGTCAAGCTGCCGGCGACGGGGGCCATCAGCTCCCATTTGAGCTCCTGGTCTCGCTGAGCCGCCGCGAGCAGCCGGCCGGACCGCCCGAAAAATGGATCGTTGGCGATGTCGAGCTCCAAGCTCAGGCCGAGGGACCGCAGGAGCGCCTCGGCGCGGCTGCGCCACTGACTGCGCCAAGCGACCACGGTTTCGCGCTCGCCGATTCGGACGATCTCTCGCATGTGAAAGATCTGCATTCGCGCCGGGTCGCTGGACGGCTCGCGCCGGAACACGTAGGAGTCTCCCGTATCGAGCGTCACGCCCCCCTCAGGCACCGCTCCGCGCGCGGCCACGGCGGGGTACAGCGGATAGCAGGCGGCCGGCATCAGGACCATCTCGGTCATCTCCTGAAACTCACTCCAGTCCTCGTGGGCGGCGGCACGGGTCGACTGCTCGCTGGCCGCCTGGTCGTCGCCGTCGAACGCGAAAACGGTCCCCGCGAGGTGGGGGAAGGAGCCGAGATAGCCGCTGGACTCGAGCTGCTCGCGGGGCAAGAGGGGCGGGAAGTAGACCGCTTCGGGCGACTCGGGCTCGGCGGTCCGGGTGACCAGGGCGTCAAACGCCAGTCGCACCCTTTCGAACTCCCCGCCGCGGGCGTACACGCCGTGGACACCGGTCCGCGTCAGCAGCCCGGTCTCGACGAGCTCGTCCAGGAAGTCGATCTGACTGGTGCTGCCCGCGCGAAACTCAGGCACTAGATGTCCTTCGCGATAAGGAGCAGCCCCGCGTTGGTCAGGTGAATGCGTTCGTTGGCAATCATCAGGCGCGCGGAGAGCGCGTCGCGGAGCAGGCGGCCGACCCCGAACGGTGAGTCGTTCTTGTAGGCGGCGATCCCGATCACCTCGAGCACCCCGGCGCAGATCCGGGGGGCCTGCTCAGAGGCGGTCAGCTTGAGGTTGTTGTAGCGCAGCACCGACCCCATCGTGGTCAGCGGCTCGCGGCCGGGGTGGCGGCTGGCCCGTTCGAAGTCCTCGAGCGCAGCACGGACCTCTGACCGGAGCATGACCAGCTCACTCATCACCCGCGAGAGGCTGTGGGCGGCCGGGACGGACTCACCCGGCTTGCGCCGTGCGGCCGCGCGCACGAAGCTGCGTCCCCGTTCAAAGGCTTCTGTGGCGATCCCGAGCCAGACGTGAGACCAGAGGATGTGTGAGACCGGAACCACCGACTGGTTCATGACCTCGGAGAAGGGCGCCGCCAAGACCTGGCCCGCGGTGAAGCGGGCCCGCACCACGAACCCGGGAGAGCACGTGCCCCGCATCCCGATCGTGTCCCAGGTTCCCTGCGGCTCGAGCTCCGTCTCAGACGCGTGGCTGAGGACCATGACCTGATCGCTGCGCTCCGCCGCCTCAGACCGCCGCACGGTGGTCAAGAGATCGTCGGCGTAGGCGCCGTAGCTCACCGTGGGAGCCTGCTTCTCAAACCGCAGCTCGCCCCCCCCGGCGTCGAGCACCGGGGCGATCGACTGTCCCATGTCACCCCCGGTACCGATCTCGGAGGTGACCGAAGCGATCAGACGCTGCTCGGTGCACAGCCGGCGCAGGTAGGCCTCGAGCCATTCTGAGCCCTCCAGGTGGCGGACGATCGTCGCCACCTGGATCTGGTGCATGGCGAAGACCATCGCGGCCGCCGAGCAGCCCCGTCCGAGGTCGTGGCACGCCTGGGCGACGGCCGCCAGGGAGACCCCGCCTCCGCCCAGGTCGTCTCCGACCAGCGCGGACAGAGCGCCGGCTTCGCGCAGGGCGGCTACGGCCTCGTGCGGAAACCGCGCGTCGCGGTCCACTTCGTCGGCGTGCAGCCGGAGGACATCGTCCGCGATCCTGCGCACGACAGCAACGAACTCCTGATCGCGATCGACCAGGACGCTCATGCCGCCGCTTCCGAGGCTCTCAGCTCGCTCACAGCGGCCTCGATCGCCGCGATGCTCTCGAACACGCTGCGCTTGAGCATCGCGTCGGGGAACTCGATATCGAAGGTGTCTTCCAGGGCGAGCATTACGTTGACGCTGGCGTGGGAGCTCATCCCGGCCTGGAACAGGTCAGCGCGCTCATCGAGCGTATCGGCGTCGCCGGGCAGCCGGGCATGGTCCTTGAGCACGCGGCGAATCGCCGCGCTCGTCGTATCGTTCGGGTTGTTCATGTCTCTCCCTCGGTTACCACGACCGCCATCGCCTGGCCCCGCTCGTGGGTCAGGCTGACCGTAAGGCTGCGGCAGCCGCGCTCGCGGGCGAGGGCCTGTGCTGCGCCGGTGAGCGCGAGCGCCGGGGCCCCGGCCGGACCGCGTCGAAGCTCGATCGTCTGCCAGGGCAGGCGATCGGGGGCGCGCAGCGCCTTGATCGTCGCCTCCTTGGCGGCAAACCGGGCCGCCAGCCGCGACGGATCCCCGTCGCAGTCGCTCCGCTCCCGGGCGGTGTAGACCCGCTCGAGGTAACGGTCGCCGAAACGCCCTATCGAGTCACGCACGTCGTCCGCGCTGGTCAGATCGATTCCCACCCCGAGGCACATGGTTGAGTAGTTTGTCGGCAGCGCAACCGGCGGTCTTGAGCGAATTTGGCTGCCGCAACCCAGATCGCAACCGTCACTTGGCCCGCGCCACGTAGTGTAGCTCTGGACAGGCTGGCGCCCGGTCGCCATCGGCCAGCGGCTCGCCGTCGAGATCGTCGCAGGAAAGCGGCGCGAACCCCTCCTCCCCCAGCTGCGCAAACTGGCTCTCGGGGGTGATGAAGTAGTGCACGAAGAGGAAATCGTGCGTCCCGTCGCTGACGATCGCGTACCCAGGCTCGTCGCGCTCGAGCGCCCGCAGACGCCGGTGGCGGACGATGCGCCTGGGGACGCGCCCTAGATCGAGCGCGAAGCGCAGGGGATCAGAGCGCCGCACGTGAGCCGGGCTGGGCACCTGGGCCAGATAGGCTCGGTTGTGCGAGGACATGATCAGCAGTCCGTCGGTGACCAGGACGCGATGAATCTCGCGCAGGGTGTGGCGGCGCCGCGCGTCGCTGAAGACGTCGAGCACATTGAAGCCGACGATCACGACGTCGAGCGAGTCGTCGGCGAACCTAGATAAGTCTGCCATGTCGCCTTCGATGAAGCGACCCGCCGGATACCGCCGCCGGCACTCGGTGATCATCCCCGGTGACACGTCGAGCCCGGTGACTTCGCCGCCGAGCCCGATCACATACCCGGTGATTCGCCCCGCGCCGCAGCCCAGCTCGAGCACGCGTCCGCCCAGCTGCTCGAGGTGACGGATCATGAGCACGACTTCGACGGGGCGCAAGACCCGCGTCGCGTACCCCTCGACGAAGCTTCCCCCTCTCCACCGAGGCGTGTTTATGGCACCTGGCTCAGGCGCGCCCAGGATCCCTGTCACCGCGAGCCAGGAGTCCGACTAGGTCTCGCTGCGCCCGCGCGAGATCGCGATCTCGCCCGTCCGTCCCATCTCGATCAGGCCAAAGGGCCGGACCAGACGCTCAAAGGCGTCGACCTTGTCGCAGGTTCCCGTCACCTCGATCACGACCGAGCGCTTGGTCACATCGACGATCTTGGCCCGGAAGATCTCGCAGACCTGCATCACCTCGGCCCGAGCCGCGCCGTCGGCGGAGACCTTGAACAGGGCCAACTCGCGGGCCAGGGTCTCCACGGGCTCTAAATCGCGAATCTTGAGCACGTTGATCAGCTTGTGCAGCTGCTTGGTGACCTGATCGATCGGATGTACGGCACCATCGAGGGTGAGAGTGATGCGTGAGAAGCGCTCGTCGTCGGTGGGACCGACGGCCAGCGTGTCGATATTGAATCCCCGGCGCGCGAACAGCCCCGTGATGCGGGTTAGGACACCGGGCTTGTTCTCGACCAGGATCGAGAGCACGTGCTTGCGCCCCGACCGGATACCCACGGCGGCCTCGAGCTCGTCGAGCGAGAGCACTTCCTTGGTGCCCGGCTCGCCCATCAACCGACCATGTCCCGGGCCGCCTGACCGGCCGGGATCATCGGGTAGGTGTTCTCCTCGCGGGTGACCCGGACATCCACCAGGACCGGGCCGTCGGTGGCGATCGCGTCGGCCATGTCCTTGACCAGGGTGCTCTTGTCCTGCAGCCGGATGCCGGTGGCGCCATAAGCCTCGGCCACCTTGACGAAGTCCGGCCACTGGCCCATGTCGACCTGGCTGTAGCGCTTGTCCCAGAACAGCTCCTGCCACTGGCGGACCATGCCCAGATAGCCGTTGTTCATGATGAAGACCTTGATCGCGATGCCCTCCTGGGCGCAGGTGGCGAGCTCCTGCATGTTCATCTGGACCGAGCCGTCGCCCGCGATGCAGACCACGGTGTCGTCCGGACAGCCGACCTTGGCGCCCATCGCCGCCGGCAGGCCGAAGCCCATCGTGCCCAGACCGCCCGAGTTGATCCACCGTCGAGGCTTGGCGAAGTGGAAGTACTGGGCCGTCCACATCTGGTGCTGTCCGACGTCTGAGGTCACGATCGCGTCGCCGCCGGTGGCCTCGTAGAGCGCCTGGACCATGTACTGGGGCTTGATCTCGGAGTCGGTGGAGTCGGCGTAGCCGAGCGGGTGACGCTCCTGCCAGACGCCAATGCGCGACCACCACTCCTCCAGCCGCGCGGGCTCGGGCGCCAGCGCCCGGTACTCGGCGGTCAGTCGGGGCAGGATGTTCTTGGCGTCCCCCACGATCGGAATGTGCGCGGGGACGTTCTTGGAAATCTCGGCGGGATCGATGTCGATGTGGATGAACTTCGCGCGGGGGGCGAACTCCGAGAGCTTGCCGGTGATCCGGTCATCGAAGCGGGCACCGATGGCGATGATCAAGTCGGCCTCGTCCATCGCGTAGTTGGCCGCCCGGGTTCCGTGCATGCCCAGCATGCCCAGCCAGTGAGCGTGCGGGGCCGGAAAGCCGCCCAGCCCCATCACGGTGCAGGTGACCGGAAAGCGGTCGGCGGTGGCGAGCTCGGTCAGCTCGGCGGCGGCGCCCGCGGCGACCACGCCGCCACCGGCGTAGATCACCGGCCGACGAGAGTTGGCCAGCGCCTTGGCCGCGAGGCGAATCTGCTTCTGGTTGCCATCCGTGGTGGGCTGGTAGCCGGGCAGGTGCACGTCGTCGACGGGCTCATAGGGAATGTCGGCGCGGCTCAGGTCCTGCGGGATGTCAACCACCACGGGGCCGGGCCGGCCCGTGCGGGCGATGTGAAAGGCCTCGTGAATCGTGCGCGGGAGCTCGAGCGGGTGCTGGATCATGAAGCTGTGCTTGACGATCGGCATCGTGATCCCGATCGTGTCAGCCTCCTGGAAGCCGTCGGTGCCGAGCAGATCTGTGCGGACCTGGCCGGTGAGGAACACGACCGGGACCGAGTCCATCATCGCGTCGCAGATCGGGGTCACCAGGTTGGTGGCGCCGGGGCCGCTGGTTCCCAACGACACCCCCACCTTGCCCGTCGCCTTGGCGTAACCCTCG
>JBPCIY010000092.1:0-43455 GCA_051005855.1 Solirubrobacteraceae bacterium | reverse complement strand
CCGGCGGGGTGGCCTGGTCCGGAGCGGCGGGCGCCTGGGCCGCGGCCGGGGCCTGGGCGGCGGCGGGTTTGGCCGGAGCTCGGGGCGGAGACTTCGCGGGGGCCTTGGCGGCCGGGGGCTTGGCCTTGGCGGCCGGGGGCTTGGCCTTGGCGGGCTTGTCCTCGGTCTCGGTGGTGTAGCCGTTGGCCAGCACGCGGGAAGCTACGTCCTCGTCAATCGTCGAGGCGGCCGCCTTGACGCTGATTCCGGCTTCCTGCAGGCGGGCCAGAACCTCCTTGGCCGGCAGGCCGCGCTCCTTGGCGATTTCGTGGACGCGTTTGTTCATCGAGACTGAGTGTAGATCGCCTACGCGGCAGCGCCGTCTTGGTCCTCGAGGGGCTCGCTCTCGGCGCTCGCTGCTGCTGCCGCCGCCGTCTCTTCGGGGGTGGCCGCGACCTGATCGGTGTCCTGGTGGGCGAGCGCCTGGTGGGCCTCGATGCCGCAGTAGCGCGAGCCGGGCAGGGCCGCGTTGGGACAGCGACGGCCGTTGGAGAGGATCGCGGCGCAGCGCCCCTGGGCGGCGTCGTCCTCCTCGTAGCCGTGCTCGGCCTCCTCGGCGGCGAACTCGGTCTCCGAGCGGATATCGATCCGCCATCCGGTCAGGCGAGCGGCGAGGCGGGCGTTCTGACCCTCCCGGCCGATGGCCAGCGACAGCTGGTCGTCGGGGACGATGACCGTGGCCTGCTTACCGGCGTCGTCGACCAGCACCTCGCGGACGCGGGCCGGCGACAGCGCCTTGGCCACGAACCGGGCCGGCTCGTCGTTGTAGGGGATGATGTCGATCTTCTCGCCGCGCAGCTCGGAGACGACCATCCGCACCCGCGAGCCGCGCGGGCCGACGCAGGCGCCGACCGGATCGACGCCGTCGACGTGGGAGACGACGGCGATCTTCGAGCGGTAGCCGGGCTCGCGGGCCACGCCGGTGATCTCGACCAGGCCGTCGGCGATCTCGGGGACCTCGAGCTCGAACAGGGACTTGATCAGCTCGGGGTCGCGGCGCGAGACGATGATGCTCGGGCCCTTGGTCGAGTTCGAAACATCCTTGATCACGGCCTTGATCCGTTGCGAGTGGTCGTAGCGCTCGCCGTCGACCTGCTCTGACTTGGGCAGCAGCGCCTCGACGCGCTCGCGCAGCTGAACCAGCGTGTAGCGCGAGTCGGACTGCTGGACGATCCCGGTGATCAGCTCGCCGACCCGGTCGCGGTACTCCTCGAACATCATGTCGCGCTCGGCCTCGCGGATCCGCTGCAGGATGACCTGCTTGGCGGTCTGGGCGGCGATCCGTCCGAAGTCGTGCGGAGTGACATCCTCGGTCTCGATCTGATCCTCGTACTCCTTGAGCTTCTCGAGGTCGATCTCGGGCTCGGGGGCCTCGCGCATCTCCCCCGTCTCGGGGTCGACCGTCGGCTGCTGGTCCTCGGTGGCCTCGACGAGCAACTGCTCCTCGAGCTCCGGCGGGATCTTCAGCTCCCAGACGATGAAGTCACCGCTGTCGCGGTCCATCTCCACCTTGGCGTAGGGCGCCGACCCGGGCGTCTTCTTGTAAGCGGAGAGAAGCGCGTCTTCGAGCGCCTCCATCAGCTTCTCATGGGAAATGTTCTTTTCCGCAGCGAGGCCTCGTACGGCCTCGACGATCTCCTTGGACATGGACTCAGTCTCCGGGTACGAGGTTGGAGCGGACGATCTGCTCGTAGGGAATCGTGACCACGCCGTCGTGGGCGGCGATCGTGATCTCCCGATCCGAGGCGCCGACCAGCTCGCCCACCACCAGCTTGGCTGGCGGTGCCGAGAGCTTGGCTTTCGGTGCCGGCGGCTTGTGCGCGCCCTCGGACAGCGCCGCGTCACCGCGGAGCCGCACGCGGGCACGCCGGCCGAGAAAACGGGCATAGTGCTGGGGCTTGGTAAGGGGGCGGTCCTGACCGGGCGACGAGACCTCGAGCGAGAAGCGCTCGCGGTAGTCAGCCAGATGGCCCGACACCCGCTCGCAGACAGCCAGCGTCACACCGTCGGGATGGTCGATGAAGAGGCGCAGGATTGAACCGGAGACGACTTCCGCCAGCAGCACCTCGACCTCAGGCTCCAGCGCGGCAAGTCTGGCTTCGATCTCGGTCTGCTGGGCATTCACTGTCTCCTCCGTCAACACTCGTCAACTCATAAAAAAAGCGGGCGAGCGCCCACTTTCAAGTCCTACTTCCGGGAAGCGCCCGGACGAAAGCTGTGCCTTCAGGGTAGCACTGCCCGGGCGGCGCCGGTGTCGCTGAGGGCCCTAATCGGCCGACCGCGCCCGGGCCCGGTCGCGGTAGACCCGGTAGTCCCGGCGGCCCGGCTGCAAGCAGGCGGCGAGCGCGAGCGGATGGCGAGCCTCGGCGTGGCGGCCGAGCAGCTGCAGCGACCGGCCGAGGCAAAACAGCGCATAGTCGTTGGTCGGGGCTCGGTCGATCACGGCCTGAAACTCCTCGGCGGCCCGCTCGTACGCCTGGACGTGAAAGAAGACTCGGCCGAGCGCCTCGCGGATCGAAGTCTGCTCCGGGGCGAGGTCTCGCGCGCGGGTAAGCGGGATCGCCGCCTGATGCCAGTGCCCGGCTTCCAGCAGCTCGGTGCCGCGGCGAAAGAGGTCATACACGTCATCCATGGTCACGGAATTTTAGGAGCCCGGGCGGCGGGTTCCGGGTCGCGCGGGGCGCGGCGGCAGAGCCCACAGCGCGCGCACCCGGCCGCTCAGCCCGAGGCCCTCGCGCAGCTGCCGGCGCAGGGCGCGTCGCGCACCGGGGATGGCCCCCCCGCCGGACCCGCGGTAGCGCGCCAGCCGCAGGGCACGCACATAGCCCGCCGCGGCGGGTGAGTCACGGAAGCGGTGCTCGAGATCGGTCAGGGTCACGCCCGCGGCCAGCGGACGCCCGGTGCGAGCCAGCGCCCGCTCGAGCTCAGTCAACTGCTCTTCGGCGCTCGTCACGCTCCGGCGCAGCCCGACCCCCAGCCAGACCAGCAGGGCCATGGCCGCCCCCACGAGCGCGATCACGATCGGGCTGGCCCCGCCGCTCGGCACCCGATGCGTCCGAGCTGGCGACCGAGCTCCCGTGGCCTGGAGGCCGTGACTCCCCGGCGCGCTGTGGCCCGAACCCGGGAGGTTCTTGGCGAACGGCAGCGCCACGTGGCTGCCCAAGGCGGGCGCGATCGGTGGGGTGGGATCAAAGCGGACCCAGCCGTAACCGGGAAACCAGACCTCGACCCAGGTGTGGGCGTTGATGTCGGTGACCACGAACGCCCCGTTGGCGCCCGACCGGGTGCCCGGCGTGAAACCGGCCGAGACCCGCGCCGGCACGCCGGCCATGCGCAGCAGCAGGGCCATCGCGCCCGAGAACTGCTGGCAATAGCCGATTCGGTCTTGGAACAGGAAACTGACCAGGGGATCCGCACGCCCGGGCGGATTCTCGTTGTACGCGTAACCGCGCAGCAGGTAGCGCTCGATGTGGACCGCGAGCGCGTACGGGCTGCGAGCCCCAGCGGCGAGGCGACGGGCGAGCGCGTAGACGCGCCCATACGGCGAACGGGTCAGCACGGCGACCGGGGCCGTGGCGGTGTCGTACCCGGAGAGTTGCGTCGGGGCGCTATGCCGGTCGTAAAAACTCGGGAACACGATCTGCGGGTAGGCGGTGGCCGGAACGCCGGCCTCGGCGAGCCGAATCGAGCGGTAGTCGTCAAGCACGTAGCGCGGATAGTCGCGACCGGCGGTCTCGAGCTGGATCGCATCGGGATGCGGCGAGTAAGTATTGACGACGTAGCTGGCTCCCGGCCCGAGCGGGCGGTTGGCGACCCAGGTCCCGTCCGACACGCCCGGGGTCGCTTTCCCGGGCACGGAGAGCGGGTCCGAGGCGAAGCCCGAGGCGATCACGTCATTGGTCCGCATCCCGGCGATGTGCACCTTGATCGTCTGTGACCAGACGTCGTGCGCCGCGAGGGCGGGCGGCGGCAAGCGCGCGCTCGACACCGTCCCTCGCACCCAGGCGTGACCGTTGAAGATGTCGAGGTTCTCAGCCTTCCAGTAGTCGCGGGTCTTGGCGTCCACCGTCATCACCACGTGGCCCTGTCGGGGCCAGTGCAATGGACCGTAGGTCTCATTCCAGACGAAGGCATCGACGTGTTGGTGCACCAGTCCCCCGGCCCAGGCCCGGTAAGCGAGCAGCGCCCGGTGCTGGTCAAGGCGAGGCGCCGCCGCCACCCCCACCACCCCGGCGAGCAGCGCGAGGACCAGCGCCGCCGCCGCGGTCTCACGGCGCAGGCGCTCGGCCCACATGAACGCGGCCAGCAGCGCGAACAGCACCAGTCCCTGGGCGTAGGGGAGCTCGGGGCGCACGAGCGTGGCCGGGACCACCGCCAGTGCGATCAACGGCAGCGCCGCCCCGGCGCGACGCAGGTCGCCGAACGCCTCGGGCGCGAAGGCGAGCACGATCGCGGCGTCGAGGAGCAGGACGGCGGCGCCGAGCGTGATCACCGTCCGCACCCAGGAGCTCGCGCCGGTGTAGGGCACGACCGCGTTGGGCAGCCCGGCCAGCCCGTCGCCGATGTCCCGGGCGCTGACCGCGATCTTGACGTGCCAGACCAGGGGCCAGGGCAGTCCGGCCACCGGTAGCGCGAGCAGGCACAGCACGACTGCGGCGATGATCGCGGGGGCGCGCCCAAAACGGCGCAGCACCGAAACCGCACCGGCCAGGACGACGGCCAGCCCGAGCAGGCCCAGCAGTCGCCCGGTCGGGGCCTCCGCGGTGAGGCGCGTCCAGCGCAGGACGCCGTAGAAGCCCAGCGCGGCGAAGGCGGCCAGCCGGATCCCGGTCCGTGCCCCCGACGAGAGCTCGCGTCCCGCCCTGCCCGGGGCCCGCGCAAAGCGCGGCGGGACCGTGACCGTGGAGGCACCCGCGCTCACGCTGGCCTCCCCTCCCGCGCCCGGGGACGCTCGGGCTCGCGGCGGGCACCGAGCAGGAAGCCGCGGCACCCCGAGACGTCGAGCGTGGCCAGCGCGGAGCCGCGCACGCCGCGCGGCCGTCCTTCGGCCAGGCTCACGTGCGGGACCACCAGCACGACGGTGCCGCCGCCGAACTCGGCCGCATGGGACAGCCGGTCGGGTGCGCGGGGGGCCACGTAGATCACCGGCCCGAGCCGCCCGCCCGGGGCGCCGACCACGGGCGTCCGGGCGTCCGGGCCGCCGGTCACGAGGGCCAGCCGCCCGTAAGCCGCCGGCCAGCTGATCAGTTCCCGGTCGATCGCGGTCGCGCGCTGCTCACCGGGCAGCAGCAGCCCACAGCCGCCCCCGCGGGCCAGCTCCAAGGTCAGCGAGGCGGCGGCGCGGACCGCGGCGTCGAGTTCCTCAGGTGGCCCGGCGCCGCGCGGGTCGAGGACGACCAGCGGCCGGGTGTCGCCGTCGGCCTGGAGCCGACGCTCGATCAGGCCGGCACCGCGGGCTACGGCCGGCCAGTGGATGCGGCTGGCCGGCGTCCCGGGTCGGTAGGGGCGCAACCCGTCGAGGTCGACCGCGGCCAGGGTCTCGGCGGCGTCGCGGCCGTCGAGGAGGTGCAGGCGCCGGCCCCGTCCGGCGCTGAGCCAGCGGACCGGTTCGGTGCGGGGCAGAACGAGCAACGTCTGGTCGGGCTCGGCGCTGCTGGTCTGGACCCGGGCCAGCTCGAGCGGATCACGGACGTGCAGGACCGGCGGCGCCAGGGTATGCAGGCCCCGACAGGGAAAGCGGGTCACGACGCGTACCTGGGCGGCACGCCCGCCCTGAAAGGGTGACCGCGGCCCCGAGAGCTCGAGGCGCGAACTCGCAAACGGGTCCACCACCTCGGCTCCCGGAAGGCCCAGCGGTCCCCGCCGGACGACGATCGTGGCCGCGAGCGGCTCGCCTTCGACCACGCGGTCGACGCGTAACTCGCGCCGCGCGACCGCGCCGCGCGCGCTGGTCCACACCCACGCGGGAGTGAACAGCCCGACCAACATCAGCGCGACCGCCGGGACGAACAGCGGCGCGGCATCGAACAGGAACGCGATCAGCAGCATCACCGCCCCGGCGGCCAGCACCGCGCCGGCCCGGGCCGCGAACAACCGCGGCGGCAGCATCACAGCGCCCGGGTGTTGGCCACCGCGTCGGCGATCACGTCGGGGGCGGCGGCGCGGGGCGTCTCGGGGGCGAGGACGAGGCGATGGGCGAGCACGGGCTCGGCCAGCGCCTGGACATCGTCGGGGAGCGCGTGGTCGCGGCCGGCCAGCATCGCGTGGGCCTTGGCCGCCCGCAGCAGCATCAGGCCGGCCCGCGGACTGGCTCCGAGGTCGACGCGCGGATCCTCGCGCGTGCGCCAGAGCAGGCGGACGACGTAGTCGCGCAGGGGGGCGGTGGCCCGAATCCGGCCGGCCGCGTCCTGGGCGGCCAGGACTTCGGCCGCGGTCGCCACTGGGCGCAGGCTCAAGACCTTGTCCCCGGTCTCATGGGCCGCGAGCATGCCCGCCTCGGCCGCGTGGTCGGGGTAACCGAGCGAGATCCGGATCATGAACCGGTCCACCTGAGCCTCGGGGAGCGGGTAGGTGCCCTCGTACTCGATCGGGTTCTGGGTGGCCAGGACGAGGAAGGGGCGCGCCAGCTCGTGGGTGTGGACATCGACGGTGACCCGCCGCTCCTGCATGCACTCGAGCAGCCCCGACTGGGTCTTGGGTGAGGCGCGGTTGATCTCGTCAACCAGGACGATGTTGGCGAACACCGGCCCGGGGCGGAACTCAAAGCGCTGCTCGCGCTGGTCATAGACGTTGGTCCCGACCACATCAGCCGGGAGCAGGTCAGATGTGCACTGTACGCGCGCGAACTGGCAGTCGATCGAGCGGGCCACGGCTCGCGCCAGTGCCGTCTTGCCGACCCCCGGATAATCCTCGACCAGCACGTGGCCCTCGGCCAGCAGGGCCACGATCAGATGCTGGAGCGTCTGCGC
The DNA here is from genome assembly GCA_051005855.1 of Solirubrobacteraceae bacterium. Lineage (GTDB taxonomy): Bacteria > Actinomycetota > Thermoleophilia > Solirubrobacterales > Solirubrobacteraceae > Palsa-465. The sequence continues at coordinate 36,448 of JBPCIY010000092.1, read as the reverse complement.
CCGCACCTCCACGGCCTTGGCGACATTCGCCGCCAGGGCCCGCGCGACGGCGGTGAAGGCCTCAAACTCCTGGGGCGCCAGCGGGGTCTGCTCGGACGGCTCGATCGTCTCTCTCCTTGTCCAGTTGCGGGCGCGGTGACACCAGCAACGGCTCCACCTCGTCCAGGACCACCGCGGCGACGTGCTCCTTCCCGACTCGCGCGACGTGGCGCTCCCGTCCGCCTGAGGCCAGAATCGTGACCTCGTTGTCGGGCGCGTCGAAACCGATCTCGGGTCGTGAGATGTCGTTGATGACGATCGCGTCGAGCCCCTTGCGCTCGAGCTTGTCCTGCCCGTAGGCGCGGGCTCCGTCCCCGTGCTCGGCGGCGAAGCCGATCAGCACCTGACCCGGACGTCGCCGGGCGCCCAGCGCGCTGAGGATGTCCTCGGTCGGCTCGAGCTCGATGCGGAGCGGGATCGGCGGGTCTGATTTCTTGAGCTTGGTGTTGGCCGGCTCTCGGGGGCGGAAGTCGGCCACGGCGGCGGCCATCAGCAGCACGTCGGCAGCCGCGAACTCGGCCTGACAGGCGGCGGCCAACTCGGCCGCAGTCTGCACCGGGACGACTTTGCTGCCCGGCGGCGGAACGAGCGTCACGTTCGCGGCCACGATTGTCACCTCCGCGCCGCGCCGGACCGCTTCGGCGGCCAGGGCCAGGCCCATCCGGCCCGAGGAGCGGTTGCCGATGTAGCGCACGCTGTCGATCGGTTCCCGCGTCCCGCCGGCGGTGATCAGCACGCGGCGACCCAGCCACGGTCCGGGGGCATCTAGGCTGCCGGCGCCCGTGCGGCCCGAACTCAACAGCGACTCGCACGCGGCCAGCAGCGAGGCCGGCTCGGGCAGGCGGCCGACGCCGTGCTCGCCGTGCGAGGCGAGGTCACCCTCTCCGGGGGCGATGACCAGGACTCCGCGGTGGGTCAGTAGCTCGAGGTTGGCCTGCGTGGCCGGGTGCCGGTACATCCGGTCGTTCATCGCCGGAGCCACGACGATCGGGCAGGCGGCGGCGAGCGCGGCGGTGCTGAGCAGGTTGTCGGCCAGCCCGGAGGCGAGCTTGGCGATCGTGTTCGCGCTCGCGGGCGCGATCAAAAACAGGTCTGCGCGCTGCACCAGGGCAAGATGGGAGATCGGGGCTCGCTCTGGGATCGGCTCACCGGGATAGGCGCCGCGCAGCGGGTCGGGCTCGAACCCGCCGCTCAGGACCGGTGCGCCCGTGATGGCCGCGAACGAGGCCGGGCCGACAAAGCGCGTGCTGGCCTCGGTCTGGATCACCCGAACCTGGTGCCCGGCCCGGACGGCCAAGCGCACGGTCTCAAGACCCTTGTAGGCCGCGATGCCGCCGCTCACGCCGACCAGCAGCCGGGCCATCGGGCGCTACCGGTAGTGGTACTTCAGCTTGCCCTGAGCGACCTCTTCCAGCGCGATCGTCAGGTAGTTCTTGGAACGCGTATCGACCATCGGCGGCGGGAACTCATCGAAGGTTCCTTCGCCGAGGTTGTGGTAGTAGGAGTTGATCTGGCGCGCGCGCTTGGCCGCCACGACCACGCTGGCGTAGTCGGAGTCAACGTGCTCGAGCAGCTTGTCGATGCGGGGAGAGATCACGTGGTCAGTCCTTCCTAGGGGCAGTCAAGGTTAGCGGTCCGCGGTCATTTACCGGCCAGGGCGTCACGGACGATCCCTTCAAGCTCCGCGGTGGCGTCTTCGAGGCGGTCGTTGACCACCACGCGGGCAAACTCGGGCTGGGCCTCGAGCTCGCGCTGGGCCGTGCGCATGCGCTGCTCGATCTGGTCAGCGGGATCGGTTCCGCGGCCCGCCAGCCGGGTCCGCAGGGCGCCGGCCGACGGCGGCGCGATGAACACGGCCAGGGCCTCGGGCATCGCGCAGCGAACCTGGCGCGCGCCCTGGACCTCGATCTCGAGCACCACGGGCGCTCCCGCGCGGAGCCGGCGCTCGAGCTCGGAGCGCAGCGTGCCGTAACGGTGGCCGGAGTAGGTGGCGTGCTCGACGAACTCACCGGCTCCGACGCGGTCCTCGAACTGCTCGGGGGTGAGGAAGTGATAGTCGCTGCCCTCGACCTCCCCGGGCCGCGGCCCGCGCGTGGTAGCCGAGACCGACAGCTCGAGCTCGGGGACGCGCTGGCGCAACCCGCGGATCAGCGTGCCCTTGCCGACCCCTGAGGGACCGGTGATCACGAACACCCTGGCCACGGGCTGAGGGAGCTTGGCGAGCGGCCGTCCGCGCTCAGCGACGGCGCATCAGCGCCACGAGCTCGCCGCGCTGGCGCTCGGAGAGACCGCCCAGCGTCTTGCTGGGTGAGATCCGGCACTGGGAGAGGATCTTGCTGGCCTTGACGCGGCCGTACTTCGGGACCGCGAGCAAGAGGTCGAAGACCTTGGCGGTCAGCAGGTAATCGGGTGGCTTGAGGAGCAGCTCGTGGATCGGCTGGCGACCAGCTTTGAGGTCACGCTTGAGCTGGGCGCGACGGCTACGAATGTCATTGGCGCGCTGGAGCGCCTCCATGCGCTGCACTAGCGAGCGCTCGGGCGCGGCAAGGGACTTTGAGAACGATTCACTGACCGGCGGCATGGGCGGCGACTATACATCTTGGAGCGGGGCAATCAAGGTCAAGCCACCAAAGTCGACTCGACCTCAACTTGAGCTTTAGCATTGTCGAGCCTGGTTGCGGTAATAGGCGTCCTTTGCAGGATCTTTTAGTTGCTCTGGCCATGTTTGCGTAGGTGAGGCACGTCCGTGCCCAAGTACAGCCTCAGGCGCGCCCAGCCAGCGCTGCCGAGGCGCGCAGCGCGGCCAGCTCGGAGGCGATCCGCGTTCCCGCGGCGGGGTCGCGAAAGCTCTCCGTGCCAACGGCCACGACATCCGCGCCGGCCCGGATCAATTCCAGGGCATCGGCACCCGACTGAACTCCACCCATGGCGATGATTGGAATCCTTACCGCAGCGCGCACCGCGTAAACCTGGGCGAGCGCGACGGCGCGCACGGCCGGCCCGGAAACGCCGCCGGTACCGCCGCCCAGCCAGGGCTCACCGCTGCCGGGTGACAGCGCCATCCCGCGCACGGTGTTGATCAGGGCGACGGCGCTCGCGCCGGCATCCTGGGCGGCCCGAGCCACCGCTGGCACATCGCTCGCGTTCGGCGTCAGCTTGACGATCAGCGGCTTCTCGGTCAGCGGGCGCACGGTGCCCAGCAGCCGGCTGATCTCGCCCGGGTCGGCGCCCATGATCAGGCCGGTCTCGACGTTGGGGCAGGAGACGTTGAGTTCGAGTCCGCCCACCTCGTCGCGGACCGCAAACGCCTCAACCAGCGTCCCCACCTCCGCGCGGCTGAACCCCATCACGTTCACGATCAGCGGCACGGGAAGCTCAGCCAGCTCGGGGAGGTCCTCGGCCAGGTAGCCGTCCAGTCCCTTGTTGGGCAACCCGATCGAGTTCAGGAGCCCCGCTGGGAGCTCCCATAGGCGCGGGGGCGGATTACCCTGGCGCGGCGCCAACGTGACCGTCTTGGACACGAAAGCCGCGAATGGGAAGTGCTCATGCAGGGCGTCCCCGAACACCCGACGGGCGGCGATCGCGTCAAAAGTGCCCGAGGCGTTGATGATCGGATGCGCGAGCTCGATCCCGCACAGGTCAACCCTGGCCGGCGGCGCGGTCAAGGTTTCGGCCCGGCGTGGGCCACGGCGCCGGGGCGGAGCCGCTCGACGGCGAGCACGGGACCTTCCAGGCACAGGCGCACGTAGCCGCGGTCGGTCTGCACCACACATCCAAAGCACGCCCCGAACCCGCACGCCATCCCGGACTCGAGCGCGAGCTGCGCGGGGATCTCGCGCAGCGTGCAGAGCAGCCGTACCGCCTCGAGCATGGCCGGTGGTCCGCAGGCGTAGACGATCGCGTGCTGGTCGTCGTCGAGTTCGTCGGCCAGCAGTTCGGTGACTAGGCCGTGGTGGCCCTGGCTACCGTCGTCGGTCGCGACCCGGGCGTCGCGCAGGAGCTGGGCTCCGGCCGCGTGCGCCGCGTCGCGAAAGCCGAGCAAGGCCCGCGTACCGGCGCCGAGCTCGTCCTGCCAGATGACCAGTGGCGCGATCCCGACCCCACCCCCGACCAGCAGCGCGCGGCGTCGGTCGGGGGGGGCACTGAACCCGTGGCCGAGCGGCCCGACCAGCGAGAGTCCGTCTCCCGCGGTGAGCTCGCACAGTCGCCTAGTGCCCGGCCCCACGTCCTCGAGCAGGAACTCGAGCTCGGAGGCCGAACCCGAGCCGCAGCGCAGCACGCTGAACGCTCGCGGCAGGAACGGGCGCTCGGCCGCGCCTCCCCCCCAGCGCGCGGCCGTCATCAGCATGTAGAACTGCCCGGGTTGCGGACGCGGACCCGCCGGGTCTCGGCAAGACAGAACGACGTAGGCGCCGTACTCCTCACGAGCGCTGATCACGGCCGTGCGGGCACCGAAGGGCGCGGTCACCCGCTCCGGGGTGGCTGCGCTCGGATTCATGTCGAGGCCGGGGTGACGCGACCGTGGCGGTGCAGCTCCTGCAGGGAGACGACGTCGGGCTCTCCTTGGCGAGCGGCGGCGATCGCGCGGGCGGCGGCCATCCCGCCGGCCATGGTGGTGATGCACGGGATCCTCCGGGCGATCGCCGCCGAGCGGATCTCGTAGCCGTCGGCGCGGGCGCCGGTGCCGACGGGAGTGTTGATGACCAGGTTGACCTCGCCGCGCTCGATCCAGTCGACCACGTGCGGCGATCCCTCGCCGATCTTGTTGATCTCCTGCACCCGAATGCCCATCCGCCGCAGCGCCTGGGCGGTCCCGCGAGTGGCGATGATCCTGAAACCGAGATCGTGCAGCAGGGTGGCGATCCCGGTCGCGGCGAGCTTGTCGCCATCGGCGACGGTCAAGAACGCGGTGCCGTGCGCGGGCAGACCGGCGCCGGCGGCGGCCTGGGCCTTGGCGAACGCGGTCGGGAAGTCCGAGGCGATCCCCATCACCTCGCCGGTGGAGCGCATCTCGGGTCCGAGCAGAGAGTCGGCACCGGCGAAGCGGTCAAAGGGCAGCACCGCCTCCTTGACGCACACGTGTACGTCGCTTCGCCGCTCGCCCAGCTCGCGCTCGGAGTCCGTGGGGAGCCCGAGCTCGCTGATCCGCTCGCCGAGCATGATCCGGCAGGCCAACTTGGCCAGCGGGAGCCCGATCGCCTTGGACACGAACGGCACCGTTCGGGACGCTCGCGGGTTGGCCTCGATCACGTGCAGGCCGTCGTCGCCGTGGATCGCGAACTGGATGTTGAGCAGACCGACGACCCCGAGGGCCAGGGCGATGCCGGTCGCCTGCTCGCGGATCTGTTCGAGCATCGGCGCTCCAAGCGTGTGCGGCGGCAGGACACAGGCCGAGTCCCCGGAGTGGATTCCGGCCTCCTCGACGTGCTGCATGATCCCGGCGATCCACACGTCGGAGCCATCGCACAGGGCATCGACGTCGACCTCGATCGCGTTCTCCAGGAATCGATCGAGGTAGATCGTGGGGCGGGCGGGGTCGGCGTCCGCGCCGACGCGGCGCAGGTAGTCGCGCAGTCCGTCGACGCTGTAGACGATCTCCATCGCGCGGCCGCCGAGCACGTAGCTGGGCCGCACGAGCAGCGGGAAGCCGACGTCGGGGGCCCGCTGCAGCGCCTCTTCCCCGCTGGCGGCGCTGGCGTACGGGGGCGCCTTGTAGCCCAGGCGATCGAGCAGCGGGCCGAACCGGGAACGATCCTCGGCCAGATCGATCGCGTCGATGCTCGTGCCCAGGATCGGGATTCCGGCCGTCTCGAGTCCGGAAGCGAGCTTGAGCGGCGTCTGGCCGCCGAATTGGACCACCACCCCTTCGGGCTTCTCGAGCTCGCACACCGCGATCACGTCCTCGAGCGTGAGCGGCTCGAAGTAGAGGCGGTCTGAAGTGTCGTAGTCGGTCGAGACGGTCTCGGGGTTGCAGTTGATTATGACGGCGTCGCGCCCCAGCTCGCGGACGGTCTGGGCGGCATGGACACAGCAGTAGTCAAACTCGATTCCCTGCCCGATCCGGTTGGGCCCGGACCCGAGGATGACCACGCCGGGGCGCTCCCCGGGGCGCGCCTCATGGCTGGGGCCGTCGGACCCGGTCCCGCCGACCCGCTCCCAGCTCGAGTAGAAGTACGGGGTCTGGGCGGCGAACTCGGCCGCACAGGTGTCGACCGCCTTGTAGGTCCGCTCGCCCGCAAAGACCTCATGAGGCTGCCTCACGAGCTCCTCGAGCTCGCGCAGGAACCACGGGTCGACGCTCGTGCACGCGTGGAGCGCTTCGGCGCCCGCCCCTCGGCGCAACGACTCGAGCACGTAGTCCCAGCGCTCGGCGCCGGGCAGCCCGGCCAGGGCCAGCAGCGCCTCGTCGTCGTCGGGGTAGCGGGGCTGGGCATCCAGCTCACGCGAGCGCAGCGCCTTGGCGAACGCCTGTTTGAAAGTCCGGCCCAAGGCCATCGCCTCTCCCACGGACTTCATGTGCGTGGTCAGGTCCGCCTCGGCGCCGGGGAACTTCTCAAAGGCGAACCGCGGCCACTTGACCACGCAGTAGTCGATCGCGGGCTCGAAGCTGGCCGGAGTGGCCTTGGTGATGTCGTTGGGAATCTCCTGCAGGGTGTAGCCCACGGCGAGCCGGGCGGCGATCTTGGCGATCGGAAAGCCGGTGGCCTTGCTGGCCAGAGCGCTGGAGCGGGAGACCCGCGGGTTCATCTCGATGACCACGATCTCGTCGGTGGCCGGGTTGACCGCGAACTGCACGTTGGATCCCCCGGTCTCGACGCCGACAGCGCGGATCACCGCGATCGCCTGGTCGCGCAGAGCCTGATACTGGCGGTCGGTGAGCGTCTGCTGCGGGGCGACGCAGACGCTGTCGCCGGTGTGCACGCCCATCGGGTCGAGGTTCTCGATCGAGCAGACGATGACCACGTTGTCGGTGTGATCGCGCATCACCTCGAGTTCGAACTCGCCCCAGCCGAGGACCGACTCCTCCATCAGGACCTGGCCGATCGGAGAGGCGGCCAGACCAGTGGCGATGATTCGCTCCAGGTCGGCCTCGGTGTGCGCGACACCGCCCCCGGTGCCGCCGAGCGTGAAGGCGGGCCGGACGATGAACGGCAGGCCGATCTCGGCCAGCGCGTCGCGGGCATCCTGGAGGCTGTGGACGATCGTCGAGTGCGGTACCCGGAGGCCGGCGGCGGTCATCGTGTCGCGAAAGCGCTCGCGATCCTCGGCTCGGTCGATCGCCTCGTAGTCGGCGCCGATCAGCTCCACGCCGTAGCGCTCGAGCGTCCCGTTCTCGTGCAGCGCCTTGGCCAGGTTGAGCGCCGTCTGGCCCCCGAGCGTGGGCAGCAGCGCGTCGGGGCGCTCGCGCTCGATCACCTGGGTCACCGGGCCGGGCAACAACGGCTCGATGTAGGTGGCCGTGGCCACCTCAGGGTCGGTCATGATCGTGGCCGGGTTGGAGTTGACGAGCACGACCTCGTAGCCCTCCTCGGTCAGGACCCGGCAGGCCTGGGTCCCCGAGTAGTCGAACTCGGCCGCCTGGCCGATCACGATCGGGCCCGAACCGAGCAGCAGGATCTTGTGGATGTCCTCGCGGCGCGGCATCAGTGTGCGGAGACGATCATGCTAAGCCGCCGCCGCGGCGATCGCGTCCACGAAGCGGTCAAACAGGTACAGCGAATCGTGGGGCCCGGGTCCGGCCTCGGGGTGGTACTGGACGGTCGCCCCGGGGACGTCGCGCAGGGTCAGGCCCTCAACCGTGCGGTCATAGAGGTTGATGTGGGTCAGCTCGGCGGCGCCGAAATCGGTCTCCCAGCGAACCGGCTCGTCGTCCTCGATCGTCCGGGCGCCCCGTGGACCGAGGACCGCGAAACCGTGGTTCTGGCTGGTGATCTCGGTCCGCCCCGTGGTCAGGTCCTTGACCGGGTGGTTGGCGCCGTGGTGGCCGAAGGGCAGCTTGTAGGTCTCCAGGCCAACCGCGCGACAGAGCAGTTGGTGACCCAGACAGATGCCGTACACGGGCAGCCGGCCGACCAGGTCGCGTACGGTGGCCACCACGTAGTCGAGCGCGCTCGGATCGCCGGGGCCGTTGGCCAGGAAGATCGCGTCGGGACCGGAGCCGAGCAGCTGCGCGGCGCTCGACGTGCAGGGATGGAGCTCGACCGTGGCCCCACGGGCCCGCAGGTTGGCGACGATCGAGCGCTTGACGCCAGTATCGATCATGGCGATCTTGACCGGGCGCACGCCTGGTGGCCCCTGAGCGTCGAGCACCACGGTGGCGTCCGGCGTCACCTCCCGGGCGAGGTCACGGCCGGTCATGCTCGGCTCGGCGTCGATCAGGGCGCGAGCCGCGCTCGGGGCCACACGGGCCGGGAACACCCCGCCCCGCATCGCTCCCTGGTCGCGGATGTGACGCACCAGCGCGCGGGTGTCGAGGTCGGTGATCGCCGGAACCCCCTGGCTGGCCAGCCAGCTAAGCCATCCGCCTTGATCGCGGTCCGCGCGCTGATGGTCTACGCCGGCCCGCATGATCGCGGCCCGAGCATGGACGCGGTCAGACTCCATCGCCTCGGCCCTGACGCCATAGTTGCCGATCTGCGGGAAGGTGAAGGTGATCAGCTGCCCGGCATAGCTGGGGTCGCTCATCGCCTCCTGGTAGCCAGACATCGAGGTCGTGAAGACGATCTCGCCCACCGCCGGCACCTCGGCCCCGCAGGCCAGGCCGTCAAAGCGCGTCCCGTCCTCGAGCAGGACGTAGGCCGTGGTGGCTTGAGTCATCGCCGACTCAGCGTCCGGGCCTGCGCCAGCACCGAGGCCCGAAAGGCGATCGCCCCGGCGGCCAGGGTCAGCTCGATGCGGCCCTGGAGGGTGCGGCCGTGAAAGCAGCAGTTGGCCGAGCGGCTGGCGTAACCCCCCGCCCCCACCTCCCAACGCGCCTCGAGGTCGACCAGGCAGAGGTTGGCCGGCTCTCCGACGGCAATCCGCGGTGTCTCCAGACCGTATAGAGCCGCTCCAGCGCTGAGGCGCTCGACGATCGTTTCGAGCTCGAGCTCGCCGGAGGCGACCAGCTCGGTGTAGAGGGCGGCGAAGGCGGTCTCCAGTCCGGTGGTCCCCATCGGCGCCTGCTCGAACGGAACCTCCTTCTCGTGCCGTGCGTGGGGCGCGTGGTCGGTGGCCACGCAGTCGATCACGCCCGAGCGCAACCCTTCGACCAGCGCCCGGCGATCGCGCTCGGTGCGCAGGGGGGGGTTCATCTTGAAGCGGCTGTCGAGCGTGCGCACAACGTCGTCGGTGAGCGTCAGGTGGTGCGGTGAAGTCTCGCCACTGACCCGCCCCCCCGCCGCCTTGGCGGCCGCGAGGGCCTGCACCGACTCCGCACAGGAAAGGTGTTGGAAGTGAACGCGGGCATCTTCGTAGACGGCCAGGGCGCCGTCGCGGGTGATCATGGTCGACTCGGAGACGGGCGGGATTCCGGCCATCCCGAGGCGGGCTGAGACCGCCCCCTCGTGCATGACCCCGTCGCCCGAGAGGGTGGGATCCTCTTCATGCAGGGCGATGATCCCGCCGGCCAGGCGCTGGTACTGCAGTGCGCGGCGCAGCATTCCGGCCGAGACCACGGGCTTGCCGTCGTCGGTGAAGCCGATCGCCCCGGCGTCGCGCAGGTCGGCCATCTCGGTCAGCTCGGCCCCGGCCAGCCCCCGCGTGATGCTGGCCAGAAAGCCGACCGGTACCCGGGCCTCTCGGCGGGCGGTCTCCACCAGCGAGCCGAGCACGGCGGCGCTGTCCACGGTCGGCACGGTGTTGGGCATCGCTACCACGGCGCAGTAGCCCCCCGCCGCGGCCGACGCCGTGCCGGTTTCGAGATCCTCCTTGTACTCCTGGCCTGGCGTGCGCAGGTGTACGTGGGGATCCACGAAGCCCGGAAAGACGTGCTTGCCGCGGGCCTCAATCGTCTCGCCGGCCTCGGGTGCGGGCACCGATTCCGGGGCGCCGAGCCCGGCCACCAGGCCGCCGCGGATCAGGACATCCTGGCGCTCGTCGAGCCCAGCCCGGGGATCGAGAACGTGAGCGCCGCGGATCAGCACCTCGGCCGCGGGTAGCTCGCGCGAGAAGAGCCTCTCCGTCCTCATCAAGCGCCCCCGCCTGGCGATCGTTCGCCATCCAAACTCACCTGAAAGATCGCCGGGGGCGTCATCCTGCTGGCGCCAGCATCGGCGAGCCGACCAGCAGCTCATAGAGGACGGCCATGCGGACTGCGACCCCGGCCTTGACCTGGTCACCGATCAGCGCCTGCGGGGAGTCGATGGTCGCCGCTGAGATCTCGACCCCGCGGTTGACCGGGCCGGGGTGCATAACCAGCTGTCGGGGCCTGAGCCGGCGCTCGTTGATCTGGTACCGGGAGGCGTACTCGCGCAGCGAGGGCACGAAGGCTTCGTTCATGCGTTCATGCTGCATGCGCAGGACGTAGACGACGTCGGCCTCGGCGAGCCGATCGAGGGTCGGGGTCGCCGTGCACCCCAGCGCCTCGATGTCGCGCGGGATCAGGGTCGGCGGCCCGCTGACGGTCACCGTGGCGCCCATCCGCGTAAAGGCGAGGATGTCCGAGCGCGCCACGCGGGAGTGCAGGACGTCGCCGACGATCCAGATCTTGGCGCCGTCCAGCGGGCCGAGCCGCCGGCGCAGCGTGAACACGTCGAGCAGAGCCTGGGTCGGGTGCTCGTGCTTGCCGTCCCCGGCGTTGATCACCGCCGCCTCCGTCCAACCCGCCACCAGCTGGGCGGCTCCAGCCTGGGGCGAGCGGATCACGATCGCCGCCGGGTCATAGGCCGACAACGTCTGCACGGTGTCCTTGAGTGACTCGCCCTTGTCGACGCTCGAGCCGGCCGAGCGGATGCTGACCACGTCGGCGCTGAGCCGCTTAGCGGCGAGCTCGAAACTCGAGCTGGTCCGGGTCGAGGACTCATAGAACAGGTTGACGATTGTGCGCCCGCGCAGCGCCGGAACCTTCTTTATCTCTCGCCCCGAAACCTCGGCGAACGACTCGGCCCGGTCGAGGATCCGCTCGATTCCGGCCCGATCGAGGTCGTCGATCGAGATCAGGTGACGCGGCGTCGTCCGGCTGCTCATCGCGCCGCCGCCTGCACTCGGCTCTCGGCCGCGGGGCCGATCGTCACCTCGTCGGTGCCGTCGACCTCTTCGACGCGGACGTTGACCCGCTGGTCCTGGGAGGTGGGGAGGTTCTTGCCCACGTAGTCGGGGCGGATCGGGAGCTCGCGATGGCCGCGGTCCACGAGCACGGCGAGCTGGACGCGCTCGGGGCGCCCGAAGTCGAAGATCTCGTCGATCGCTGCCCGCACCGTGCGCCCGGTGTAGAGGACGTCATCGACGATCACGATCGTGCGGCCGTCGACGGCGAAGTCGAGCTGGGTCGCGTGCACGACCGGCGCGCTCGGCCGAATCCCGAAGTCATCGCGGTAAAAGGAGATGTCCACCGAGCCCAGGGGTATCACCGGCTCGAGCAGCTCGCTGGTCAGCGCATGCAGTCGACGGGCGAGATGCGCTCCGCGCCGGTGGATACCGATGATGGCAATCGAGCCGTCGGGGTTCTTCTCGACGATCTCGTGGGCGATCCGCACGAGGGTGCGACGCATGTCATCGCGGTCGAGCACGACCGTGGCGGCTGGCAACCTGCTCCTTCCTGGTCTCTCGGGACCGGGTTAAAGGGGCGTTATTGATGTAGCTGTGAGGCTAGCACCGGGCCCGGCGGTGCCGGGGGGGTCCGGGCCGCAATTCGCGGGTAATTCTCGATGCGCGTGCAGCTAATGGACATAGTGTCCAGTAGGCGCATGCGCCTGCCTCAGCCCCGCGCGCGCCGGGGCGCGGAGGCGGTAAAGGACGTGAGGCATGTCTTCGTGCGTGAAGTCCTGCTCGTAGCGCAGGCGGGCTTTCTCCATCACCCGGCGGGACGCGAGGTTGTCGGGCTGCGTGTAGGCGATCACGTCGGGCAGCCCGAGGGACTCGAACGCCGCCTGGATCGAGGTCTGAGCTAGCTCGGTGGCGAAGCCCTTACCCCACCGGGCGGGCAGTACCGCCCAGCCGATCTCGACCTCCCAGGTGCCCGTGGCCTCGGTGTATTGCAGCCCGCCCCGGCCAACCACGAGACCGTCCGAGCGGTCGCGCAGCAGCCACTGGCCGAAGCCATGGGACTCCCAGTGGGCGTGCTTACGCTCGGCGACACGCCGGACGTCGGCGGCGGTCGGCGGCGGCTCACTGGGGTATTGCAGAGTGCGCCACACGCGGGGATCAAGGGACAGCGGCTCGAGCTCGGCGGCGTGCTGAGGACGGATACGCTCGTAGCCCAGTGGACCCCGCTCGAAGTCCGCGGGAATCAGGGCAGTCACGGCGCGGGCTCGGGCGTGGCCCGCTCGGCGTGAGTCGGCTCAGCGTCGTCGGTCTGAGGGTCGTTGGTCTGGGGGTCGACGGGCTGCGCATCAGGGCGCGAGCCCCCCTCGGGGCGCGAGCCCGCCTCGGGGGACGAGCCCGCATCCGGAGGCCAGCGCACCACCTCCGGCCGGCCACGCTCCACGAGCGGGACCTCGATCGTGTCGAAGTCACGCGGGATGACCGTGCGCGGGAACACGGCCCGGGCCTCATCACGGAGCAGGCGCAGGGGATGACGGGTGGAGACGTGGTTGAGCGCCAGCAGACCGACCTCCGCCTCCTGGGCCAGGGTCGCCGCCTGGGCGGCGGTGGAGTGCCCGGTCTCCCGGGCCCGCGCTGACTCCTCTTCAGCAAAGGTGGCCTCGTGGATGAGCACGTCGGCCTGGTGGGCCGCGATGCGCAGCGTCTCGCACGGCTGCGTGTCACCCGAGAGCACGAGCTTGCGCCCCGGGCGGCTGGGACCGAGCACCTGTTCGGGGCCAACGCCGCGGACGGTCTCCCCTCGTTGGACGCGACCGAACTCGGGGCCGGGCGTGAGCCCGAGGCGGGCAGCCGCGTCGGGATCGAACACGCCGGGACGCTCGCGCTCATAGAGCACGTAGCCAAACGCCGGCCCCCGGTGGGCGACGGCCACGGCAGCGATTTCGTACCCATCGCGCGCCACGCTCTCCCCCGCCTCGAGCTCGACCACCTCGAGCCCGTAGCTGACCCGGCCCGACATTCGTTCCACGAACGTGATCAGCGTGCGCAGGCCGGCGGGCCCGTGGATCCGCAATGGTTTGTCGCGACCGCGCAGATCGAAGGTCTTGAGCATGCCCGGCAGTCCGAGCCAATGGTCGGAGTGAAAGTGGGTGAGAAAGATCTCGGTCAGGTCGGCGAGTCCCACCGAGCCCACGAGCTGGCGCTGGGTGCCCTCTCCGCAGTCGAACAGGATCCGATCACCGCCTCGGCGCACGAGCAGTGAGGGCAGCCCACGCCGGCCAGTGGGCACCGAGCCGCCGGTGCCGGCGAAGAAGATCGAGAGGTCCATGCCGCCCGAGTCTGCCAGCCGCGCCCGCGGATGTCAGTCGCGGCCGCATCGCTTACGCGGCGGTCAGTCGAGCGTTATCAGCTCGAAGGCGACCCGGTCATCCTTCACGTGCGCGAGCCCCATGGTGTGATGGGGCGAACGGCGGCGCTCGGTCGGGCTCCCCGGGTTGAAGATCTGAAAGCCGTCCGGTCCGGACTCGTGCAGCGGGATGTGAGAGTGGCCGAAGATCACCGCGTCAGCGTCGGGGAAGCGACGCCGCACGCGGGCCAGCCGGCCCCCTGACGGGCCGGCGTCATGCACGACCGCGACCCGGCGGCCGGCGACCGTAACCAGAGCACTGAGCGGGAGGGCCGCGCGGACCTCAGCATCGTCGACGTTGCCGGCTACTGCGACCACCTCGCCCAGGGACTGCAGTTCGGTCAGCACGGGCAGGGCCGCCAGGCCACCGGCGTGGATGATCAGGTCGGCGGCACGCAGCCGGGTCACGCACACGTCGGGCAGACGCCGGTCACCCCGCGGCATGTGGGTGTCGGAGATGATCGCGACGACGGACGCGCCGGGCTGGGGGTGCGCGGGGGCAGGCATGGCTCTAAGCTGGACGCCGATCTTCGCCGATCGCAAGCGCCCGTAGCTCAGTGGATAGAGCGTCCGCCTCCGGAGCGGAAGGTCACAGGTTCAAATCCTGTCGGGCGCGTCTCCCGGCTCCTGGTCCGGAGCGTCATCCCCAACCGCCCACAGAGCAGAGTCAGGCCGAGGCGATCACCCCTCCGGAGATCCGACTCGCCGGTGCCGGGCGCCTCCGTCCGAGGCGGCACCGCCCGAGAACTCACGACACGAGCCGGCCATCACCGGGGCAACCGAAGAATGGGGTCGGCCTCGGACCTGCAAAACGGGCAAAGCCTGACTCGTGCTCCGCCACCCCCTGGCGGAGACTGGCCCGCTTGCGAGCGAGCGACGGGCCCGGGCTACGTGGCCCGACGAAGTAGCGCACAGGGCCGCCGAAAACGTCCCGGCGGACCAGGTGGGCGACTCCGCCGGAACGACTCAGCGTCGCCCCCACTTCCAGTAGCTATGTACCCGCGAGGCAAAAAACTAACACCAGGAGCAAAGAAAACGTAAAAACCGGTCCATCGGACCCGAGACGGTCGGAACCGGTTCGTCGGAAACCGGTCCGCCGGAGGGGGCTGCCACCACGAGGCGCCCCCCGCGCCGGATCGGACCGAACGGGCCGGATCTAGCCCAGCGCTGCCACCGCGAGCTCGTAGTCCTCCCAAGTGTCGATGTCGGGGGGAACCGCCCCGGGCACGGGCACGTCGGCGACCTCGGTGTCATGGCGATCCATCAGCTTCCAGACCGCTTTGTCGCCGTGCAACTCGGCCAGCTCGGTGAAGGTGCGGCGTGCGAAGGCGAGCGGGTGACCGCGGCCGTCGGCGTACCGGCAGGCGGCCAGGGGCGCGTCACCGCAGCCGCCGATCAGCGCACCCACGGTCTCGGGCGTGATGCCGGGTTGGTCACCGAGCATCAGCACCAGCAGCTCGCTGGCCGGGTCCACAGCCGCCAGCGCGGCGGCGATCGACGACGAGCAGCCCGAGCCGTAGCCCGAGTTCTCGATCACTTGCACCCCACGGGTATCGACCTGATTGCGCACCCGAGCGCTGAAGCCACCCAGCACGCACAGCAGCTGATCGAAGGGGCACCGGCGAGCCACCCCGAGCACGTGCCCGAGCAGCGGCCCGTCGCCGTAGGGCAGCAGTTGCTTGGGCTGCCCCAGCCGTGTGGAGCCACCGGCGGCCAGGACCAGGCCGGTGACCAAAGCGCCGCTAGCCGGCGGCGCCAGGCGAGACATGCGACCGGAGGTAGGCGTCGCGGCAGCCCGTCCCACAGAAGTAGACGGCCTCGCCGTCGGCGCGGCTCAGGCTGGGGGTAGCCGCGGCGACTGCCACCGTCATTCCGCAGATGGGGTCAGTGGCGATCGGTTCAGGGGCGCCCGGGCCGGGCCGGCCAGGGACAGGGTCCGCGTGCTGGCCGGCGACCAGCTCGGCCAGGATCGAGATCGCGATCTCGGTCGGGGTGCGGGCGCCGATGTCCAGTCCGGCCGGAGTGTGCAGCTGGGCGGCCAGCTCGGCCGGAAGCTCGAGCTGCGCCCGGACCGCCTCGCCCCTGACCGGGCTGGCGACCAGGGCCACGTAGGGCACCCCGGCGCTCAGCGCCGCCGCCAGCGCCCGCTCCTCCTCGCTTCCGTGGGCGGCGACGATCAGCGCGCTCACGCCGGTGAGGTCCCCGATCTCCTGCGCCCCGAGGCGGTCGACCGCGTAGCCGGCGGCGACGCCTACGTCGGCCACGGCGGCGGCGATCGGGGAGCCCCCCAGGACGATCAGGTGAGCGGCCGGGAGCTGGGGCTCGATGAAGATCTCGAGCGCTCCGCCGCTCAGGCAGGGATTGCGCTCCACCACCGCGCCGTCGATCCCGTCCGCGGTCTCGCCACCGTAGTCGTCGTCGGGCATCAGGCGCAGCAGCACCGGTTCGCCGGTCTCCAGGGCGCGCAACGCATACAGGCGCACCGAGGACTCGGCGCACATCCCGCCCACGAAGCCGTCGATCGTGCCGTCGGTGGTCACGATCGCCGTGTCGCCGGGGCGGACGCTGGTCGGGCGCCGGGCCCGGACCACGGTGGCGAGCACGAACGGCACCCGCTGCTGCGCGAGCTCGGTGACCCGGGATGCGAGCTTGGCCTTGATCATCGCGACTGTCCGCGCTCGATGATCGTGCCTCACGACGCGTGCGTCAAACGCCGCCGGTCCATCACCGTGGCTCGCGCGGCCGCCGCGCGGGCTCGACAGCGTGCTCCGCGGCGATGTTGACCGTCCGGCAGACCGCGCAGCGCACGCGCACCCGCTTGGTCATATAGGCCGGGTCCATCGCCTGCGCGAGCAGGTTGCCGCAGCTCACGCACACGTAGTCATCGCTGCCGTGGCCGCGAAACACCGGACGGTCGGGCTGCTCCTGCACGGCCGTGCCACCGTCGACCGGGACCTCTCCGGGCTGGACCTCGCGCATCTTTCGGACCGCCATCGGGCCGGAACCGGGCTAGAGGGCGCCGAGTTTGCCGGTGAAGTCGCGGATCAGCGCGTCGAGCACGGTCGAGACGACACCGTCGCCCATCGAGGCGGCCTTGCCCGTGATCTGGGCGGCGGTGTGGACGGTGCCGCCGCCATCGGAGAGGGTGAAGGTGACGTCCGCGTTGGCGTGGCCCTGGCCGCCGGCCTCGCGGGACTTGACCCGCATCAGCGCGCGATGGCTGGCCTCGTCTGACTCGACCACCGACACGGTGCCGGTGAACTTCATGGACATGGCACCCATCTTGACCTTGATCTCGGCTTTGACCTCCTCGGGGCTGGTCTTCTCGATCACCGTCCCACCCTGCACGCAGGGCACGAGCCGCTCGAGGTCGAGGATCGCCTGCCAGGTCTCGGCGGTGGGCTTCTCAGAGGTGAACGGATGGTCGAGCTCAACCACGCCCGGTCTCCTTTCGTAGGTATGTTCTGCAGGTTGGTCCGCAAATCAGGAGAGGATGGAGGCCGCGCATGCCGATGCAACCGGGCACGTACTCGCTGGGACCCGAGCAGGCGACGCTGAGGATCCGGACGGCTCGAAAAGGAGCGGCGGCCAAGGCGGGACATGACCTGCTGATCGAGGTCACGGCCTGGAAGGCCACGATCGAGGTGGACGCGCAGGCCGCGGCCACCACCGTCAATCTGACCGCCGATGCGCACTCGCTGCGGGTGCGCGAGGGCACCGGTGGGATGAAGTCACTCGGCGATGACGACCGCAACAACATCCAGCAGACGATCGACGACGAAGTCCTGAAGGGGACCGCGATCGAGTTTGCCTCCACCGCCGTGGGCGACGCCGCCGGAGGCCTCGAGGTGGACGGCGAGCTCGAGCTGTTCGGCCGCCGGCACCCGGTGGCGTTCACGCTGACCGTGGGTGACGGCGGCGAGCTGAGCGCGTCGACCCACCTGCGCCAGAGCGACTGGGGCATGAAGCCGTATTCGGCCCTGTTCGGCGCGCTCAAGGTTGCCGACGAGCTCACGGTCGAGCTCGAGGGCACGCTGGGCACCGGCTGAGCTCCCATCAAGACCGCGTTCACGATCAGTCCCGGTAGACCGTCTGGGCGTCGAGGCCGCCCTCGACCCCCGGTGGGAGCGCTCCGGTGCCGTGCGCGTACAGGGCGAGATCGGCGATCGTCTTGGCACCGTCGCCATCGCCAGCGTCACCGGCCACGAACGCGCCGTCCTGCCAGCTGACCGTCTCGGTCGGCGCTTGCAGCGCCATCCCGGCCAGCTGCTGGGCCTTGTCACGGATCTTCTCGGTGGTCGTGGCGATCGCCGCCGGCGTCCCGGGTGACGGGCTCGTGTTGTACCCGTGCTCGCGCCCGAAGCGGTCGGTGTCGGCGGGCACGACCTTGACGTCGAGGGCAGGTACGCCGAGCTCGCCGGCCACCTGCTGGGCATACTCACCTTCGCGTCCGTCGGACTCGGTGGTCAGACTGAGCACCATCTTGCCCGTGGGGTGAATGCGCAAGAACACGGCGCGGTAGGCCTCATCGGCCATCAGGGACCTCCTCGATCCTCGAGATTGCTGGCGATCATCGATCAATCCCCTCCTCGTCGACGGCGCCGCACGGGTGCCCTTCTCCCGCGGCGCGCCGCTGGCGCTCCTGGTGGGCGCTGAGCGCGTTGTGCCCTTCCAGGTCGCAGAAGCTGGGTTGGGGACCGCCGAGCGGATGCGGCGCCACCGCGGGCCGCGCGCAGCCCGGATAGATGCAGCGCTTGGCGCTCGGGTCGGTCACTGCGAGTCGCCCCGGCCCCAGCCCGGCGCTCGCCGCTCGCGGCTGGGCCCGTAGCCGCTGGGCATCGCCACCGAGCTCCCCGCCACGGGCGTCGCCGAGGCCCAGTCCTCCTCGCTGGTCTCAGGCTCGATCCACGCCTCCGGGGCGGCCCCCTCGACGCGGCGATCACCTCCGATCGCCGCGACCACGGCCTCGAGCGCCTCAAGATTGTGACCGCTGAGCAGGGCATCGCAGTGGGGGAGCGCGGCCGCCATCCCCCCGGTCCGCGGCGAGAAGCCGCGCGCGGCCACCCGGGGGTTCACCCACACGATCCGGTGGGCGAGCCGGCCCAGGCGCTCCATCTCGCGTCCGACCAGGCTCGGATCGCCGCGCTCCCAGCCGTCGGACAGGATCACCACCACCGCTCCTCGCGCCATACCCCGCCGGCCGTGGCGATCGTTGAAGGTCTTCAGCGCCTCGCCGATCCGAGTGCCGCTGGACCAGTCGGGCGCCGCGACGGCGGCGCGGGCCAGCGCTCGCTCGGGGCTGCGCACGGCCAGAGCCCGGGTCAACCGGGTCAGCCGGGTGGCGAACACGAACGCCTCGGCTCGGGGGCCGACCCGCGCCGCGCAGGCCAGGAACTGAACGTAGGCGCGGGCATAAGGCTCCATCGAGCCCGAGATGTCGCACAGCAGCACGATCCGCCGGCGGGTCACCCGCCGCTGACGGCGGGCGAGACGGATCGGGTCCCCCCCGGAGCGCAGGCTGGCACGCAGCGTGCGGCGCAGATCGATCGCCCGCCCACGGCGGCGGTGCTCGTAGCGGCGCGTGCGGCGGGGGGGCGGGGCCAGGCTGAGCCCCCGCATCAGGCGCTCGAGCTGACGCAACTCGTGGCGGTCCAGGGCCTCGAAGCGCTTGCTGCGGATGACCTCCTCGCCGCTGGCCAGGACCGGAACGGGCACATCCTCAACCCGCGCGTCCGGGACCTCGCGAGCCCGTGGAGCGGACGCCAGCACTCCGCCCTCGCCGGCCGAACGCCCCCCGGCGCTGTCCTGCACATCGGCTTCGGGCGTCGGCGCACCCGCATCGCGCTGCACCGCGACCGCGTCCTGGTCAAAGGCGTTGGACACGCCGCCCCGGGAGCCAAACACCTCCCGGAACACGGCCTCGAACGCCGCCCCCTGGTGCTGATCCGAGACGAACACCGAGCGGGCGATCCAGTACAGCCGCCGCCGGGCGATCGGACGGGCCACGGCCAGCGCCTGCGCGAAGCGCGCCGCGCGGTCCGGCCCCACCGGCAGGCCGGCGTCGCGCAGCCGGCGGGCGAATGCGGCGGCGGTGGCCGGCAGATCGAGCACGACGGTCTCGAGCGCAAACGCCCCGGGCGAAGGCTCAACCACCTCAGCCCCCTCCCACCAGCTCGGCCAGTCCCGCCTCGCGCACGGCCTCCTGGTCCTCGCGGTACTTGAGCACCGAACCGAGCGTCCGCTCCGCGGCGGCGTCGTCGAGATGGTCCACGCCGAGCGCGCTGAGCGCCGCCAGCCAATCGATCGCCTCGGCGATCCCGGGCGGCTTCTGGACGTCCTGGTCGCGAAACCGGGCCACGGTCGCGGCGACCTGGACGGCGAGCGCCTCGTCGGCATGCGGGACCCGCCGGCGGACGATCTCGACCTCACGGGCGGCGGTGGGGTAATCGATCCAGTGATAGAGGCAGCGGCGCTTGACCGCGTCGTGAAGATCACGCGTGCGGTTGGAGGTCAGCACGATCACCGGTGGATGGGTAGCCGTGACCGTGCCCAGCTCGGGGATCGTGACCGCGGCGTCGGCGAGCAGCTCGAGCAGGAAGGCCTCGAAGTCGTCGTCGGCGCGGTCGATCTCGTCGATCAACAGGACGGCCGGCCGCGGGCCGGGGTGCTCGAGCGCGCGCAGCAGCGGGCGTCGGGTCAGATACTCACGGCCGAACAGGTCACCCTCGCGCAGGTCGGTGCGCTGCGCTTCGGCCAGCCGGATGGCCAGCAGCTGGCGGGGGTAGTTCCATTCGTACAGGGCCTCGGCCGCATCGATCCCCTCATAGCACTGGAGGCGAACCAGCGGCGTGTCAAGCACCGCGGCCAGGGCCTTGGCCGCCTCGGTCTTGCCGACCCCGGCTTCGCCCTCCAACAGCAGCGGCTGGGGCAGACGGAGAGCGAGGAACATCGAGGTGGCCAGTCCCTCCTCGACCAGGTAATCGGCGCCGGCCAGGCGGCGGGCCAGGGTCTCGACGTCGGGAGCGAGGTGGCGGACCGCCCCGGCGGCCTCGCCGGTGTCAGACCCGCCCGCCGTCATTGCGGTGGCTCGGGGCGACCCTGCATGGCCGCCCACACCCGGGCCGGGGTGCACGGCATATCGATGTGATCGACGCCGTGGGTTTCGTGCAGGGCGTCGATCACGGCGCTGACGATGGCCGGAGGCGAGCCCACGTTGGGCGACTCGCCGACCCCCTTGGCGCCGAGCGGATGGTGCGGGCACGGGGTCACGGTCGCCCCGAGCTCGAAGTCCGGGCACTCGAGCGCGGTCGGGATCAGGTAGTCCATGAACGAGTTGTTGAGGCAGTTGCCCTCCTCGTCGAAGGTGATGACCTCCATCAGGGCAATGCCGATCCCCTCGGCCAAGCCGCCGTGGATCTGACCGTCGACGATCATCGGGTTGATCCGGACGCCGCAGTCATCGACGGCGATGAAGCGCCGGACCTTGACGTGCGCGGTGTCGGGATCGATGTCGACAACCGCGATGTAGGCGCCGTAGGGGTAGGTCAGATTGGGCGGGTCGTAGATGACCTGGGCGTCGAGGCCGCCCTCCATTCCCTCGGGCATCGAATCGCCGCTGTAGGCATAGGCGGAGATGTCCTCGATCAGCGCGCCCTGTTCGGGATCGCCCTTGACGTACCAGCGTCCCTTCTCCCAGGCGAGATCGTCGGGGCGGGTCTCGAGCATCTGGGCCGCGATCAGCCGAGCCCGGTCACGGACCTTGCGGGCCACGACCGCGACCGCGGCTCCCGACACGGGCGTGGACCGGCTGCCGTAGGTGCCCAGCCCGAAGGGGGTCCGGTCGGTGTCGCCGTGGCGCACCTCGACGTCCTCGGGCGGAATCCCCAGCTCCTCGGCGACGATCTGGGCGAAGGTGGTCTCGTGACCCTGGCCCTGGGTCTGGGCGCTGATCGAGACCATCGCCTGGCCGGAGGGGTGCACGCGCAGGTCAGCCCCGTCGTTCATCGACAGCCCGAGGATGTCCATGTGCTTGCGTGGCCCCGCCCCCACGCCCTCGGTGAAGAACGAGACGCCGATGCCCATCAGCTCACCCCGAGCGCGCTTCTCGGCCTGCTCACGGCGGAGATCCTCGTAGCCGGCGATCTCCATCGCCACCCGCATCGTCTCGGCGTAGTTGCCGGAGTCGTAGGTCCAGCCGGTGGTGGTCACATACGGGAATTGCTCGGGGGCGATGAAGCTCTGCATCCGCAGATCGATCGGATCCACCCCCATCTCGAGCGCGAGCGCCGAGACCATCCGCTCGACCAGGTACACGGCCTCGGTGATCCGGAATGAGCAGCGGTAGGCCACCCCGCCCGGCGCCTTGTTGGTGTAGACCGCCTTGACCCGGACGTGGGCGGCCTGCAGGTCATAGGAGCCGCAGCAGATGTGAAAGAAACCGGCCGGGAACTTGGTCGGCTGGGCGGTCGAGTCAAACGCGCCATGGTCGGCGATCACATCAACCCGCAGGCCGGTGATCTTGCCGTCCTTGGCACAGATGTCCGAGCGCATCACGTAGTCGCGGGCAAAACCGGTCGACATCAGGTTCTCGGAGCGGTCCTCGACCCACTTGACCGGCACGCCGGCGACGATCGAGCCGGCGATCGCGCACACATACCCCGGGTAGACGGGGACCTTGTTGCCAAAGCCGCCGCCGATGTCCCCGCAGCGGATCCGGATCATGTGCTCGGCCAGCCCGGCCACGTGGGCGTACACGGTGCGGTGCGCGTTGGGGGCCTGGTTGCCGTTGTAGATGTCCAGCTGCCCCGTTTCCGGGTTGAAGTCGGCGATCATCCCGCAGGTCTCGAGCGGGGCCGGGTGACAGCGGGGGTAGATCATGTCCCGGCTGACAATCGTGTCGGCCTCGGCGAAGGCCTGCTCGGTGGCCGCCTCGTCACCGGCCTCCCAGGTCGGGCTGGCCAGGTTGTCGCGCTGGCCGTCCTTGTCGTCGCGGATCAGCGGCGCGTCATCGTCCAGCGCCTTGCGGGCGTTGACGACCGCGGGCAGCGGCTCGTACTCGACCTCGATCAGCGCCGTCGCGTCGCGGGCGACGTACTCGTCGGTGGCGATCACGAACGCCACTTCCTGGCCCTGGAAGCGGACCTTGTCGCCGGCCAGCACGGCCTGGGTGTCGTAGGAGATGGTCGGCATCCAGGCCAGCCCGAGCGTTTCGAGGTCCTTGGCGGTGACCACCGCCGCCACGCCGGGCAGCGCCAGCGCCGCCGAGGTGTCGATCGAGACGATCTTGGCGTGCGCGTAGGGGCTGCGCAGCATCACGCCGTGGACCATCCCGGGCAGGCGGATGTCATCGAGGTAGTTGCCCTGGCCGCGGATGAAGCGCGCGTCCTCCTTGCGCTTGAGGCGGCCGAAGCCGATCGGGCGCTCGGTACTAGGACTGGGCAGGTTCTCCAGCGTCGCCACGGGTCAGGCCTCCTGTCTCGTGTTGGCCTCGTGCTCGGCGGCCCAGCGAATCGCTGAGACGATGTTCTTGTAGCCCGTGCAGCGGCAGATGGCCCCGGAGATGGCGGTGCGAATCTCCGCCTCAGACGGGTCGGGATTGCTGTCCAAGAGCGCGCGGCCGGTCATCAGCAGGCCGGGGGTGCAGAAGCCGCAGTGCAGGGCGTGCAGTTCGTGGAAGCCCTGCTGGATCGGATCGAGGCGACCGTCGCGCTCCAGTGACTCGACGGTCTGGATCTCGTGTCCCTCGGCCATCACCGCGAGCATCGTGCAGGACTTCAGCGGCTTGCCATCCATGAGCACGACGCAGGCACCACAGTTGGAGGTGTCACAGCCCCAGTGGGTGCCGGTCAGCCCGGGCGTATCGCGGATGAAGTGGACGAGCAGCAGGCGGGGCTCAATCTCGCGGGAGACGGGCCGCCCGTTGATGGTGATCGTGACGTGCATCGGACCGCTCATGCGACCTGCTTGAGGGCACGGGCGGTGGCCCGCCTTAGCGCGCGGGCGGTCAGGACCCCGGCCAGATGGCGCTTGTAGTCGACCGGTCCCCGGCCGTCGGCGACCGGGGCACAGTCGGCCGCGGCGATCTCGCCCGCCTGGGTGAAGAGCTCCTGCGACGGGCTGGCGCCGCGCAGCAGCTCGGCCGCCCGCGTGAGGTGGACGGTGGTCGGGCCCGCCGCGCTCAGGGCGATCCCGGCGTCGGTGATCGTGCCGCCGTCGATCCAGACCGCCGCCGTGGCGGCCGCGATCGCCCAATCGCCGGCGCGGCGCTCGACCTTCTCGTGGGCGCTGCCGGCCCCGCTGCGCAACGGCAGCCGGACCTCGGTGAGTAGTTCACCATCACCCACCGCGGTCATGTAGGGCCCGAGGTGGAAGTCGTTCATCGCCACCACCCGCTCGCCCTCTGGGCCGCGGATCACCACGTGGGCGCCGAGCGCCGTGCACACCGCGCTCAGGTCCTCGGCGGCGTCGGCTTGGCACAGTGAGCCGCCGATCGTTCCGCGGTTGCGCACCACCGGATCGGCGATCACCGCCTCGGCGTCGCGGAAGGCGGGAAAGTGCTCGGCCAACATCTCGGATGCCATCAGCTCGGCGTGACGGGTCAAGGCGCCGATCCGGATTTCCTGGACCCGGCCATCCGGGCCGTGTGCCCACTCGTGGATATAGGCCAGCTCACCCTCGAGATCGTTGATGTCGATCAGGTACTCGGGATTGGCCAGGCGCAACTTCATCATCGGCAGCAGGCTGTGGCCGCCGGCGATCACCCGCGCCTCGGAGCCGAGGCGCGCGAGCGCGGCCAGGGCGCCGTCGACGCTGGTCGCCCGCTCGTACTCAAACGGAGCCGGCGTCTGCATTGCCGTCGTCCTTTCGCTGCCGCATCCGAGTTCGGGGGCCACCGACCGGGACCTCGGGGTCGTACTGGACGGGTGAGTCGGCCCCGATCACCGGCGACCGGGGCATCAGCTCGGGGCGGTCCTGGCGAAGATCGGGATACAGCGCGCGCGACGCGCTCGAGCCGTAGGCCGGGTTGCGCAGGGCCGGGCCGTTGGGCGATGCGGCGGCAATCGGCGCTTCGCGCCCCAGCCGGGCCAGGGTCAGCGTGCCCCGCGTGTAGACCTCCCCGATCCGGGGGGGCTTGATCTCTCGGCTCTCGGGGAAATCGCGCAGCCCGGCGGCCGCGGCGCCGGGGTAGAGACCGTCGATGAGCCCAACCGCCTCGGACAGACCGGCCTTCCTGACCAGCAGGCCTTCGAGCAGATCGACCCCGGCGTCGAGCTGGGCGTTGATCGTCGGCACCACGTCGCCCACCGGGGCCGTCTTCTCGATGATCCCCCCGACCCCGGCGATCGCATCGCTCAGGGCACCGGTGATCTGGCGCAGGGCGGCGATCGTCGCCGCCAGGTAGTAGACGAGCGCGGCGACGATCACGACAACCGCGATGATCATTACCACTCCGGCTGCAGGCATCGTATCGGCCTCCTAGGCGTCGTCGAGAATCACGTCGAGGGAGCCGCCGTAGTCGGCGGCGGCGGTGATCGTCTGCTTGACCTGCTCCTGGGTGGTGAGGAGCAGCGCGGTGGCATCGAGGTCGCGAGATCCGGCCTGGGTCGCGGCGGCGATCTCGCGGGCGCTGGGGACGATCGAGCTGGCGGCATTCAAAACACCTCGCAGCAGGTAGACGACCACGGGGAGCAGCACCACGAGCAGGATCGCGTCACCGATCCATTCCAGGATCATCGCGGCCTCCGCTCGGCGACTACGGCGGCCTTGCGGGCGACCCCGGGCAGCGCCCCGACGATCACCGCGAACTGGGCGTTGATGGCGGTGACCGCCGGTTCCAGCGGCTTCAGATGGTCTGTCTCAACCCCGCCGAGGGCCGAGGCCAGGGTGGCCAACGTCTTGCTGGCGGCCTCGAGCTTGACCCGGATCCGGATCAGGGCGGCCGCGAGCACGACCACGATCACGATGGCCAGCAACACGCTCAGGATGATCAGCAGGGTCGTGCTCACGCGGCGCTCCCGAAACCGTCGGTGAGCGCGTTCATGTACCCGTCCTGGACAACCGCTTCGTCGACGATCTCGCCCAACACCGGGGCGGTGGCCTGAAGGTCGGGGATGTGGGCGGTGTTGCCGGCCACCTTCCCGGCCACCTCGAGCAGGCCGGTGGCCGAGCGCTCGATGTCGTCAACGGTCTGGATCAGGACCCAGAGCAGGCCCGCCACAGCCAGGGCGGCGACCAGCCCGATCAGCAACCCGATTTCCCAGGCGCCGTGGTTGGAGAGGGCGGCGAAGGTCAGGGTCACCTGCCCACCGCCACTTTCCGCAGGGCGCGCGCCGAGTGCAAAATCCGCACCCCCGAGTCATTGATCTGGTCGACGCCGTCCAGGGCCTCGGTCTGCTCGCGCACCTTCTCCACCCCGGCCACCGCCGTCCGCGCCTGCTGTGCGATCCGCCGGGCCAGGACGAGGATCGTGATAACGATCGCGGCGGCGACGATGACCACTACGGCACCGAGCACGAGCCCGATGCCCCAGCCGGTCGACGCACCGATCAAGAAGGGCACCTCACACCACCTGCCTTTCGCAGACGCCAACGCGCGGCGCCTCCCACCTGGCCAACATCGATCATTCTGTCGCGCGCGGCCGCCGGGCGCAACCTCGACCTGGCCCGACGTGGGAAGATCGGACTCGAAACCCGGGCCAGAGGAGAGCTGATGACCGAGACCAACGAGATGGACGAGATGACGTCAACGGCAGCGACGACACAGGGCACCGTGGCCACGCTCGCCGGCGCGGCCGGTCAGCGCTTCGCCGAGCACGTGGCCGCGCGCTACAAGTCCGACGGCGAGTGGCACGAGCTCACCTTTGCGCAAGTCAGCGACGCGGTCGACGAGATCGCGCTCGGGTTGGTGGCGCTCGGCATCGCCGCCGGTGACCGCGTGGCGATCCTGGCCGACACCCGCCTGGAGTGGACCCTGGTCAGCTACGCGATCTCGGCCGCTGGAGCCGTCGTGGTCCCGGTCTACCCGACCAATTCACCGAAGGAGTGCGCATGGGTGCTGGGCAACTCGGGGGCCCGGGCGGTGTTCTGCGAAAGCGAGGCCCAGGCCGCCAAGATCGATCAGGTCCGCGACGAGCTCCCCGAGCTGATGGCCACGATCGGAATCGAGCCGGACGCCGGCGAGTCGGGTCTCGAGCAGCTGCGCGAGCGCGGGCGCGCCGGCGACCGCTCTGAGCTCGAGTCGCGCCAGGCCGCCGTGGCCCGCGAGGACCCGTACACGATTATCTACACGTCGGGGACGACGGGCCCACCCAAGGGTGTGGTCCTGACCCACGGCAACGCGATGTCGGTGGGCGAGATGGTGCAGCAGCTGGACTTCATCTCCCCCGGCGAACGGACCTACCTGTTTCTTCCCCTGGCCCACGCCTTCGCGCTCACCGCGCAGCTGGCCTCGTTCGAGCTCGGAACGACGATCATCTTCTACGGCGGCGACGCCAAGAAGATCCTCGAGGAGCTGGTCGAGACCTCCCCCACCTACCTGCCGTCGGTTCCGCGCATCTTCGAGAAGCTGTACACGGCGGCGATGAAGCTCCAGGAGCAGGGGGACGAGCAGGATCGGACGCGGTTTGCCCAGGCGATCGAGCTCGGCGTCGAGGTGCGCCGACGCCAGCAGCACGGCGAGTCCGTCTCCGACGAGATGCAGGTCGCCTTCGATCAGGCCGACGAACGCCTCTTCGCCCGCGTGCGGGGACTATTCGGGGGCGAGATCCGTCAGGCCGTGACCGGCGCGGCTCCGATCGCGGCCGAGATCCTCGAGTTCTTCTACGCCTGTGGCGTGCCGGTGATGGAGGGCTGGGGCATGACCGAGACGACTGCCGTCGGCACAGTGGGGACGCTCGAGCAGTTCAAATTCGGGACCGTCGGGCGGCCGATGCCCGGCGTTGAGGCCCGGATCGCCGAGGAGGACGGCGAGATCCTGCTGCGCGGCCCCAACATCTTTCGCGAGTACTGGGACAACTCCGAGGCCACGGCCGAAACCCTGGTCGACGGATGGCTGCACACGGGCGATGTCGGCGAGATCGACGACGAGGGCTACGTGAAGATCACGGGGCGCAAGAAGGACATCATCATCACCGCGGGGGGCAAGAACCTGACTCCGGCCAACATCGAGAACGACCTCAAGCAGTCGCGCTTCATCTCGCAGGCGGTCATGCACGGTGACCGCCGTCCCTATCCGGTCGCCCTGATCACCCTTGACGCCGAGGAGATCCTCCCCTGGGCCAAGGAGCAGGGGCTACCGGAGGATGTCGCGGAGCTCGCCGAGCGCGAGGAAGTGACCGAGATGGTTCAGGAGGAGCTCAACCGAGCCAACTCCAACTATGCCCAGGTCGAGCAGATCAAGAAGTTCGTGATCCTGGAGCGTGACCTCTCGATCGAAGAAGGCGAGCTGACCCCGACGCTGAAGGTCAAGCGCAACGTGATCAACGATCGCTTCGCCGAGCGCTTCGATTCCCTCTATGGATAGCGCGATTCCCCCGCGGAGAAGGTGGGTAGGTCAACCGGCGTGAAGCTGCTCGTGCTGACCACCGAGCCGATCACGGCGACCCGGCTAAACGACGCGCTCCCGGGGGACGTCGATCCGGCCGACGCCGAGGTGATGCTGGTCGCCCCCGCCCTGAGCACCAGCGCGCTGCGCTTCTGGGTCTCCGACGCCGACCAGGCGATCCAACGGGCCGATTGGGTGAGGCGGGAGAGCGTCGACCAGCTCGGCGACGCGGGCGTCTCCGCCGCCGCCGACACCGGTGAGGGCGACGTGTTGGAGGCCATCCAGGATGCCCTGCAGACCTTCGCCGCCGACCGGATCGTCGTCTTCGCGCATCCACCGGACGAGCAGCGCCACGGCGAGGAGGTCGACGACGCCGAACTGCGGGAGCGCTTCGGGCTCCCGGTGGACCGCGCCGAGATCGCCCCCCGGGACTAAACTCGGCGTCCCCCGACGCCTCCTCATGCTCGAAGAGAACATCGATCCCCCGACGCTCCGCGCCGAGCCGCCGTCTGCGCCTGCATTGGAGATTTCCAACGCTCTCTCCCGCCTGCACAAGCATTACGTGGGTCGCGGACCGACCAGCGCCCGAACCACGATCGACGGCGACCTGGTCGTGTCCCTGCTGGAGGGTGGCTACACCCGAGCCGAGCAGACGCTGGAGGAAAACGACAATGGCGACGTCGTCGCGGCCGGCCGGCTGGGCCTCCAGGACGCGATGCGCGAGGGGATGGTCGAGGCTGTGCAGTCCATCCTCGGCCGTCGGGTGCGGTCGTTCATGAGCGCCAACGACCTACGCCGCAACCTCCAGGTCGAGGTCTTTGTTCTGGCCGAGGCGGATAGACTCCCCGCGGCCCGCGACGGTTAGCTTCCGATCCGGGCAGATCGTCGGGCGCGATGGGAGGTTTCGGCGTCAACGCCGGCGCAGACCGTCGTACACAGCTCTGGTACGGAGGATGCGCATGCCCCGATCGGCCCCTTCCCGACTTCCCAGCGGATTTCTCCTGCCTTGACGTTCGGTCGCGGACAACTGCGGGGGCTCTCGACCGACGAGCTCCTGGCCCTTCGGCGTGAGCATCAGGACCCGGTCGTGCTGGAGGAATTGGTCGCTCGCTTCGAGCCCCTGGCGCGTAGCGTCGCGCGCCGGTACCACGCCCGCGGGGAGCCGCTTGAGGATCTGACCCAGGTCGCCATGGTCGGGCTGCTCAAGGCCATCGACCGTTTTGACCCCGAACGGGGCTTTGCCTTCTCCAGTTACGCGATGCCGACCATGCTGGGCGAGCTGAAGCGCTACTTCCGAGACAGCAGCTGGGCCGTCCACGTGCCCCGCGGAGTCAAGGAGCGCGCGGTCGAACTCGCCCGGACGACCGACGAGCTCTCCTCGCGGCTGGGACGGTCACCGTCCTTGACCGAGCTCGCCGAGGCCATGGGCATTACCCAAGAGCAGGCCCTGGAGGCGATCGAGGCCTATCACGCCCGGCACGCCGCGCCGCTGGAGACCGGATCCGACGACGACGACGGTCCCCTGAGTCCGGCCCAGCAGTTCGGCGCCGAGGATGAACGGCTCGAGCAGGCCGAGTACCTGAGCGTGATCGCGGCCGGAGTCGAGACCCTGTCGGACACCGACCGGATGATCCTGTTCCTGCGTTTCGGCCGCGACATGACCCAATCGGAGATCGCCCGTCGGATCGGCACCTCGCAGATGCAGATCTCCCGCCTGCTGCGGGCGGCGATCGAGAAGATCCGTCGCGCCAGCGGCGAGAGCGAGTCCCCCTAAGGTCCTTGGCTCGCGCCCATCCGAGCTAACTCGAGATCAGGGTGGGCGTCCCGAGGGGAATGTGAGACAGGAGCCACCGGCCTTCGGCGAGGGTGAGGCGCAGGCACCCGTGGCTGACCGGAAGTCCGATCGACGAGGTCTCGGGGGTGGAGTGGATCGCGATCCGATTCCCCCCGTTCCAGCCTTGGATCGCGTGCGGGGCCTGGGCCGAGAGGGCGAGGATGCAGCAGCCGTAGGGGCCGGCCGGAGTGCCCGGGCGCAGGCGGTCGGTAACCGCGAAGCGCCCGGTCGGCGTGGGCGCGCTCGGCGCGCCGATCGCGACCGTGAAATGGGCCACCGCGTGCCCGGAGTGCAGAACGGTCAGACGGCGGGCCGACAGCGAGACCTCGAGCTTCCAGTTCACCCGGCTCAGTGACGCGGCCGCGGCCGGAATCCAGCCGACCCGCCCGTTACCGGCCACCGGGCTGATCACCCCCAGCCAGGGGCCGGAGAGCCGGACCACCCACAGCGCCTCCGGGGAGCCGAACTCGGTGTGCACGGGGACCTTGGCGTAGGCCGGGCCGCCCGGGCGCGAGCGCATATGCGTGCCCTGCTGCACTACGGCGACCAGGGCCCCGGGGCCGGGTGGGAGGAGGAGGCCGGGCCCGGCGGCTGAGAGCTTCGGGACCGCGACCGGTTTGAACACAGCGGCGCCGTTCGCGGTCTGGGCGGTTGCCCCGCCGCTGCCTCCGGTCAGGACCAGCGCCACCACGATCGGGACAAGCGGGATCGCGGCGGCCGCGGCGGCCAGGCCCGCACGCCAGCGGCGGCGGCGGGGCTCAAGCAGTGACGGCGCGGACTCGCTCATGGCTGAAATTGTCCCCTATCCACGTTTTCTGACTCGTAAGGCTGGTGTCGTAACCTGAAGAGCATGTTCGGACTACGCACCAAAGCTTCCATGATCGACCCTGCCGCCGCCCTTCCCGGCCGCGAGCAGCCGATGCCGGTCCCCGACCGCCACGCCGTCCTCGGGACCCCGATGATGCCCCCGTTTCCGGAGGGCTGTCAACAGCTGGTAGTCGGGATGGGCTGCTTCTGGGGGGCCGAGCGGATCTTCTGGACCGCTCCCGGCGTCCACACCACCGCCGTCGGCTACGCGGGCGGCTTCACCCCGAACCCGACCTACGAGGAGGTGTGCAGCGGACGCACCGGCCACACCGAGGTGGTGCTGGTCGTGTTTGACCCCGCCCAGACCTCCTACGAGAACATGCTTCGCCTGTTCTGGGAGAACCATGACCCCACTCAGGGCATGCGCCAGGGCAACGACGTCGGCAGTCAGTATCGCTCGGCCCTGTACTACGGCACCGAAGCGGCCGGCGAGCTCGCCGCCTCTTCCCGCTCGGCCTATGCCGAGCGCCTGCGGGGCTCGGGCTTTTCTGAGATCGGCACCGAGATCGCGCCCGCGGGTGCTCTCTACTACGCCGAGGACTACCACCAGCAGTACTTGCACAAGAACCCGTGGGGCTACTGCGGACTCGGCGGAACCGGGGTCAGTTGCCCGATCGGGCTCGGCGCTCCCGCTAGCAGCTAGCTAGGCGCCGACCCGGAGGGGGTCGTGGTCGATCCCTGGGTGTTATAACGCCACGGATCCCACAAACCGCGGCCACCGGGGCCTTGGCGGCGGTCTGAAGCTACTCGCCGCCGGCTACGGCGGGCAGGATCGTGATCTCGTCCCCGTCCTGCACCTGGGTGTCGAGGCCGTCCAGGAAGCGGATGTCCTCGCCATCGACGTAGACGTTCACGAAGCGCCGCAGCCCGCCGTCCTCGGCGATGCGGCTGCGCAGCTCGCCGAAGCGGGCATAGAGCGCATCGAGCACCTCGCCGACGGTCCGTCCCTCGACCGAAGCCTGGGACTCGCCCCCGGTCGTCTCGCGCAACTGGGTGGGGATCTTGACTTTCACCGCCATGGCCGGGCAATCCTAGGCCAGAGCGCCGACGCCGGCGTTGGCGCGCTCGAAGGACTCGACGTTGGCGTCGATTTCCCAGGTCTCGAAGGTGCCGCGCGCGACGTCGAGGGTCTTGAGCCCTTCGCCGGTGATGTACAGCACCACGCGCTCAGAGGGGTCGATGACCCCGCGCTGGGCTAGCTTGGCCAGCACCGCGGTGGTCACGCCGCCGGCGGTCTCGGTGAAGATCCCGGTCGTCTGGGCCAGGAGCTTGATTCCCGTGCGGATCTCGTCATCGGTCACCGACTCGATCGTCCCCTGGGTACGGCGGGCAAGATCGAGCGCGTAGGGACCATCGGCGGGGTTGCCGATGGCCAGCGACTTGGCGATCGTGTCGGGCTTAACCGGACGGCAGAAATCCTGACCATCGGCAAACGCGGTCGCCACCGGCGAGCAGCCCGTGGCCTGGGCGCCGTGGAAGACCGGGAGCTGACCCTCGAGCAGGCCGACGTCGATCCACTCCTGAAAGCCCAGGGCGATCTTGGTGAACAGCGAGCCCGACGCGATCGGGGCGACCACGCGGTCGGGGAGCTCGAAGCCCAGCTGCTCGGCGGTCTCATAGGCGAGGGTCTTTGAGCCCTCGGCGTAGTAGGGGCGCATGTTGATGTTCACGAACGCCCACTCGTGCTCGCCGGAGAGCTCGGTGCACAGGCGGTTGACGTCGTCGTAGTTGCCTCGTACGGCAACCAGATGGGTGCCGTAGATGCCGGTGGCCAGCACCTTCTGCTCCTCGAGGTCAGAGGGGATGAACACGTAGGACTCAAGTCCCGCCGCGGCGGCATGGGCGGCGACCGCGTTGGCCAGGTTGCCGGTCGACGCACAGGCGATCGTCTCGAAGCCGAGCTCGCGCGCCCGGGCCAGGGCGATCGAGACGACCCGGTCCTTGAAGGAGTGGGTCGGGTTGGCCGCGTCGTTCTTGACCCACACCTCCTCGAGGCCAAGCGACGCGGCCAGCCGGTCGGCCCGCAGCAACGGCGTCCAGCCGGCCGGCAGGCTCCCCGTCGGTGGGGACGGTACAGGCAGGAAGTCCCCGTAGCGCCACAGCGACTGGGGTCCAGCCTGGATCCGGCGCTTGAGCGCGGCCGGGTCGGCGCCCGCCCGCGACGCATAGGCGACCTCGAGCGGACCGAAGCAGCGCTCGCAGACGTAACGCGCGTCAAGCGGATAGGTGGTCTGACATTCCTTGCAGCGAAGCGACTCTGGCGGCATATGTGGAAAAACCTCCGCCGGGGTCTGTGGTCGGAGGTTCGGCAAAACCGCCCCTCTCCACATCTCCCAGGCCTTTTGTTGTTGGAGCCTGATGGAATTGGCACCGTTCCCTTGCGGGCGGTTGCCGGGGTTTCTAAGGGCCATTTCCCTCCACCCCTCTGGATGCGTACTGCTATGTGCGGACCATCATATCGGACCCCGGCGACGGATCTCTTGCGACCGGAGGCGACGATGGCGGTCGATTCTGTCCCGCCTCGGCGCGTAACGTCCGGCGCCAGCTGGTGTTGAGCAAACGCGAATGACGGTTGCCACGGATCCCCTCGGGCGTCTGGAGGCGGTGCTCGAGCTCGAGGACGGCTCGGCGCCGTCCCGGCGCATGCTGGTCATCGTCAACCCGTATGCCACCACGGTCTCTGATCGGCTCAAGAACCTGGTCGTGTACGCGCTGCGCGGCCGCTATGAGGTCCATGCCGTGGACACCGAAGCTCGCGATCACGCCACTGAGCTGTGCCGCGAAGCCGCGCGCGAGGGCTACGACGTGGTGGTGGCGTTCGGCGGCGACGGCACCGTCAACGAGGCCGCCAACGGGCTGGTCGGATCCCGCACCCCCCTCTGCTGCCTACCCGGCGGGCGGACCAACGTCTACTGCCGGATGCTCGGCATCCCCACCGACGTGGTCGATGCGACCGAGCACCTTCTGGGCCTGGCCCACGATTGGCGCCCTCGCCCGGTCGATGTCGGAGTCGTCAACGACCGCTACTTTCTCTTCTCGGCCGGGATCGGCCTCGACGCCAGTGTCGTCGAGCGGGTGGATGCTCATCCCCGCCTCAAGGCCCGCGTCGGCGAGTGGTATTACGCCTGGACCGGAGTGCGAACCTTCAATCGCCATTACCTCGTCCGTCCGCCCCGCCTCGAGGCGGTCTTCGCCGACCAGCAGGTAACCGGCGTGACCACGATCGTCCAGAACGCCGAGCCCTACACCTACTTCGGTGAGCGGCCGGTCAACATGGGCGAGGGCGCCACCCTGGAAAGCGGCGATCTGGCCGGGGTCGTGCTCCAGCGCGCCAGCCCGATCGACGTCCCGACCATCACCTGGCGGGCGCTGTCGGGGCGGGCGCGCCTGGCCCGCCACCGTCGCGTGCACCCGTTCAGCGGCGTCGACCAGTTTCGGGTCACCTCGCTCGATGACCGGGCTCTGCCGCTGCAGGTGGACGGCGACTACATCGGCGAGGTCCACGAGGCCGCTTTCTCCACCCGGCCGGGTGGGATGCTGGTCGTCTCTTGATGCCCCCGGGCCGGGCCCCACGTCTGGTCATCACCGCCGCCCTGCTCGCGGCCGCGTTTGCGGTCGCGTCAAGCCCCGGTGCGACCCGGGTGCCGGTTCGTGCTCGCGCCCCGACCGTGGCCGGCTGCCGCGTGCTGCCGGCCGCCAACGCCTTCAACCAGCGGGTCGACCGGCTCCCGGTGGCCGCTGGCTCAAGCTCGGTGCTGGCTCGGATCGGGCTCAGCGCCCCCGTCCATCCCGACTTTGGGACCGTGTACAACGGCGCCCCCAACGGCATCCCCTTCACCGTCGTCTCTGATCCCGTCCGCCGCCTCCCGGTCCACTTCACCTACGCGTCGGAATCCGACGGGCACCGCTACCCGCTCCCACGGGGCGTGGCAATCGAGGGCGGCTCGCACGCCGGCGGCGACCGGCACGTGCTGGTCCTGGATCGAACCACGTGCACGGACTATGAGCTCTTCGCTGCCCGGCCCCACAAGGGCTACTGGACCGCCGGGTCGGGCGCGATCTTCCATCTGGGCTCTGATCACCTGCGCCCCGCCGGCTGGACCTCGGCCGACGCGGCCGGCCTGCCGATCCTCCCCGGCCTGGCCCGCTACAGCGAGGTGGCCGCCGGCGCGATTGACCACGCCCTGCGCTTCACCGCACCCTGCACGGGCCCGCGCTACGTCTACCCGGCCCGCCACATCGCCTCCTCGTGCCCGCCGTGCCCTCGGCATCCTGCCTCGCTGAATGGCACGGCGTACGAGTCATCCGGCTGTGCTGGGCCGTCCGCCCCGCCGATGGGCCTGCGGGTCCGGCTCAAGGCCAGCGTCAACATCTCGAGCCTTCCCTATCAGGCCCGCGTGGTCGCTCAGGCGCTCAAGCGCTACGGACTGATCCTGGCCGACAACGGCTCGCCGTGGTACATCTCGGGAGCGCCCGACCCGCGCTGGAACGACTCCGCCATGCACGAGCTCGGCCGGCTACGCGGCAGCGACTTCCAGATTGTGAACACGAGGTCCCTGCCCCACCCCGGGCTCTGACTCGAGTCGGCCAGGGCGGTCGCGGCGAGGACGGGCGCGCCGGGGTGAAACCTGGCCCGCCGCCCGCTCTCTCAGGTGTGGATGAGGTAGATCTTCGGCTGCTCGGCTTCGCCGCCGAGCATCGGCTCGTGCTCGCCGCCCACGCGCAGGCGCTGCTCGGGATCTCGGCGCGGGCAGCGGCGCGGCGGCTCAGGGTCCTGGCCCACGGCGGCCATCTGCGCTCTGACCGCCAGCTCGCCGGGCGCGGCTGGTATCAGATCGACCGCGCCGGGCTGGCCGCGATCGGGAGCTCGCTCTCGCGCCCCCGTGACGTCGACCTGGCCACCTACGAACACGACATCGGACTCGCCTGGTTGGGGCTGGCGGCCGACCGCGGCGCCCTCGGAGCCACGCGGGCGATCGTCTCCGAACGGCAGATGCGCTCCGCAGACCGCCGCGCTGAACGTTTCGCTGAGCCCTACGGGGTTCGCGTCCCCGGGGCGGGACCCCGGGGCGGCGAGCGGCGGCACTATCCGGATCTTCTGCTCGAGACCGGCACCGGACACCGTGTCGCGGTCGAGCTCGAGCTCAGCTCCAAGTCCCCACGCCGGCGCGAGGAGATCCTAGGCGGCTACGCGATCGACGCTCGGTTCGATGCCGTGCTCTATCTCGTGGATCGTCCCGGGGTCGGGCGGGCGATCGAGCGATCGGTCGCCGCGCTCGGCCTCGGCGACCTGGTCCAGGTGCAGCAGGTGGCCTTCGGCCCGGGCGCCGGTGGGATCTCGCGCGGCCGCACCGCCGAGCCGGCCAGCCGCCGCAGCGCCCAACACGCCCGTCGCCGGGCGTCCACGTCAGCGGGAGCGGAGCGGGGGTGATGGCCCCGCCGGCCCGGCCTCGCCGCCATCCCTACTGGACGCTGCCCGCGTTCGCGCTGCTGATCTCGATCCCGATGACCTGGGCGGTGATCGCCCTGGCCGCGATGATCGCGGTCAGCTACGGCGTGCCCGCTGGGCGGCGGGCGGC
>JBPCIY010000091.1:0-18516 GCA_051005855.1 Solirubrobacteraceae bacterium | reverse complement strand
CGGCGAGAGCTCGCGCACGAACACCTCCGGCGGACGCATGACCACCTCCAGGCTCGAGGACACGCATCCTCATTCGCCGCCCGAGCCCCGTTTCCGGTCAAACGTTTCCGGAAGACCCACTAGCGGCGATCTCGCCGGGCCAGCGCCACCGTGGCCAGCCGCTCATAGCGCGCACGCCGCCCCCCCAGGTGCGAGCGCAGCAGCGAGACTGTCGTCGGTTTGAAATCGAGGGCGGGCGGAGCCGGAAAGGCCGGGCCCGCTGGCCACTGGGCCCCCCGCCGGGCCCGGGCCAGGGTGACGTGCGGGAGGTACGGCCGGGACTCGGGCTCATACCAGCCGCCCTCGGCCAGGCAGTGCGCCAGGCGTCCCTGGACGGCGGCCAGAGCCTGCTCGGGGTCTTTCAAGGCGACGGCGAGCACGCGGGCGCGGCGGGGTCCGAGCAGGAGCGGCGCGGCCACGGTCAGGACCGGGGCGGCCAGCGCTGGGGCATCGCGCGCCCGGACATCGCGCTCGGATAGTCCGGCCGCGCACGCCTGCGCGATCGCGGCGATCTCCTCGATCCTCTGGTCCCCCAGGAAGCACAGGGTCAGGTGCAGGCCAGCGCCCGACACCGGCCGCCAGCCCCGGTTATCGCTCAGCGCCGATTGACGCCAGGCGAGCAGGGTCTCGCGCGCCGGATCGGGAAGCTCGAGGGCGACGAACAGTCGCGCCCGCTCGGGCGTCACGCCCCGGAGGGGGCCGGCCGGGAGGTGTCCGCGGCGGCGTCCCCATCGCTCTCCCCCCGCAGCAGCCGGCGCAGCATGTGCATGGCGACGGTGACCGAGCGGTCACGGACGTCGCTGCGCGACCCCGGAAGCCGGGTGCGGCGGGTCAAATGGCGCCCGTCGCGGTGCCAGACGGCGATGCACACCGTTCCGACCGGCTTGTCCTCGGTGCCCCCGTCGGGCCCGGCGATGCCAGTGACCCCGACGCCGATTCGAGCCGCAAAACGCTCGGCGATACCCTCGGCCAAGGCCTCGGCCACCTCGGTCGAAACCGCCCCCGGGCGTTCGATCAGGCCCGGGTCGACCCGGGCCAGGTCGATCTTGGCCTGGTTTGAGTAGACCACGGCGCCCCCGAGAAAATACGCCGAAGAGCCGGCGCGATCGGTCAGACGGGTCGCCAGTCCGCCGCCGGTGCAGGACTCGGCGGCGGCGATCGTCTCGTCGGCCAGCAGGCCGGCGAGCTGCTCGTCGATGGTCGAGCCATCGACGGAGAACAGCGTGTCGGCGTGGCGCTCGACGATGAACGCCAGCAGGGCGTCGTAGTCGGCCTGGGCCGGGGGCTGAAAGCGGGTGGCGATCTCGATCTCGCCCCGGCGCAGACAGGTGGTGATCTCGAGGGCCTCGAGCTCGAGCCCCGCACTCTCGGCGGCACGCAGAGTGTTGGCGATCTCGGACTCCGGGATGCCGAACAGACGCACGATTTTGCGGCGGTAGGTGGTGGCCCCGACGATCGCCTGCGCGAACGCATCGGTCGCTCGGGCCGTCTCCCACATCGGCTGGAGCTCGCGCGGAGGGCCGGGCAACACGACCACGGTTGGGCGGGCGGGCCAATCACCGGCGGGGGCCACGATCAGCCCCGGGGCGGTGCCCACCGGCTCGAGCACGGTCGCCCCGGATGGGATTACCGCCTGCTTGCGGTTGGACTCGCGCACGGCCTCCGCGTCCAGGTTGGGCCAGCGCTTCATCAACGGCTCGAGAATCGCGTGGATCCGTTCCTCGAGCTTCTCGTCCAGGATCATCTCACGCTCGCAGAAACGCCCGACGATCTCGGCCGTGAGGTCGTCTGCAGTCGGGCCGAGGCCACCGCTGGTCACGATCACTGCCACCCCGGAGTCGCGCATGAAGCGCAGTGCGGTCAGGAGATCGTCGGGTCGGTCGCCCACGATCTGGATCATCGCCGCGTCAACCCCAACCTCGGCCAGCCGCTCGGAGAGCCAGGGGCCGTTGCGGTCAGCGATGATCCCGGTCAGCACCTCGGTGCCCGTGATCAGGATGCCGGCCCGCAGCGGTGGGGTGGCGCTCATGCGCAGCGCGGCTGCTTGGCGGCCGACAGCCTCCGGACCGATCCCGGGTCGAGCTCGTAGCCGATCGCCGTCGCAGAGGCCGGAACCGGGACCGCCTTGCCGTTGACCTTCATCGTCACGGCGTTCTTGCCCAGCGTGAGCAGGAGCTTGGGCGCGGTCTTGACCGGGATGGTCTGCCCGACGTTGTAGATCAGGCCCGGGATCAGGGACCTGCCGGTTCCGCTGACCAGGCATACGTAGACCTGCCCGGTGGCCACCAGCTGGAGCTTGACCGTGCCGGCCACCGTCCGCCGGGGTGCCGTGCGGTGGTGGCGCGAGGGGCGGTGAACCGGCGGGGTCACAACCGCGTGGGTCGGCGGCGTGGTGGACGGCGAACCCGACTTGCCGACCAGGTACAGCCCGGCCACGACGACGACCAGGACCAGTCCCACGATCAGCCGAGGCGGGATCAGCGGGCCTCGGGACTGGCGATCGCGCTCGCGACTGCCCAGCGGGGCAATCGGCCGCAGCTCTTGGTCAGGCGGGCTCTCGTAGCGGCGGC
Source organism: Solirubrobacteraceae bacterium (assembly GCA_051005855.1). GTDB lineage: Bacteria > Actinomycetota > Thermoleophilia > Solirubrobacterales > Solirubrobacteraceae > Palsa-465. Next base: position 15,907 of record JBPCIY010000091.1, on the reverse strand, counting down.
GGAAATCGTCGATCAGCTGGCGTGTGTCCAGGCCCAGGAACTCCCCGTAGGTACGGAGAAAGCTCTTGGCGTAGATCTCGCCGGGGAGCAGATCCCACTCCTCGTTCTCGATCGCGCGCAGGTACTTGGCGCGGATCTTCGTGCGCACCTCGACCTCGTTTATGTCGATCTTGGCGTGCATGCGCGCCTCGCGCAGCCGGGCACCTATCTCTGCCATAGGAGACAGGCTACCGTCGCGGCGCCGAGGAAAACTCCCGCAAACCGCGGGTCGCGCCGCTAGCGGTCGTCCGGAGCCGGCACCGGCGGCGCCTCGAGCGCCGGAGCCGCCTGAGCCGCCGGGGGGGCGGGCTGCGGCGCGGGGGCGGTGGGGCCGCTGCCGTCCGCTTCGGCCAGATGCATGAGGATCCGCGGCACATCCGCCTCGGTGATCAGGACCTGACGCGGCTTGGAGCCCTCGTAGCCAGAGATGATCCCGCGGCGCTCGAGCATGTCGATCAGGCGCCCGGCCCGCGTGTAGCCGAGGCGCAGACGGCGCTGGAGCATCGAGGTCGAGGCGGTTCCCATCTGGGCCACCATCGAGATCGCCTCCTCGAGCAGAGGATCCTCGTTGGCGCTGAGGGCATCATCGTCTTCGGCGGGGGTCTCCTCGCTGGCCACCTCGGCCAGGAGCTCCTCGTGAAACTCGGGCTCGCCTTGCCGGCGCCAGCCTTCGGTCAGCTCGAGGATCTCCTCCTCATCGATGTACGCGCCCTGGATCCGCTGGAGCTTGGAAGAGCCGACGGGCGAGAAGAGCATGTCGCCCTGGCCCAGCAGCGACTCGGCGCCGCCGGTGTCGAGGATCACGCGGGAGTCAGTCTGGCTGGAGACCGCGAAGGCGATCCGTGATGGAACGTTGGCCTTGATCATGCCCGTGATCACGTCCACGCGCGGCGACTGGGTGGCCAGGACGAGGTGGATCCCGACCGCCCGGGCCTTCTGGGCCAGGCGGATGATCGAGTCCTCGACGTCGGCCGGGGCAACCATCATCAGGTCGGCGAGCTCGTCGATCACACACAAGATGTAGGGCAGCGCCGGTTCGTCGCGCTTGGCCCGGGCGCGGTTGAGCTCGGGCAGGCTGCGGGTCCGGGCCAGCGACATGATCGAGTAGCGCTGCTCCATCTCCTTGACCAGGTTCTGGAGGGCATTGGCGGCCATCCGGGGACTGGTGATGACCGGCGTGAGCAGATGCGGGATCGAGTCGTAATGGTTGAGCTCCACCTGCTTGGGGTCGACCAGCACAAGCCGGACCTCATGGGGTGTGGCCCGCAGCAGGATGCTCGACAGCATCGCGTTGACGCAGGCCGACTTGCCGGCCCCGGTGGTCCCGGCGACGAGCAGGTGGGGCATCTTGGCTAGGTCGGCGCCGATCGCGCGCCCGGCGATGTCCTTGCCCAGCCAGACGGTGAGCGGAGACCAGTCCGGCGGCGCGCTCTGAAAGACGTCACCGAGATGGACGATCTTGCGCAGGGCGTTGGGGACCTCGACTCCGACCGCCTGCTTGCCCGGGATCGGCGCCAGGATGCGGATGTCGGTCGCGGCCAGCGCGTAGGCGAGGTCGTCCTTGAGTTGGGCGACCTTGGCCACCTTGATCCCGGGGGCGAGGCGCATCTCGTAGCGCGTAATGTGCGGCCCGGTGACCCGGCCGATGACCTTGGCCTCGATCCCGAAGTGCCCGAGGGTCTCGAGCAGGGTGCGGGCCACCTGCTCCTGACCGGCGGTGTCGGGCTTGGCCGCCTCCCCGCTTGAGCGGGTCAAAAAGCGCGGGCCGGGCACGCGCCATTCGAAGTCGGGATCATCGGTGATCGAGGCGCGGTACCGGCCTTGGGGCGTGAGGTCCTCGGGTGACACCTCGAAGCCGGGACCGGCCGGGACGGTTTCGTCCTCGAACAGTGGCTCGGGCTGGACGTCTGAAGCGCCGGGCTCGGGCCCGAGATCCAGCGGCTCGAGCGGCAGCTCATCGATGGGTTCGTCCTCGAAGGCGATCGGGGGCGCCTCGACATGGGTGGCGCGGATCACCAGCTCAGACGTGTCCGCCTCCGGCAGCAGGGCCGGCGCCGGATAACCCGAGTCGGTAGCGCTCGCCCGGGCGGCGGCCGTGGCCGGGCGGCGGGCGGCGGTGGCCCTGAGGTCCTCGGTGGACCGGCGCAGGACCCGGCCGGTCTCGGCCACGCCCGTCCCGGTGAAGCGCAGGATCCCGGCCAGGGTGGCACCGCTGACCAGGATCAAGCCGGCGATGAACAAGAAGACGGCGAGAATGTGGGCGCCCACGGTCGAGAACAGATGCGAGACCGTCCACAGCTCGGCCTGGCCGACCACGCCCCCCCGGCTCTCAAAGGCCGCCGGATGCCAGAACCGGTGCGTGGGGACCGACCCCGGACCGAAGCCCAGAGTCCCGGCGGCCAGCGCCAGCGTCAGCGCCGCCACCAGGCACAAGGTTCCGGTCCGCAACGGCCGGGCCGGGGGCCGCAGCTCGCGGATCAGGATCAGGCCGCCGGCCGTGACCAGCACGGCGGGGACCGCGTACCCCAGGGCGCCGAACCCGAACCGGCTGGCCCGTATGGCCCCGTCTCCGAGCGTCCCCCCCGTCCAGTGGGCGTAGGCCACGCCGCCGAGAAACAGGCCGACGGCGATCAGCGCCAGCCCCAGGATGTCAATGTGATGAGCCTCGGGGGCGAAGGTGGGCAGCCCAGGCCGTGTGGCCAGCAGTGAGCGCTGCGCGCGCCGGGGCGGCGCTTTGTGGGTGTTGGGCTTGCGCTTGGTCGGCTTGCGCTTCTGGCGGGTGGCGGCCATCTCCGATTTCGGGGCTTCGACGTCGCCGGCCCAGATCCTCCCTTCCAGGGGCCGACGACGGCGCCGTGGCGGCCCGTACCATCTGCCTGACGATGGCCGAGTTCGAGCGTCCCCCCCGCGTGCTGGTCGTCGAGGACGATGACGCGATTGCCCAAGTGCTGATGCGCTCCCTGCGCATGGAGGGCTACGAGGTGCGGGTGGCCGACGACGGCACGATCGCGCTCGAGCAGGCCCACGCCTTTCTCCCCGACCTGGTCGTGCTCGACCTCGGTCTGCCCGGGATCGACGGGATCGAGGTGGCCAAGGAACTGCGCCGTCAGTCTGACGATGTCCCGATCCTCGTCCTCACCGCCCGCGATGCGGTCGAATCGCGCGTGGAAGGGCTCGACGCGGGCGCCGACGACTATCTGGTCAAGCCGTTTGAGCGTCAGGAGCTGCTCGCTCGGCTGCGCGCCCTGTTGCGTCGCCGCCCTCCCCGGGGGCAGGCCAACCTGGCCGTGGGCGACCTGCGCCTCAATCCGGACACCCACGAGGTCGCGCGCGGTGATCGTCCAGTCGATTTAACTCAGCGCGAGTTTGAGCTGCTGGAATATCTGATGCGTAACGAGCGCATCGTGATCTCGCGCCAGCGCCTGTTGGACGAGGTCTGGGGCTATGACCCCTTTTCGATGACGAACACGATCGAAGTGTTCGTCTCCAACCTACGGAGGAAGCTGGAAGCCGGTGGCGAGCCTCGGCTCTTACATACGATCCGCGGCGCAGGCTACGTTCTCCGCGTATAGGTCGGTCCCGATCCGCTGGCGTCTGGCCGGCGGCTCGGCGGCGCTGACGTTCGTGATCCTGGCCGGCTTTGCCACCATCGTCGGCACGCTCACCAACCGCCAGGTCCGCTCGCAGTTCTCCTCTCAGCAGACCGCCGCGGTCGACCGCCTCGCCAGCCAGCTCAACCACAAGCTGGCTTTCAATCACACCGGGCAACTGGAGTGCAATCGGACCAAGGTCCACCTGAGCGACTTCGCCAACGTCGAGAACGCCCAGATCCGGATCTTTGACGCCGCCGACGGACAGCTGCTGTGCACGCAGAGCAAGCTGCGCCTGCCCAGCGCCAAGCTCAAGCCCCAGTACTTCGGTATCGCGCCCGACAAGACCAGCGGGACGTTCACGGCCAACGGTTACCGCGTCGCGGTGCGCGAGCTGCAGGTCAAGCCGTCGGGGACCGGTCAGGTGGTCCTTCTCTACGCGCTGCCCCTCTCCGATCTCGAGCACACGATCGCCGAAGTGCAGATCTTCCTGCTCCTGGGGGTGCTGGGCGGCACGGTGGCCGCTCTGATCGCCGGCCTGTTCGTCTCAGCCCGGGCAATGCGGCCGATCGTCGAGCTGACCTACGCGGCCGGCGAGATCGAGCGTACGCGCGACGCCACCGGGCGCATCCCCCACCCCGAGGCCGACGACGAGATCGCCGAGCTCGCCCGCACCCTGGAGGGGATGCTCGGGGCCCTGGACTCGGCCCGCGCCGACACCCAGGGCATGCTCGATCGCCAGCGGGAATTCGTGGCCGATGCTTCGCATGAGCTCAGGACGCCCCTGACCAGCGTGCTGGCCAACCTCGAGCTACTGACCGAGGAGCTGCAGGGAGAACAGGCCGAGACCGCCGAGGCGGCGCTGCGCTCGACCTGGCGGATGCGCCGGCTGGTCGGTGACCTGCTCCTGCTCGCCCGGGCCGACGCGCGCCGCGTCCAGCCCCGGCGTCCGACCGATCTAGCCGCCGTCCTGGTCGAGGCCGCCGGCGAACTCGGTCCGATGGCCGAGCGCCACGAGCTCTCGATCAGCCCCGAGCGGGTCATCGTCATCGGGGTCCGCGACGAGCTTCACCGCCTGGTTCTCAACCTGCTCGAGAACGCCGTCCGCCACACGCCGCCCGGGACCCGGATCCGCGCCGCCACCCGCCTGAAGGGCGCCGACGCGGTGCTGACCGTCGAGGACGAGGGGCCGGGCATCGCGCCCGCGCTGGAGCACCGCGTGTTCGAGCGCTTTGTGCGCGGCGGGCGCGACGGTGGCCGCGGCTCCGGCCTGGGCCTGGCCATCGTGCGCGCCGTGGCGCAGTCCCACGGCGGTAGCGTGGCGCTCGAGCGTCCGGCCGCTGATTGCGGGACCCGGTTCGTGATCAGGATCCCGGCCGACGGGATCGAGCCGGCGGCGGTCGCGCCAGCGAGCGATCAGACCTCGACCACGACCGGCAGGACCATCGGCCGGCGACGCAGCCGCTCGTAGACGAAGGTCGCCAGGTCGTCGTGGAGTTCCTGCTGGATCAGGTCGATCTCGCGGACCTTCTCCTCGGCAGAACGGGCGAGCGATCGCTCGATCTCCTTACGGATCTCCTCCACCAGCTCGTCGGCCTGCTCGACGAAGGGGACGCCGCGGAAGATGACCTCCGGGGCGACCACCGACTCGCCGGTCTGCTCTGAGACCGTGGCCACGACGATGAAGATGCCGTCGGCGGAGAGCATCCGCCGGTCGCGTAGGGCCACGTCGGCCGGATCGCCGATGTCCACACCGTCCACGAAGATCATGCCCGCCTGCTCGGGCGGCCCGAAACGCGCCCTCGAGCCGTCGATCTCGAGCGGGAGACCATTCTCACCCTGGAAGACGGCGTCGGGATGAATTCCGACCGCGTCGGCGAGGTCGGCGTGGAGCTGGATGCGCTTGTGGTCTCCGTGGACCGGGAGCACGTAGCGGGGCCGGACGAGGTTGAGCATCAGCTTGACCTCCTCGGCGTAGCCGTGGCCGGAGGCGTGGATCGGCGCCTCGCGGGGGGTGATGACGCTACAGCCGATGTGGTACAGGCGGTCGACGGTCTCGTTGACCGCTCGCTCGTTGCCGGGGATCGGCGTGGCCGAGAAGACGACGGTGTCGCCGCGGCGCAGGGTGATCTGGCGGTGATCGTTGTAGGCCATGCGGCGCAGCGCCGAGAGCGGCTCGCCCTGGGAGCCGGTCGAGATGACCACCACCTTGTGGTCGGGCCAGTCCTCGACTTCGTGGGGGGCGATCATCATCCCCTCGGGCACGTCGATGTGCCCCAGCGTACGACCGATGTTGACGTTCTTGCGCATCGAGCGGCCGACGAGAGCGACCTTGCGACCCAGAGCGGCGGCGGCGTCGACCACCTGCTGGACACGATGGATGTTGGAAGCGAAGCTGGTCACGATGATCCGGCCCTCGGCGCGGGCGAAGACCTCCTCGAGATGGGGTCCGACCTGGCGCTCGGAGGGCGAGAAGCCGGGGCGGTCGACGTTGGTGGAGTCGCCGCACAGCAGCAGCACTCCCTCCGAGCCCAGCTCGGCCAGCCTCGCCATGTCGGCCGGGCCGCCATCCACGGGGGTCTGGTCGAACTTGTAGTCCCCGGTGAGCAGAACCGTGCCCAGGTCGGTCTTCAGCGCCACCGCACAGGAGTCGGGAATCGAGTGGGTCATGTGGATCAGCTCGAGGCCGAACGGGCCGAGCTCCACCTCCTCGCCGGTGGCCAGGTCTTCCAGCGGCACGTCGCGCAGCTTGTGCTCGTCGAGCTTGGAACGAGCCATGGCGATGGTCAGGGGGCCGCCGTACACGGTCGGAGCCCGGTCGGCGCCGAGCTCGCGCAGGACCCAGGGCAGCGCTCCCAGGTGGTCCTCATGGCCGTGCGTGAGCACAATCGCCTCGATGTCCGGCACGCGTTCGCGCAGGTAGGCGAAGTCGGGCAGCACGAGATCGATCCCGAGCATGTCGGTGGTGGGAAAGCGCAAGCCGGTATCGACGACCACGATCCGGTCGCCGTACTCGACCACCGTCATGTTCTTGCCGATCTCGCCCAGGCCGCCGAGCGGCAGGACGCGCAACTTATCGCTCACGCTGGTGTGACCCGCGTAGGCTGAGTCATCCAGCGGCCACGGTCAGCAGTCCGTGGCGCTCCAGCAGGCCGCGCACGACCGCCAGCTCGTCGGCGTCGAGCTCCACGTACGGGAGCCTGGGCGCGCCGACGGGCAGGCCGATCATCGCCAGAGCCGCCTTGAGGCTGCACGCGGCGGGGGCGACGGCGAGATCGCGGTAGGCGTCCTGGAGTCCGGCGTCGATCTCGCGGCGGCGCTCGGGCTCATCGACCATGCGGCGCATCTCAGCACCGAACAGGTGGCTGCCGGTCAGGATCCCGCCCGGCTCACCGAGGTCGAGCACGTCGGCGAGCATGTCATCGTTGCCGGCGTAGATCATCATCCCGTCGATCGGGGCCAGGTTGTCCGGATTGGCCTGCTTGACCCCGACGATGTGATCGAGCTGCCCCAGCTCGGCGACCAGGTCATTGGGCATGTCAGACCCGGTGCGCTGGGGGATGTTGTAGAGCAGGATCGGCAGGTGCGTGGCGCGCACAACCTCGCGGTAATGGGCGACGATCCCGCGCCGGCTCGGCCGGTTGTAATAGGGGTTGACCGCCAGCAGCCCGTCGGGGCCGATCTCGCTCGCGCGCTCGGTCAGGCGCACCGCGTGGCGGGTGTCGTTGGAGCCGACGCCGGCGATGATCTGAGCGCGACCGTGCATCTCGCGCACGGCCAGCGCGATCATGCCCAGGTGCTCCTCGTCATCTAGCGTGGCGGCCTCGCCGGTGGTCCCGCAGATCACCAGACCGTCAGAGCCGTGCTCGACGAGGTGGTGCATGAGCGTCACCGCGGCCTCTTCATCGACGCGGCCCCGCTCGTCAAAGGGCGTGACCATCGCGGTGAGCACGGAGCCAAAGTTCTCTGGCATGGCCGCCATTATCGCAGGGCGTGCGGGCTCACGGCCGGCGCTTGGGCCCGCCCCAGGAGAGCACCGACAGCGGCCCCATCGAGTCGTGCCGGTCCGGCACGGTGCTCGGGGAGCTGGTGGCGGGAGGCTTCGGGGGCTGCGAAACGACATGGGTGACGCGCGCGCCGGTCAGATGCTCGATCCGCTCGGGCAACCCGGCGTGCAGCCATTTCGACAACCCCATCGGCAGCGTCGAGACGATGATCTCGTCATAGCGTCGCGGGTCCCATTCGTCGCTCACCGCCAGGATCGGATCTCCGCTTCCGACCCGCCCGTCGATCTGCAGACCGGCGGCGCGAAGGCGCTCGAGGGCCTCGTCGAGCCTAAGCTGCGCGGCCTGTCTCCCGTCCCCGGCCGGACTCGCGGGCATGACCAGCGTAAACGTGACCGGCCCGGCCTCACGCCGGGCGGTGAGCGCGCTGATCAGCTCCGGCGAACTGGCCGTCACGTTGGCGACGACGAGCACATTCGTTGTCCACTGCATGGTGAGCTCCAGGTCATGACTCGCTTACCCACAAAGGTAGCGCCACGAGCGGGCGGAATCATCTGTCGGACGCCGGCCCCAGAGCTCGCTCGTACATGCGCCAGCGCTTGACGATTCTCGCCCCCATCGCCTCCAAGCCCCGGTTCATGGCCGTGTTGACCTCGAGGATGAAGCTCGCCTCGCCCCGGGTCTGACGCTTGGCGGCCATGTCGAAATGCTCGAGGTAGAGGCTGGCGGCGACCCCGGTGTGCTGGTACTCGGGCAGCACCCCGAGAAAGCCGATCCGGACCCGATCGATGATCCGGGCTCGGGTGAGGTAGTACCACCAGCCGAGGGGCAAGAGCCGGCCCTGCATCTTCTTGTAGACCTGGTTGATGTCGGGGATCGTGATCGCGAGTGCGATCGTCTTACCGTCCAACTCGGCGATCATGTACCAGTCCTTGGCGTAGACCAGCTGCATGTCGATCGCGTAGGCGTCGAGGTCGGCCTTGGAGTACGGCGTAAAGCCCCAGTTCCCGGACCAGGCGGCGTTGTAGACGGCGGCGAACTCGTCCATCTCACGCCGGAGGTGCCGGCGCGACATCTTGCGGATCGTGATCCCGTATTTGGAGGCGGCCCGCTCGGCGATCTTGGGCAGGATCGGGTTCATCCGCTCGCGGTCGGAAATCTCCAGGCCCCAGCCGTACAGGTCCATGGCCTTGGTGAGGCCCGCGGCCTCGCACCGGGCGGCGTAGTAGGGCGGGTTCCAGGCCTCGCGGATCAGCGGCTCGCGCTCGAAGCCCTCAAATAGGATGCCCGCCTCGTCGTTGAGGGCAAAGCTCATCGGGCCGACGATCCGATCGCACCCCTGCCCGCGACACCAGCTTTCCGCCGCGGCCAGCAGCGCGTCGGCCACTTCCTGGTCGTCCTCGAGCTCGAGGAAGCCGAACATGCCCCAGCGCGCGTCGTGGTAGCGGTTGTAGCCGTCGTCGACCTGGGCGGTGACCCGCCCCACCACGCGACCACCACGCCGGGCCACGAAGTACTCGGCCCGGCCGTGGGTGAAGTACGGGTTGAGCTTGCGGGTCAGGAACTGGTAGCGCTCGAGCTTGAGCGGCGGGACCCACGGCGTCCCGGCGTGCAGACGAAAGGGCAGGTCAACGAACTCCCGCAGGTCCGAGAGCCCCTTGACGACGGTGACCTCGGTCGGCATTGCGCGCAACCGTACCGGAGGAGCCGGTATACATGGACTCGTGCGCGGCCGGCTGACCACGGTGTGGGTATGCGCGGTGGGCTGTGTCTGGGCGTGATCCCCGCCGCCGCCCGGACCGACTGGACCACCTACCGCGCTGACCGCGCGCTCAGCGGCGTCGATCAGAGCGGCGGGGCCGCCGTCCCGTTCGCGGCGGCCTGGAACCGGCCGGGCCTGACCGGGACCGTCTGGGCAGAACCTCTGGTCTTTGCCGGTCTGGTCATCGTCGCCACCGAGAACAACGATCTGTACGCGTTCCACGAGGCCACGGGCCCAGGCGACGCCAACGGACCGCCGATCATCGCGGGCGCCCTGGTCTGGGTGGCCGCCACTCAGAGCGCCCGGCTCTACGGCCTCGACCCTCTGACCGGGGCGGTCCGCGTCACCCAGTCGACGCCGGCCATGGAGCACTTCGTCACCCGCGCGGCCTCAGATGGGCGCCTGTTCCTGGCCACCGGCCCGACACTGAACGCGGTCGCCTGCCGCGCAGCGGTCAGGCTGACGCTGCGAGTGCCCCGGCACGAACGGATCATCACCGTGACCGTCTACGCCGGGCACCGCCGCCTGCTTATTCGGCGCGGCCACCGGCTGCGTCGCGTCTCGGTGGCCCACCTGGGGACGGGGAGCTACTCGGTGTGCGTGCTCGAGACCCCCCGCTACGGGCGACGCTTCTACGCTCATCGTCCGGATGCGCCACTGTCGCCTCGTCCAGGCGCGCCGCCGGCGGTGATCGCGTCGGAGCCGGACATCCCCAGCCTGGATCACGTTCAGCTGGCCGCCCCGCCCGGCTGCGAGCCAGCCGCCCGCCGGTTCTACGGTGAGCTGCTCGGGCTCGCAGAGCTGGCCAAACCCGAGCCGTTGCGCGCTCGGGGTGGCGTGTGGTTCGCGCTGCGCACCGGACAGCTGCACATCGGTGTCGAGGATCCCTTTCTTCCGGCCGGCAAGGCGCACCCGGCGCTGCGCTACCGCGATGCCGGGGCGCTCGAGGCCCTGGCCGCGCGGCTGCAAACCGCCGGCGCAACGGTCAGATGGGACGCCGAGCGGGCCGACGTGCACCGCTTCTACACCGAGGACCCGTGGGGCAACCGCCTCGAGCTGCTCGCCGCCCGGTGAGGGTTCCCAGGCAACAACCTACTCGGGTTCTACAACTAGGCGGCCTTCAGGTCGGGGGCGTTGCGCTCTCCCTGTCCCCGGTAACGCGGGCCCCGGTAGGGACCGGGCTTGGGCCGGGACTTGCCGCCCGGCAGAGCCAGGCGCAGGATCGTGCGCTGGACCATCCCCAGCTGCTGGGAGAACGGGCCGGTGTTGTAGGGCAGGTCATAGCGCTCGCAGATCTCGCGCACCTTGGGGGCGATCTCCCCGTACCGCGTGCTGGGCATGTCCGGGTAGAGGTGATGCTCGACCTGGTAGCCGAGGTTGCCGCTGGTCACGTGGAACATGGGTCCACCGTCGATGTTGGCCGCGCCCAGCAGCTGGCGCACGTACCACTGGCCCTTGCTCTCCTCGGCCGTCTCCTCCGGGGTGAAGATGTAGGTCTGGTCGGGGAAGTGGCCGCAGAAGATGATCGCGTAGGACCAAACGTTGCGGATCAGGTTCGCCACCACGTCGGCGGTCAGCGTGCGCCGGAACGGCTCGCGGAACGAGCGCCGGGCGACCATCTGGGAGAGCACGCTCTCCCCGCCCGGGCCGGCGCGGCGGGCCGTGCGCACCGCTCGTCGGGCGCTGGGCCGCAGTCCCGGGGTCTCGTGGCCCGAGCGCGCCTTGGCGGCCAGCACGGCGGCCTCGATCCCGGTCATCACCAGGCCGCTGATCACCGGCCAGGCGATGTAGTCCTTGACGATCTGAGCCCGCGCCTTGCCGGCGATCCCGCGCAGCTCGGAGAGGACCTGCTTGACGTCCTTCTCGCCGGCGCGGATCGCGGTGAAGTCGAGGTCGTGGACCGCCACGCCCCATTCGAACAGCAGCGACAACAGGACGTTGTAGAACGGCTGCAGGAGGTAGACCGGGTTCCACTTCTGCGCCGGGTCGATGCGCATGATCTCGTAGCCGAGATCGCGGTCCTTGTCGATGATGTTGGTGTAGGTGTGGTGGATGAAGTTGTGCGAGTGGCGCCACGCCTCGGCGGTCGAGGCGGTGTCCCAGTCCCAGGCCCGCGAGTTGATCACCGGGTCGTTCATCCAATCCCATTGGCCGTGGAGGACGTTGTGGCCAATCTCCATGTTCTCGAGGATCTTCGCCATTCCGAGCGTCGCCGCTCCCAGCGCCCACGGCAGCCGCCAGCGCGAGGCGATCAGCTCGGCGCGGCCGATCAGCGCGAGCCGGCGCTGGAACGCGATCATCGAGCGGATGTAGCGCGCGTCGCGGTCGCCGAGGTCGGCCTTGACCTGCTCGTGGAGCGCGGCGAATTCCTTGCCGATCTGCTCGATCTGCTCGGCGGTCAGGCGATGCAGCGGGTTCTCTGAGCTGGCATCGTACACCGCTTCGCCGGGGCCGTCGCCGTTGTGGACGGCGGTTGTCATGCGTTCTCCTCGCGTTGGATTCTCATAGCTCGATCTCGACCGGTCCTTCGGGGGCGTTGATGCAGGTGCGAATCATCTCCCCTTCCTGCCCCGACACCTTGCCGGTGCGCAGGTCTCGCACCTGCCCGGCGCGGAGTTCGCCGACGCATGTGTGGCAGATCCCCTCGCGGCAGCCGTAGGGCAGCTCCAGCCCCCCTTCTTCGCCCGCGACGAGGATCGGGACGCTTCCGTCGGACTTGGCCTCCCGGTCGGACTCGAGGAACTTGATCGTCCCGCCATCACCCTCTTCGCCTTCTCCGAGCCCGAGCCGGGGCTGGAAGCGCTCGATGTGCAGCTGCTCCGCCACGCCCGCGAGCTCGAAGTGCTCGCTGAACGCGTCGAGCATCTCGCTCGGGCCCGAGACGTAGGTCTGACGCTCGCGCCAGTCAGGGCAGAGCCGGTCGAGGTCGGCAGGTCCGATCCGGCCGTGCTCCGCGGTGTGCTGCTCGTGAAGCGCGAAGCGCTCGTGGCGCTGGGACATCGCGCGCAGCTCGGAGCCGAAGATGACCTCATCGGGGCGCCGGGCTGAGTGCAGCAGCGCGACGTCGGCGAGCGCGCCGGAGCTGTCGAGGTGACGGAGCATGCTCATGATCGGCGTGACGCCGCTGCCGGCGCTGATGAACAGCAGCTTGGCCGGCGGCGGCTCGGGGAGCAGGAACTCCCCCTCCACCCCGCCCAGCGAGACGATCGTGCCCGGGCGCCCCCGGCGCACCAGGTAGGGCGAGACCTTGCCCTCGTCGACGTTCTTGACCGTGATGCTGATCAGCCCATCGGTCCGCGCCGGGGCGGAGGTCAGCGAGTACGCCCGCCAATGGCGTACTCCCTCTATGTCGAGCCCGATCCGCAGGTACTGGCCGGGCTCGTGCCCGCTCCAGCGGTAGCCGGGCTTGATCGAGACGGTGGCGGCGTCGGGCGTCTCGGGCTCGATCGTCTCGATCCGTCCGCGGAGCTCACGCGTGGACCAGAGCGGGTTGACGAGCTCGAGGTAATCGTCGGGGAGCAACGGCGAGCTCAGCGCCGCGAGCGCGTTCAGCACGCGGCGCTGGACCGGGTGGACGTTGGGCTTGGCTCCCCGCTCAGGCATCTACTGAAGAGTAATATCCGGTCGGGTAGATTTCAACACGAGTTGTCTTCGCCGATGAGAGCAACAGCAGCTTCAGTGCCCCCACGGAGGGCCGGAACGCGCGGCATGCCGCGGCCGCTGCGCGAGCAGCTGATCCTCCGCGTCGCCGGTCAGGTGTTCGCCCGCGGCGGCTACGAGCGGGCCTCGATGGATCGGATCGCCGACCTCGCCGACGTCTCCAAGCCGATGCTGTACGCGTACTTCGGCTCCAAGGAGGGACTGTACGTCGCCTATATCGAGGGAACCGGGCGCGAGCTCGTGGAGCGGCTGGTCCGAGCCGATCTCGGTGACGCGCCCCACACGGACAGGCTGAGGGCCCTGATCGCCGAGTTCTTGACCTTCGTCGAGGAGCACCGCGACGGCTGGACGGTGCTGTTTCACGAGGTCAACGCCAACCGTCCCCTGGTCGAGCTGGTGGCCGAGCTGCGCAGTCAGGTGGTCGCCGAGGTTCGCCGCATGCTGGAAGCGGGCGGGTCGTCGTGGCCGGGTCTGGCGCCGCCGGCATCCGACGGCGTCGCGCACGCGATCATCGGCGCCGGAGAGGCGCTGGCGAACTGGTGGCTGGCGCATCCCGCCGTCGCCCGGGAGCAGGTGACCGAGTGGTTCGTCGGGTTGGCGCAGGCGGCGATCGCCTCCGCCGGTCGGCGCGACGGCTGATCGCGAGGCTGGTCGACGAGCCGCCCCGGCCGCGCGGGGTCAGAGCAGGTGCTCGAGCCCGACCACGGGCGACTCGGAAAGGCCCGAGACCCGCCGGATCGCGAGCAGCACACCGGGCATGAACGACTCGCGGTCGATCGAGTCGTGGCGAATCGTCAGCGTCTGGCCGACGTCACCGAGGATCACCTCCTGGTGGGCGACGAGACCGGGAAGGCGGACCGAGTGGACCGGCACCTCGAAGCCTTCCGACCCCGCCTCTTCCATCAGTCGGGCGGTGCGGGCCGCGGTCCCGCTCGGCTTGTCGACCTTAGCTTCGTGATGAAGCTCGACAATCTCCGCGCGTGACATGTGCTTGGCCGCCTCGACCGCGAACTGCATCATCAGCACCGCCCCGATCGCGAAGTTGGGCGCCACGAACACGTTCGCCCTCGCTCCCCGGAACGCATCGAGCTCGGCGGGCTTGAAACCGGTAGTGCCGATCACGACGTGCACGCCGGACTCGAGCGCCTGGTGCGCGTTGGCCAGCGCTGTGTCCGGCAGCGTGAAGTCGACCAGCACCTCCGGGGCGGCGGCGAGCGCCTCGGCCAGGGAAACCCCGAGCGCCGGATCGGCGCACGCGACGAGCTCCATGTCGGACGCTCGAGAGACCGCCTCGCAGACGGTCTGCCCCATGCGGCCGGCCGCTCCGGCGACGGCGACGCGGATCACCTTCTCCGCCCCGGGGGTCCCTCCGACACTACGGGGGGCCCCTCCGACACTATGCGGTCTCCGCGAGTGCGGGCGCGACCCCGCTGAGGGCCTCCTCAAAACGAGCCTGGTCGGGCCCGATCCCGGCCGCCGACAGCCGCTCGGGGGCCCACAGCTCCTCCGTCAGCTCGACCAGGTCCTGGTGGGAGACCGCGTCGATCCGCGCCACCACCTCGTCGATCGCAATCAACGGGTCGCCGGCGAGAACCTCGGACCCGAGCCGGTTCATCCGCGCGCCCGTCGACTCGAGCGCCAGCACCACGCGTCCCTTGAGGTTCTCCTTGGCGCGGGCGAGCTCGTCCTCGGTCGCCGGATCCTGCCGGCAGCGCGTGAGCTCTGAGCCTACGACTGACAGCGCCTGCACGAGGTTCTCGGCGCGCGTGCCCACGTAGAGCCCGACCTGGCCGGTGTCGTGGTAGGCGCTGGTGAACGAGTAGACCGAGTAGGCGAGGCCGCGACGCTCCCGGACCTCCTGGAACAGCCGTGACGAGGAGGTGCCGCCAAAGACGTTGTCGAGCACCCGCAGCGCGAAGCGCCGGTCATCGTGGCGCGAGATGCCCGTACCGCCGAGGCAGACGTGGAACTGCTCGGTGTCCTTGCGCTCGAAGCGCCGTCGGGGGGCGCCGGGCAACGGGGTCGAGCTCGCGCCCGCCGCGGCGAGCCCGGCCGTGGCGGGAACGCGCTCGGCGGCGAGCGCCACGAGCGCGTCGTGGTCGACGGCGCCGGCGGCGGCGATGACGATGCCGGCGGGGGTGTAGCGAGCCGTGTGGAAGCGAGCGATGTCCGCGACCGGCGTGCCCGAGATCACCTCCGCGCTGCCGATGATCGCGCGGCCGAGCGGGTCATCCCCGAACGTCGCCTCGCCGAGCAAGTCGAAGATCTTCTCCTGGGGATCGTCCTCGTACATCGCGATCTCCTCGAGGATCACTTCGCGCTCGGAGTCCACGTCATCGAGCGAGGGGCGGAACACCATGTCGGCCATCACGTCGAACGCGTCGGCGAGGTGCACGTCGATCACGCGGGCGAACACCGACGTCGTCTCCTTGCCGGTGCCGGCGTTGAGCTCGGCGCCCATGCCGTCGAAGATCTGGTCGATCTCGAGTGAGCGGTACTTGGCGGTCCCCTTGAACAGCAGGTGCTCGAGCAGGTGCGAGAGTCCCGCCTGATCGTCGGACTCGTGTCGGGAGCCGGTGCCAACCCAGAACCCGAGTGACACGGACCGGACGGAGGGCATCGCCTCCGTCACGATCCGGACGCCTGACTCGAGCGTCGTCAGGCGGTGTCGTTCGCGCACTGCGGGTAGAGCGCCGGGCTCAGGAGCGCGGGCGGTCGGGGTCGCGGTCGCGCACCCGGCCTCGATCTCGGTCCCGGTCACGATCGCGGTCGCGCGGCCCACGGTCACGATCGCGGTCCCGCGGTCCCCGATCTCGATCCCGCCCACCCGGACGGTCGCGGCCTCGCGAAGC
>JBPCIY010000090.1:0-47288 GCA_051005855.1 Solirubrobacteraceae bacterium | reverse complement strand
GGGCGGCGGCGGCGGCCTTGGCAGCGGCGGCACCCTTGGCGGCCGCGGCGGCCTTGGCAGCGGCGGCACCCTTGGCGGCCGCGGTCACCCGGTCGTGGGGGACCCGGCCGGCGTCGCTCGAGCGCCGCTGCGTGTAGGAGTCGATCGGGCGTACGGCCGCCGGTTGCGCCGATGCGGCGGAGCTCGGTGAGACCGCGGCCACCGTCGTGTGGTCAAGGCGGCTGACTGGGGCGTGGTTGGCCTCGACGGCGCCGGCGGTCACGATCGCCGCGGCGGCGAGACCGGCGGCGGCCTTGGTGGCGAGCGCGCCCAGCCCGGCGGACACGAAGCTGCTGGAGGCGGCGAGCGACGAGCCGGCTACGGCACCCCCGCCCGCCATCGCGCCGGCCCCGGCGGCACCCGACCCGGCCGCGGTGGCACCCGAGCCACCGGCCGCCGAGTGGCCAAGGTGGAAGATGGCCAGCTTCTTGAGGATGATCATCGGTCCGATCGGCATCAGCGCGGCGAGGGCCTTGTTGGTGTGCTTGAGCTGGGTGCGGAAGATCGTGCAGCGGTCGCAGCTGCGCAGGTGCCGGCGGACCAGCGGACTGGGGCGGCGGCGCAGTCCCTCGGCGACTTCGCCGAGCTCGATCCGGACCTCATCGCAGCTCAGCACGCGGGCCTCGGCGGCTTCGGCCAGGGACACCCGCGCGCGGACGAGCAATGACTTCACGCTCGACACGGTGGTCTCCATCGCCTCGGCGATCTGCTCGTAGGAGAGGGCGTCCATCTCCCGCAGCACGAGCGCGGTCTTCTGCGTTTCGGGGAGCTCGTGAATGTCTCCGACCAAGAGCCGGAACGCCTCGCGCTCGTGGACCTTGTCAGCGGTGCTGGCGCCGTGCTCGGAGAAGTGGGTGTCCATCGAGTCGACGCCGATCGCCCGGGCGCGCCGCAGATGGTTGAGGCTGCGGTTGCGGGCGATCCGGTAGAGCCAGGGACGGACGTTGATCGGACGCTCGTCGGCCACGATCGCGTTGAAGGCGGCCGCCATCACCTCCTGGAGCACGTCCTCGGCGTCCTCGCGAGAGCCGAGCAGGTGGCGGCAGAAGGCCAGCATCCGGGTTTCGTAACGCGCGACGAGCACTTCGAAGGCCGCGGTGTTGCCCTTGCGCAGGTACGCGATCAGGCGCTCGTCAGACTGGAGTCTGAGCAGAGTGGGGCGCCCGTGGAGGCCGATCCCCCCGGAGTATTTGAGTGCGGAAACTTCCATCCGGCGCGGTGGCGAAACTCCCTTTCGACAGCCTCGGACACGGTAGCAGCGCAAAAGTTGCGCGAGTGCGTAAGGATGGGCGTCTGATGAGGACGACGACTCGGATGTCGGCGCCCGCCCAAGAGCGCTTTTGCGGCCGTTTCGGGAATACCCGGGGAGGGACTCGAACCCTCACGCCACAAAGGGCAGTCGCTCTTAAGGCGACCGTGTCTGACCAAATTCCACCACCCGGGCGGGGAGCCCAGACGCTAGCGCCTGCTCCGGCGCTCGCCAAGCGGCCGCCTGAGGGTGCGAAATCCCCCTTGCTCCAGGGCCGGTGGGATCGGTTCCCAATTGACAGTGCATCGGACACCTTGCTAGCTTCGCGCCAGATTCGCGCCGGAATCGTGACGACTCTCCCGGGTCCGAACGAGTCGTGCGCGGGAGGAGATCGATTGCGTAGGACGAGACGGTGCGGAACTCAAGTCTGATCGGCCGAGTCGCCGCGCTGGCGGCGATCGCGGTAGCGCTCGTCGCCGTCGTGGTGATCCTGCTCTCGAGCGGGAGCAGCTACCTGGTGCGCGCGACCTTCCAGAACGCGAGCCAGATCGTCCAGGGCGACCTGGTCGAGGTGTCGGGCAACCAGATCGGCACCGTCTCCAAGATCGCGTTGACACCGACCGGCGATGCCCAGCTGACCCTGTCGATCACCAACCCGGCCTACACCCCCCTGCGCCAGGGCACCCAGGCCACGGTGCGGGAACTGTCGCTGTCGGGAATCGCCAGCCGTTACGTGAGCCTGCAGGTCGGATCGCCGGCCTCGCCCAAGATCCCCAACAACGGGGTCATCGGCGCCCAGAGCACGACCAGCGAGGTCGACCTCGACCAGCTCTTCAACACGCTCAACGGGCCGACCCGCCGGGGCCTTCAGAACGTGTTCCTCGGTTCGGCCGCGCAGTACAAGGGCTATGGCAAGACCGCCCAGGCCGCCTTTGCCTACCTCAACCCGGCGATCGCCTCGAGCAGCACCTTGTTCAACGAGATCGACCGCAACACCGGCCAGTTCACCAACTTCGTGGTCAAGACCGGGCACCTGGTCAGCGATCTCGCCCAACGCTCCAGCGACCTCAGCGGGCTGATCCAGCACCTCTCGACCACCACCGCGGCGCTCGCCTCCCAGCGCGTCAACCTGGCTTCGTCGCTGCGGCAGCTGCCCGGCTTCATGCGCATGGCCGACACGACGTTCGTCAACCTCCGCACGGCGCTGAACGACCTCACGCCGCTGGTCAACGTCTCCAAGCCCGTGGCCCCCAAGCTCCAGAAACTGCTCGTGCAGCTGCGCCCGCTGGCCCAGGACTCGGTGCCCACGGTGCGCGACCTGTCGAACATCATCAGTCGTCCGGGGACCAACAACGACCTGATCGAGCTGACCCGGCTCGGCGTCCCGCTCGCCGCCGCCGCCGTCCGCAACACGACCGTCAACGGCAAGACCCGGCCCGGCGCCTTCCCGCAGTCGGTCACCGCGCTCAACGCCTCGACCCCCGAGCTGGCGGTCGCCCGCCCCTACGCCGTCGACCTGACCGGCTGGTTTGAGGGCTTCACGCATCCCGGCACTATCGACGCCAACGGCGGCGTCAGCCGCGTTGCCCCAACCGTGGGCATCGGCTCGATCTCCAACGGCGCGCTCAACCTGTTCGACAACGGGGGGCTGCTGACCAACCCGGCGCTCTTCCCGCTGCGCCAGGCCCTCGCCTTTGGCATCCCGGGCACCCAGGGCCTGCTCACCACCGGCCAGGGCGACCGCTGCCCGGGCTCGCAAGAGCGCGGGGCGGTCTTCTACCCCGAGAGCGGCTACCCCTGCACCCCGAGCCAGGTTCCGACCGGGAAATGAAACGGATCCTCCTTTCCGCCGTGATCGTGCTCGCCGCCGTCGGGTTCGTGGTCATAGCCGGGGGTGCCTCCAACGGCAACGCCAATGGCACCTACAAGATCGAGATCGACAACGCCTTCGGCCTGGTCACCGGGGCCGAGTTCAAGGTCGCGGGTGTTCCCGCGGGGACGATCAAGTCGATCGACCTCGATCAGAAGTCGCTGCACGCCGTGGTCACGGTCACCGTCAACCAGGGCGGCTTCGGCTCCTTCCACACCAACGCCACCTGCCAGTCCCGGCCGCAGTCGCTGATCGGCGAGTACTTCATCGACTGCAATCCCGGCACCTCGGGACCGGTCCTCAAGCCGGGCGGCACGATCCCGGTAACCCATACCCAGTCGACGATCTCGGGCGATCTCGTCCAGAACGTCATGCGCCTGCCCTACCGCCAGCGCTTCACGCTGATCATCAACGAGCTCGGTGCCGCCGCCGCCGCCCGCTCGGGTGATCTTCAGGACGCGTTGCACCGCGCCGTGCCGGCCTTGGATCAGACCGACCGTCTCCTGAACCTGCTCGCCAACGACGCGACCACGCTGCAGAACCTGACTCGGGACTCCAACACGGTGGTCAGCGCGCTGGCCAACAACTCGACCAACGTCAATCGCTTCATCACCGAGGCCAACCGGGCCGCCACCGCCACCGCCACCCAGGACAACAACCTCCGCGGCACCTTCCACAATCTCCCGGCCACGCTCGAGCAGCTGCGCCCGGCGATGGCCAAGCTGGGCGCCACGGCGACCGCCAACACGCCGGTACTCAACAACCTCAACGGCGCCGCCACCCAGCTGCACCGCTTCTTCACCGATCTGCCGGGCTTCTCGCACTCCTCGCGGCCCGCGATCCGTTCCCTCGGCCGCGCCTCGGTGACCGGCAAGTCCGCCGTCATCGCCGCCGCCCCCACCGTCGCCGACCTCAACCGTTTCGCCCAGCCGACGCCCGAGCTGGCCAACAACCTGGCCATCGTCCTGCGTGACCTCGATAACCAGAGCCGGGCCGTCGAGCCCGACCCCCGCAGCCCGGGCGGCAAGGGCTTTACCGGGCTCCAGGCGCTGCTCGGCTACGTCTTCAATCAGGCCCTGGCCATCAACACCTTCGGTCCCAACGGGCACGTCCTCGCCGTCGACGCCTTCTTCAACAAGATGTGCTCGCCCTACGCGACGCCGGCCACGATCGCGCTGGCGCTCAAGCAGTACGGCCCCAGCTATCGCCAGTGCTACTCGTTCCTGGGTCCCAACCAGCCGGGGGTCACCACCACCGACCCCTCCAACCCGGGCGCCCCGGTGCCCGACCCGGGGGGCGCGCCCCCCGGCAAGCCGGGTGCGGCGACCAGCGCCGCCAAGCTCACCGCCGCCGACGTCTTCGCCCAGAACAAGGCCCTGGCTCAGGCCAACTCGAAGGGCACCACATCGACGGCGCCGACCACGAGCTCCGCGGCGAGCTCGACCCCGACTACCGCCTCTCCGGCGGGCACGGCTGGCTCCGGCCCGGCCACCAACGCCGGCAAGACGATCGGCCAGATCGTCACCGGAACCGGCACGAGCACCGCCCCCAAGGCGGCCGCCGCGGCGAGCTCGGCCCCGTCGACGCCCTCCACCAGTTCCGCCCAGGCCCTGCTCAATTACCTCCTGGCTCCGTGACCGCCCGATGAGACGCAACCAGCAATCCGCGCTCGCCAACCCCGTCCTGGTCGGGGCGATGACGGTGCTGGTGATCATGGTCGCCGTGTTCTTGGCCTACAACGCCAACAACGGCCTCCCCTTCGTGCCCACCAAGCAGCTCAAGGTCGACATCGCCTCGGGCTCTGACCTGGTGGCCGGCAACGAGGTCCGCCAGGGCGGCTTCCGGATCGGGCTCGTGTCAGCGTTGAAGCCGATCCAGCTGCCCTCCGGCCAGATCGGCGCCCAGCTCACCCTCCAGCTCAATCAGGGCCACGGCAACGTCCCGCTCGACTCGACGGTCTCGATCCGCCCCCGCTCGGTCCTCGGCCTCAAGTTCGTGGACCTGAGCACCGGCACCGCGCACAAGATGTACGCCGACGGCGGCACCATGAAGATCAACCACACGAGCGTCCCGGTCCAGTTCGAGGACGTCAATCAGCTCTTCGATGCCAAGACGCGTACGGCGATCGACAAGAACCTGGTCGGCTTTGGGGATGTGCTCGCGGGCCGCGGCTCGGCCCTGAACGACACCTTCGCCGCACTCCCGCGCCTGTTCCAGCACCTGACCCCGGTCGCCGCCTACCTGGCCAACCCGAGCAGTCAGCTGACGCGCTTCTTCACCTCGCTCGAGGGCTTCATGGGTACTGTGGCGCCGGTCGCTCAGACCAACGCCCGGCTGTTCACCGATATGGCCACGACCTTCGAGGCGATCTCCCGCGACCCCAACGCGCTGGAGGCGACGATCCGCCAGTCGCCGTCGACCGAAGCGGTGTCGACCCAATCGCTCAAGGTTCAGCAGCCCTTCCTGGTCGACCTGACCACCCTCGCCCACAACCTCGCCCCGGCCACGGCCGAGCTCAAGGCCGCGCTGCCCGACATCAATCCTGCGATCGAGGTCGGCACCACGACACTGGCGCGGACCCCGTCGCTGAATGCCAACCTGCAACGGGTGATGGGCGCGCTCAAGAACCTGGCTCAGGCGCCGGGCACGAACATGGCCATCAACGCCCTGACCGACACCTCGCACATCCTCAACCCGGTGATCAAGTACCTGGGTCCCGTTCAGACCGTGTGCGACGGTTGGAACTACTTCTGGACCTACCTGTCCGAGCACCTGTCCGAGCAGACCAACTTCGGCTTCGCCCAGCGGGCCCTGATCAACACCGCCAACTCGGGGCAGCCCAACAACGTCGCCCAGGCCGGGGCGACCGCCCCGGTCAACGGCGGCGGCGGCAGCGACTCGCTGACGACCGGCGCCAACGAGTTCCTGCACGCCCAGCCCTACGGCGCGGCGGTCTCAACCACCGGTGCGGCCGACTGCGAGACCGGCCAGCGGGGCTACCCCCTGAAGCTCAACCACTTCGACCCCCAGGGCCGCAACTTGGCCACTGACATCCACACCCCCGGCAACCAGGGCCCGACCTTCGCCGGGCGCGCTCACGTCCCGGCCGGCGAGACCTTCACGCGCGCTCCGACCACCGGTCCGCTTCCCGCCTTCAACCCGAGCAACCCATGAGACGCCGCAAGGGCCGCCGCCGGAAGGGATTCCCCAAGTTCGTCGCCGGCGCGGTCGGCATCGTCGCGATCATCGTCTTCTCGTACCTGGCCTACACCAAGTTCGCCAACCCGTTCGCCAACCCGTACACGCTCCACGCGGTGTTCTCCAACGCCAACGGCGTCCAGCCGGACTCCCTGGTCCGGATCGCCGGGGTCAACGTCGGCAAGGTGACCAGCGTCAGCACCGAGCCGGGGTGCAAGTCGGTCTCCACGACCGCCAACGCCTGCCAGGCGGCCGAGGTGACGATGACGATCGACAACTCGGGCCTGCCGGTCCACAGCGACGCCACCTTCGCGATCCGGCCCCGGATCTTCCTGGAGGGCAACTTCTTCGTGGATCTGTTCCCCGGCACGCCCTCGGCGCCGGTCGCCCGCGACGGCCACACCTTCCCGATCCAGCAGGGCGTCGAGCCCGTCCAGCTCGATCAGGTGCTGACCGGCCTGCAGGCCAACACCCGTCAGAACCTCCAGATCCTGCTCCAGCAGTACGGCAAGGCGGTGGTGACCAGCGGCAAGTCCTACAACCGCGCGGTCAAGTACTTCCTGCCCGCCTATGAGTACTCCTCGCTGGTCGCCCACGACTTCCTCGGCATCCAGCCCCACGACCTCTCCAACTACATCGCCACCTCGGGCTCGGTGGCGGGGGCGCTGGATACCCACCCCCAGCACCTCAAGAGCCTGGTCACCGACTTCAACACCACCGCCAACGCCTTCGCCCGCCAGAACGTAAACCTCGAGAACACGATCCGCGAGCTTCCGCGGACGCTGTCGGCCGCGCTCCCGGCCTTCAACGCGCTCAACGCGGCCTTCCCGCCCTTGGAGCAGCTGGCCAAGGACTTCGTGCCCGGCGTGAGGTCCACCGGCCCCACGGTCGACGTCAGCCTGCCCTTCATCACCCAGCTGCGGCGCCTCGTCCAGCCTGCCGAGCTGCGCGGGCTCACCCACGACCTGCGCCCGACCGTGCCCGCCCTGGCCCAGCTGACCAAAGAGTCGATCCCGCTGTTCAAGAACGAGGTCCGGCCCGCTTCGAGCTGTGTGACCAACGAGATCATTCCGTGGACGCACCTGACCGTCCCAGACTCGCACTTCAACGCGTCGGATGGGGTCCCGCCGCGGCAGGCCTACATCGAGGGCGTCGACTTCCTACCCGGCCTGGCCGGTGAGTCGCGCGTCTTTGACGCCAACGGGCCCTACGTCCGCATCCTCGGGCTCGGCGGCACCCTGACCTATTCGCTGTCCCCGGGCATGTTCGGCCAGTCGCTGGCGCCGCTGACCTCAGCCCAGCCGCAGCTGCCCCCCGGCGGCAAGCGCCCACCCTACGTCGAGAACGTGCCCTGCGAGACCCAGCGGGCCATCACCGACCTGTCGGCGCCGACCGGCGGGGCGATCAAGCCCGCCGGCGGCGGCCCGGTGGGCGGCGGCGGCCCGCTGCCTCCGCTCCCGATTCCGCTGCCCCCCCTGCCGCTGCAGCGCAAGCAGGCCGCCGCGGCGGCCCTGAAGCTGGTCCGCAGCAGCGCCAAGGCCGACGGTCTCAAGCTCCGCCTCATCCCCGGGATCCCGAAGTGAAACGCGCGATCAAGACCCACGCCGTCGACTTCGCCGCGATCCTCGTGCTGCTGCTGCTCTCGGTCGTGGTCGCCGGCTACATCCTCAACCACGAGCGCTTCCGCTTCCCCTTCATCCAGTCGACGCCGTTCACGCTCAACGCCGAGTTCTCGACCGCCCAGGCCGTGACCCCCGGTCAGGGTCAGTCGGTCCGCGTCTCCGGGGTCCAGATCGGTGAGATCGGCGGGGTCACCCTCCGCAACGGCAAGGCCGTCGTGCAGATGCAGATCGAGGACAAGTACAAGCATCTGATCCACACCAACGCCACCGCGCTGCTGCGCCCCAAGACCGGGCTCAAGGACATGTTCATCGAGCTGCAGCCCGGCGCCAAGCCCGCGCCGGTGGCCACGCCGGGGTGGACGCTGCCGGTCGGCAACACCAACCCGGACGTCAACGTCGACGAGATCCTGAGCGCGCTGGATGGGGACACGCGCAGCTACCTGGCGCTGCTCGTCAACGGCGCCGGTCAGGGGCTGAAGGGCCAGGGTGGCTCCGAGCTCGCCCAGGTCTTCATGCGCTTTGAGCCCACCCACCGCGATCTGGCCCGAGTCAACCGGGCGGTCGCCGTGCGCGGCACCGATCTGCGCCATCTCGTCAACTCACTGCAGCGGCTCAACACCGCCCTGGCCACCAAGCAGGGCCAGATTGTCTCGCTGGTGGACTCGAGCGCCAAGGTCTTCCGGGCCTTCGCCTCCGAGAACGGCAACATCAGCCGCGCCCTGGTCGATCTGCCCCCGACGCTCAGCCAGACGACCGCCACCCTTCAGAAGGTCACCGTGTTTGCCAGGCTGCTCGGGCCGACCTCGAGCAACCTGCTTCCGGCGGTGCGGGCGCTGCCGGCCGCCAACGCGGCGCTGGCCGCCCTGGCCAAGCCGAGCACCCCGATCGTCCGTAACCAGATCCGGCCCTTCGTCGTCGCCGCCCGCCCGCTGGTGCGCTCGCTCAAGCCCGCCTCGATCAACCTGGCCAAGGCGACCCCAGGCATCACCGGCACCTTCCACGTCCTCAACCGCCTGTTCAACATGCTCGGCTATTACCCGACCGGCCCCGATCAGCACGGCTACCTGTGGTGGCTGGCCTGGCTTGACCACAACGCCCGCTCCCTGTTCTCGATCCAGGACGCCAACGGCACCTACCGGCCGCTGTTCCTGCAGGCCAGCTGTGCCGCTCTGAGCCAGATCGCCGCGGGCGTCACCGGCTCGTCGCTGCTCCTCAACCTGACCCCGATCCTCACCAACGCCGGCCTGTGTCCGCCCGCGTCGAAGGCCGGCGGCGGCGGTCTCCCCGGACTCCCCGGCGGCCTGGCCAAGCACAGCTCCTCGAGCTCGACCGGCGCCCTCGGCAGCGCGCCCTCCGCCCCCCGTCCCTCGACCGCCAAGCCCTAATGGAAACCGGCTCCCCCTCAGTCACCAAGATCTTCAGCATGGTGCTGTTCGCGCTCTCGTGCGTGGGCCTGCTGCTGTTCCTGTGGCTGTCCTTCGGCGGCACGATCCCCTTCAACGCGCAGGGCTACCGCTTCCAGGTCGCCTTCACGGACGCCAGCCAGCTCGCTGACCAAGCCGATGTCCGCATCGCCGGGGTGTCGGTGGGCAAGGTGATCGCCAAGTCGCTCGATCCCCAGGGCAACCGCACGGTGGCGACGATCCAGATGAACAACTCGTTCGCGCCCATCCACAAGGACTCGCGGGCGATCCTGCGCCAGAAGACGATCCTGGGCGAGACCTACGTGCAGCTCACACCAGGAACGCCGCACAGCCCGATGCTCCGCGACGGCGCCCTACTCGCGCGCGCGAACGTCCAGCCCGCGGTCCAGCTTGACCAGATTTTCAACGCGCTGGATCCGCGTACCCGGGCCGCCTTCCGGCAGTGGCAGCAGAGGCTCGCGGTCGTTGTCCAGGGCAACGATCAGAACTTGTCCAACGTGATCGGCAACCTCCCCGCCTTCGCCGCCGACGCCACCAACCTGTTGCAGATCCTCGATGTCCAGCACACCGCGGTGGTCAACGTCCTGCGCAACGGCGGCACCGTGTTCGCCGCCCTCAATCACAGCCAGTCGGCCCTGCGCAGTCTCATCACCACCGGCGAGACCACCTTCGCCACCACCGCGGCCAACGCCAATTCGATCGCCGCCACCTTCCACGTCTTCCCGACCTTCCTCAACGAGACCAAGGCGACGATGACGCGACTGCAGAGCTTCGCGCAGAACACCGATCCGCTCATCAAGGAGCTCGTGCCGGTCGCCCAGCAGCTCAAGCCGACGTTGACCGCGGTCCGCCAGCTGGCGCCCTATCTGCGCTCGTTCTTCTACCACCTGGGCCCGCTCATCACCGTCTCCAAGACCGGTCTGCCGGCGGTCCGCGACACGCTGCGCGGGACGACCCCGCTGCTCGCCTCGCTGGGTCCATTCCTCGGGCAGCTCAACCCCGTCCTGACCTGGCTCTCGCTGCACCAGCAACTGATCTCGGACTTCATCTCCAACGGCGCGGCCGGCCTCGCAGCCACCACGACCACGTTCGGCGGCAACGGCACCGGGCACTATCTGCGCCAGTTCGGTCCGATCGGGGCCGAGACCTTGTCCATCGCCGCCAACCGCGACGCCAACAACCGCGGCAACGACTATCCGCCGCCGCTGTGGCTGGCCGACGCGCGCTCGTTCTCGGCCGGCGGCAAATACCCCGGCAGCTTCGCGCTGCCGGCCTGGGACTGCAACAACACCGGAGCGCCGGGTAACGGCGAGCAGCCGGCCAAGGGTGCGCCGACGCAGTTCATGCAGGGCCAGCAGGCGTGCTGGGTCGCGCCGGCGGTCTCGGGCCTGCTCGGGCAGAACAACCCCAGCCGCTTCCCGCACGTCAACGCCAGGACCTACTCCAAGAAGTAGAAGACGTGACCGGACCCGCGTCCGGCCGAGCTCCGGGCTTGGTCTGAAGCGAGCGGGACTACGCCGACGGGATGCTGGCCGCCGTCACGGCGGCCTCAGCGGCGGCGAGCGCGAAGCGATCGATCAGCTCGGCGGCGAGCTTGCGGTTACCGCTGTGGCGCAGGCCTCCGCGATCGCCGGCCGGTGACAGGGCGACGACCCACGCCTGAGCGCTTCCGCTCACGGCGGCGTCGGCGCGCCCCTCGCCTGACTCGGTGATCGTGACCGTGTCGCGGCCGAGGGTGACCCGATAGTCCATCGGCCCACCGCTCCGACCGTCGCTGACGGTCAGCGTGACCGTCCCCGAGGCCGTCGAGCCCGGCTCGATCAGCCCGGGAATCAGACGGAAGATCGCCCCCAGGTCCACGCTCTCGGAAGGACGGGGTGGACCCCAGGCCCACTCATATCCCCATCGAGCGAGCTCGCCGAGGATCGGGGCCAACTCCTGCGCTCGCTCGGTGAGCTCATAGTCGACGCGCGGCGGGACCTCACGGTAGCGCTTACGGGTCAGCATGCCGTCGGCCACCATCCGATTCAGGCGCGAGCGCAACTGCTCGGTCGAGATCCCGGGCAGCACACGCTGCAGTTCTACGAATCGCCGGGGGCCTGAAATCAGGTCACGGATGATCAGCAGCGTCCATTTGTCGCCGACGAGATCAAGCGCTCGGGCGTCGGGAGACCACTGATCGTATGGATGTCGCTTGGGTGGTGGTATGGGTGGAATGGAATAACCCCCCCTGGTTTGGACGATCCCAATTACCGATATTCAGGATAACGGATAAATCGGCCGTCGGGGGCAGTTTGCGCCAGTTTGTCGGCGGCCGCTCGTTTCAGGCTCCCAATGGGCGAACTGATCCAGCTGAAAGACTGTCGCGACGATCGCTCGCGGCCCACCCGCGATACGCGTCCGGCCTTCTATTTCGATCCCGGCTGCCCGCTGTCGTACCTGACCGCCGAGCAGATCGAGCGAACCCTCGGCGACGTGGAGTGGATTCCGGTCGCGGCGGCGTCTGTGCACGGCGCGCTCAGCATCGAGGCGCTCGACGAGCTGCGCGAGCGGGCTGAGCGGCGAGCCCGCGCTCTGCGCCTCCCCCTGGTTTGGCCCGATCGCTTCCCGGCGCCCTCGCCCTGCGCCCTGCGCGCGACCGCCTTCGCCGCCGAGCAGGGAGCCGGGGCCCGCTTTGCGCTCGCCGCCAGCCGCCTGGCGTTCTGCGGCGGCTTTGACCTCGAGGATCCCGAGACCCTGGCGGAGGCGGCGGCCGCGGCCGGAATCTCGCTCCGGGCCTGCCTGCACGCCGCCGGGGACACCACGCGCGACGCTACCCTGGCCGCCACCGCGCACGGCCTGCGGGCCCGCCAGGTGGGAGAGCTGCCGGCCTTCCGGGTCGGGCGCCGCTGGTCGGCGGGCGACTCCGCCCTGCTCGCCGCCGCGGCTCTGCGGCAGGACCGGGCGAGCTTCGCGCGTCCGCTCGCCCCCGTCGGCTGAGCGCAGCCGAGAAGTCCCCGCCGCGCGCTGACAGAATGTGCGCATGATCGATCCCGTCGACCGGGCCGTCCGGGCGATCGCTCGCCGCAACTCCTACACCGTGGTCTGGGCCCAGCACCTGCTCGCGCAGTCCTTCAACCTCATGGCCGAGGGACTGGACGAGCGCGAGCGGCGCCACGAGGTGGCAGTCCGAGGCAAGCAGACCGGCGTGCAGCTGTGGGCGCCGTACATGCGGTCAGGACGAGGCGCACGCGGGCGCGCGGGAGCGGCTCCGGTGTCCGATTGAGGACGCGCTCGCGCGTCGCCGGGTCTCTGCGCCGATTCTGGCGCGTCGCCGAGGACGCCAACATCACCGGCCAGGCGGCGATGGTCGCTTACAACATGCTCCTGGGGGTCATCCCGATCGCGCTGCTGGGCCTGTTCATCGCCGGACAGGTGCTGTCCAGTCACGCGATCGAGCACAGTGTCGCCAACGATCTGCGCGAGGTCTTCCCGGGCACGGCCGAGCCCACGCTCAATTCGCTGCTCGCTGAGATCACCAACTCGACCACCAGCACCGGCGTCCTGGCGCTGATCGCCAGCCTGTGGCTGGGCTCCTCGTTCTGGGGGGCGCTCGACACCGCCTTCGGCCGCATCTACAGCACGCCGTCGCGCAAGTGGCTCGAGCAGAAGCGCTTTGGCCTCTCGATGCTGATCGTCGTCCTGATCTTCATGATCGCCACGGTCGTGGTACCCACCGCGCAGACCATCCTCCGGTCTGGCGTCGCCGATTTGCCCTTCGACCTGGCCCACGTCGCCGGGTTCGTCTACGGGGGCTCGCTGGCCCTCGGCGTCCTGCTGCTCTTCGGTTGCCTGACCGTCATCTACCTGCGTGTCCCCAACCGGAGCGTGCCGTGGCGCGCCGTGTGGCCGGGCACGCTGGGGGCGACCCTGGCCATTGTCGTCATCGACTACGGGTTTCCGCTCTACCTCTCGAGCATCTCGACCATCGCTCGCTTCGGGACCACGATCGTGTTCGTGCTGATCATGCTCGGCTGGTTCTACGTGCTGGGCCTGATCATCCTCAGCGGCGCGATCATCAACGCGCTGCGGCTGCAGTCCTGACGCGTGCGCTGTTAGCGTCCCCGCGATGGCCACCGATACCGACCCCCGGCACGGCGGGCGCCTGATCGCCCGGGCGCTCAAGGCCCAGGGCGTGAGCAAGCTGTTCACGCTCTCGGGCGGGCACCTGTTCTCGATCTACGACGGTTGCCGCGCGGAGGGGATCGACATCGTCGATGTCCGCCACGAGCAGACCGCCGCCTTCGCCGCGGAGGGTTGGGCCAAGGTGACCCGCACGCTCGGCGTGTGTGCGCTGACCGCCGGCCCGGGGGTGACCAACGGCATGAGCGCGATCGCCTCCGCGCACGAGAACCACTCGCCGGTGCTGGTCCTAGCGGGCCGGGCGCCCGCCTTCCGCTGGGGCCAGGGCTCGCTTCAGGAGCTCGACCACGTCCCGTTCGTGTCCCCGCTGGTCAAGTTCGCCGCCACCGCCGCTTCCACGGCTGACATCCCCGCCCTCCTACACCGCGCGATGCGCGAGGCGCTCGAGCCCCACTCGGGACCCACCTTCGTGGATTTTCCGCTCGACCACGTGTTCATGGAGGCGGATGTCCCCGCCGTCGCCGAGGCGCTGCCCGAGCCGTGCCTCGGGCCCGGGGCGGACGTCCGCGAGCTCGAGAGGGCGGCGGTCCTGCTGCGCGAGGCAGAGCGCCCGGTGGTCCTGGCCGGCACCAACCTGTACTGGGGCCGGGGCGAGGAGGCCCTGCGGGCGCTGGCCGAGGAACTGCGCCTCCCGGTCTTCCTCAACGGCCTGGGACGCGGCTGCCTGGCCGCCGACCACGAGCTGGCCTTCGCCCGGGCCCGTAGCGCGGGACTGGGCGAGGCCGACGTGGCGCTGGTGATCGGTGTGCCGCTCGACTTCCGGCTCGGCTTCGGCGCCGCCTTCGCCCCGGAGGCTGAGGTGATCGCGATCGACGTCGCGCCGTCTGAGCGGGCCCATCCCCGCGCGGTGGCGGCTGAGCTCTACGGGGCACTGCCGGCCACGCTCGATGCTCTGCTCGCGGCGGCCTCGTCGGACTCCCGCCGCGCCGCCCGGGACGCGTGGCTGGCGTCGCTGCGCGCGATCGAGGACGAGAAGCGCGGGGCCGAGGCGGGGGAGCTGGCCGACTCGCGGGCGCCTCTGCACCCGATGCGGATCTACGGCGAGCTGGCCCAGATGCTTGACCGCGACGCGATCGTGATCGGCGACGGCGGGGACTTCGTCTCCTACGCCGGGCGCGTGGTCGACTCCTATCAGCCGGGTTGCTGGCTTGACCCGGGGCCGTTCGGGTGTCTGGGCTCCGGTCCGGGCTTCGCGCTGGCCGCCAAGCTCGGCCATCCCGACCGCCAGGTCGTCCTCCTGCTCGGCGATGGTGCCTTCGGCTTCTCGGGGATGGAGTTCGACACCCTGGCCCGCCACGGCGTGGCCGTGGTCGGGGTGGTCGGCAACAACGGAATCTGGGCGCTCGAGAAGCACCCGATGGAGAACCTGTACGGCTACTCGGTCGCCGCCGACCTGCGGCCCGAGACCCGCTATGACCAGGTCGCCGAGGCGCTGGGCTGCCACGGAGAGCTGGTCCGCACGCCCGGCGAGCTGCGCCCCGCACTCGAGCGCGCTTTCGGCGCCGGCCGCCCGGCCCTGGTCAACGTGCTCACGGATCCAAGCGTCGCCTACCCCCGGCGCGCCAACCTGGCCTGAGCCCCAGCCTGGCCTGAGCCCCCGCCTGGCCTGAGCCCCACCTGGCCTGGGCCCAAGGCGACGGCTCAGGCGAAAACCGCCCGCACGGGACGGGCGGATTCCGATCCAGGTTTGGCCCAATCGGGACGGGCAGGGTACGTGCCTGATAGGACCGATTACGTGGTCCGGACGAGGGGAGGCGCCGATATCTGCGGCTTCGCCCGGACCTATGTGGGGTGTGGTACGTCTATGTCCCGCACACCTCAGTCATGCTCCTCGGATTAGGTTTGGGCAGCAATAGAACATTCGTCCAGTTTGGTTTAGCTCAATCCGAGGGCCGCTCCGCGCAGGATGTCGTGCTCGGATACCTCGACCTCGTGAAGACCGAACAGGCCCAGGACGGCGAGGAAGATCAGCACGCCGGCGACGATCGTCGGGGCCCGATCGGGATGCAGCCCGGCCACCTCGCGCCGCTGCTCCACGGGCATCGCCGCCAGGCGGGCCAGGATCCGCTCGCACTCGGCCCGGTCCAGTCGGTAGCCGTGGACTCGTTGGGGGTCATAGGGATCGAGATCCTGGGCGATGGCGGCCAGGGAGGTGGCGGTGCCGGCGACGGCGATCGCGCGCGTGACCGCCCGGCGCTGGGCTTGAGGAACGGCGTCGGCGAGGATCTGGCTCACGTCGTCTGACAGCTCGCGCTGCTCGGCCTCCGGGGGCGGGTCGTGCTCGAGGTGGCGCTCGGTCTGGCGCACGACCCCGGCCTGGGTGGAGACGTGAAAGGCGACCTCGGTTCCGGCCCCGATCACCATCTCGGTCGAGCCACCCCCGATGTCGAAGACCAGGGTCGGGGTGCTGTCATCGGGATCGCGCTCGCTGGTCGCGCCCAGGAAGGTGAGCCGAGCCTCCTGGTCGCCGGCGAGGACGTGGGCGGTGAGCCCGAAGCGATGCTCGACCTCGGCGGCGAAGTCTGCGCCATTGGCCGAGTCGCGCACGGCGCTGGTCAGAACGGCCACGCCGCGGGCGCCTTGGTGCTGGTCGATCTCTTTGCGGTAGTCCGACAGCGTTGCGAACACGCGCTCCATCGCGTCGGGGCTCAGACGCCTGTCCTTGTCGACCCCGGCGCCCAGACGGGTCACGGTGCTGTGGCGCGCGAGCTCCGCGGTGACGCGACCGTGATCGAGCTCGGCGATCAGCAGCCGGGTGGAGTTGGATCCGATGTCGACCACGGCGATCCGCTGCGCCATCAGGTCACCTCGTGGGGCATCGGCTCCCCGGCCAGGGCGGCGAGCAGGTTCTCGACCGCCGCCGAGGCCATGGCCTCTCGGGTGGCGTGGGTGGCCGAGCCGATGTGGGGTACGACCAGCAGGTTGGGCGCCTGGAACAGCGGATCCTGGGGCGGCAGCGGTTCGGGGTCGGTGACGTCCAGCGCGGCGCCGGCGATCTGCGCTTCGATCAGCGCCTGGCGCAGCGCCCGCTGGTCGACGATCGGGCCGCGGGCGGTGTTGATCAAAAACGCCGTGGGCCGCATCTCGGCTAGGGCGGCCGCGTCGATCAGGTGCCGGGTCTCCGGGGTGAGGGGGCAGTGCAGGGAGACGAAGTCAGAGCGCGCGAGCAGTTGCAGCAGCGGCACCCCACCCCGCCCGGTGTGCAGGATCTCCATCTCAAAGCCGGCCGCCCGCTGGGCGACCGCCCGCCCGATCCGCCCCAGGCCGATGATGCCCAGCGTCGCGCCGTGGACCTCGTGGCCGAGGTAGGAGGTCGGGCCCCAGGCCTGCCAGTCCCCCCGGCGCACGATGTCCGCGGCCCCCGGGAGCCCCCGGGCGATCGAGAGCAGGAGGGCAAGCGTCAGATCGGCGGTGGCGCCAGTGAGCACATCGGGCGTGTTGCCCACCTGGATCCCCCTTTGGCGAGCGGCCGGGACATCGATGTTGTCGAAGCCGAC
Source organism: Solirubrobacteraceae bacterium (assembly GCA_051005855.1). Taxonomy (GTDB): domain Bacteria; phylum Actinomycetota; class Thermoleophilia; order Solirubrobacterales; family Solirubrobacteraceae; genus Palsa-465. Next base: position 30,207 of record JBPCIY010000090.1, on the reverse strand, counting down.
CGCGTAATTGGCGATCGCCCTGAGCTTTGGGCAGCCGTCCAGAAAGGGTGCGTCGATCCGGTCGGTGAGCATGGTGAGCAGCCCCTCGGCATCCGAAGTGCTTTGGGCCAGCTCCTCTGTGGTCATCGCGCGCGCCTGCGGCCAGACGGCCACGTCATGCGCGGCGCGCAGGCGATCCAGCGCCGGGCCGGGGAGCTCTCGAGTGACGAAACAGCGAGCCACGCAGCCGAGGCTACGCGGAGCTCTCGGCCGGTGCCGTCTGGGCGCCGGCGTGGGTCCGGCGCTGGGAGATCCGCGGCAGGCCAAAGAGCGCGACCAGGCCGCCGGCGAGCGCGAAGCCGGCCGCGATCATGAAGGCGAGCTGAAAGCCGCTGGTCAGCGCGGCGTGGGCGCTGGCCGTCCCGGCCCGCAGGTCAGACTTGGTCTGGGCGGTGGCGATCGCGGCCAGGACGGCCAGCCCGAGCGCGCCTCCGACCAGGCGGGCGGTGTTGACCAGCCCCGAGGCCAGGCCGGCTTCGGCGGGGGCGACGCCGGACACGGCGGCGATCGTGGCGGGGACAAAGGAGAGGCCGATGCCCATCGCCACCAGCAGCGACGGCACCAGCATGTCCCCGACGTAGGTGCCGCGGGTGGCGACGTTTCCGAACAGGATCAGGCCGATCGTGAGCAGGGTCATGCCGGCCACCAGCAGCCGCTTGACCCCGACCCGCTGCACGATCCGCGAGGCGAGCGTCGACCCGACCACGATGCACAGCGTCATCGGTAGGAAGGCCAGACCGGCCTTGATCGGCGAGTAGCCGAGCACCTGCTGGAGATACAGCGAGACGAAGAACCACATCCCGAAGGTGGCGCCTCCGACCAGCAGGACGACCACATTGGCGGCGCTCAGCGTCCGCGAAGCGTAGATCCGCAGGGGCATCAGCGGAGCGCTGGCAAAGCGCCCCTCGACCACCAAGAAGGTGGCGAGCAGGACCAGCCCGGCCCCGATCAGGACCAGCGTCTGGGCTGAGCCCCAGCCGGTCACGTCGGTGCGCACGATGCCGAGCACGAGCAGGGTCAAGCCCCCGGTGGCCGCCAGGGCGCCGCGGAGGTCAAAGTCGCGCCGGGCCCGGGTCGCGCCTCGGGTCTCGACGATCAGGCGCTGGGCGAAGACTGCGGCCAGCACCCCGATCGGGACGTTGATGAAGAGGATCCAGCGCCAGCTCAGCGCACTGGTGAGGATGCCGCCCAGCAACACGCCGGCCGCGCCGCCGGCGCCCCCCATCGCCCCCCAGATCCCGACCGCGCGGTTGCGCGCCGGCCCCTCGGCGAAAGTGGTGGTCAGGATCGAGAGTGAGGCGGGCGCGATCACGGCGCCCCCCAGGCCCTGGAGCCCTCGGGCGGCGATCAGCACGGCCTGGCTGTCGGCGATGCCGCCGGCCAGCGACGCGAGCGCGAACAGGAGCAGGCCGCCGACGAACACCCGGCGCCGGCCGAGCAGGTCCGCAGCGCGGCCGCCGAGGAGCAGGAAGCCGGCGAAGGTGACCGTGTAGGCGTTGACCACCCACTGCAGGTCGACCTCGGTGAAGTGCAGCCCGCCGCGGATCGCGGGCAGGGCGACGTTGACCACCGAGACGTCGAGGATGACCATGAACTGGGCCAGGCAGGACAGAAACAGGGTCGCGCCCAGGTGCGTGCCGCCGGTCGGGGCGGCGGGCGTTTTAGCGGGGTTCGCGCTGGCTGTGGTCATGGCGCAAAGTGGTCTTCGTACGACGACTGTCGAACATACTAGCGCGAGGTTCGATGATCGCCGTACAACGCTCGGCATTCAGTCTCGGTGCGCCGGTGGGCGTCTTGACCGCTCAGTTGTGGGCCCGGTCGCGGTCATAAGCTGGACGGGCCAGAACGAGAGGAGCCAGATGAGCTTGCCCGAAGTCGTTTCCCAGGATCAGTGGTTGGCGGCCCGCCAAGAGCTGCTGACCCAGGAGAAGGAGCTGACCCGGACCCGGGACGCGCTGATCGCGCAGCGCCGCCGGCTGCCGATGGTCCTGGTGCAGAAGGATTACCGCTTTGACGGGCCCGAGGGCGATGTCGCCCTGATCGACCTGTTCGAGGGGCGCCGCCAGCTGATCGTCGCCCACTTCATGTTCGATCCCTCCTGGGCGGACGGCTGCCCGAGCTGCACGGCAGGCGCCGATGAGATGTCCCCAGGTCACCTCGCCCACCTCCACGCGCGGGACACCACTCTGGCCTACGTCTCGCGAGCGCCGTATCCGAAGCTCGCCGCCTATGAGCAGCGCCGAGGGTGGACGTTTCCCTGGTACTCGTCATTGGGCAGCGACTTCAACTACGACTTCGGGGTGACGATCGATCCGGCGATCAAGCCGGCCGCCTACAACTATCGTTGCGCCGAGGAGCACCGGGCCCGGGGACTGGGGTTCGAGCTGGCCGGCGAGTTCCCGGGGCGCAGCAGCTTCCTGCGCGACGGGGACCGGGTGTTTCACACCTACTCGGTCTACGCCCGCGGCCTGGAGACGATCGGCGGCTCCTACTACCTGCTCGACGAAACCGCGCTCGGTCGCCAGGAGGATTGGGAGGAGCCCAAGGGCCGCGCGGCCGGAACGCGCGGCCCTGAGCCTGATTTCGCCGCCTGATCGCTCGGTTTTCTAAGCCGCCAACTCGGCCGCAGCCGGTTCCAGCGGGGTGGGTTTGACGTCTTCCTGCGCTTGCGCCCGCTGTGTGCGGCGAGCCGGGAGGGCGAGGGCGGTCAGGGCACCGAGGAACGAGAACGCGGCGGCGACCCCGATCGCGGGTCCGAAGCCGGCGCTGAACGCATGCGGTGACGCGTAGCTCCCGGCTCCGGCGAACACCGCGACCACGATCGCCAGTCCGAACACCCCGCCCAGCTGGCGCATCATCGTGAACGTCCCCGAGGCCGTGCCCAGGTCGGCATCGGGCGCCGAGCTGACGACCGCGTTCTGGGCGGCCGGGATCGCCATCGAGATGCCCGCCCCGGCCACCACGAGGGGAGCGATCATCGTCGCGTAGGCCATCCCGGGGTGCGCGATCAGCGCCACCCAGGTCATCCCGGCGGCCTGCAGGGTCAGGCCGGTGACGACCAGCGGCCGCTCCCCGATCCGGTCGACCATCGCCCCGGCGATCGGGGCGATCACGAACAGGGTCGCCGTCCAGGGCAGGAGCCGCAGCCCCGCCGCCAGCGGCCCCTGGCCGAGCGTGACCTGCTGGAACTGGGCCATGAAGAATACGGCCGCGAACAGCGAGCACGCGAGCAGGAAGTTGGCCGCGCTTCCGGCCGAGAACGCGCGCGAGGTGAACAGCCGCATCGGCAGCATGGGGTGTTCGGTGCGCAGCTCGTTTGTCACGAAGGCGAGTGTCAGCACGACCCCGCCCGCCAGCGCGATGACCGTCTCGGTGCTCCCCCAGCCGATCCGGTTGCCCCGCATCAGACCCCAGACGATCCCGAACGCGGCGCCGGTGATCAGGATCAGCCCTCCTGTGTCCATCGGGGCTCTCGGCCCGTAGCTCTCCTTGATCCGGGTCAGGACGAGCGGGATCGCGGCCAGCCCGATCGGCACGTTGAGCCAGAACACCCACGGCCAGGCCAGCCCCTGGGTGACGGCACCGCCCAGGACGGGGCCGCCGAGTACGGCCAGGCCGGTGATGCCGCTGTAGATGCCCAGCGCCTTGCCGCGCTGATGGGCGGGGACCGCCGCGCTGAGCAGGGACAGCGACAGCGGGGCCACGAAGGCCGCGGCGGCGCCCTGGAGCGCCCGGGCGGTGATCAGCAGGCCGATGTTCGGGGCCAGTGCGCACAGGGCCGAGGAGGCCACGAACAGCCCCAGGCCTGCGGCGAACAATCGCCGGCGTCCGAACCGGTCCCCGAGCGCCGAGGCGGTGATCAACAGCACGGCGAAGCTGAGGCTGTAGGCGTTGACCGTCCACTCGAGCTCGTCGATCGAGGCCCCGAGGTGCTCGCGGATCGTGCTCAGCGCCGTGGATACGACCAGCACATCGAGTGCCACCATCAACGAGGCGACTGAGGCCAGCACGAGCACCCACCGCTGGGCCACGGCCGGGTTGCGGGAAAGTCCTGAAATCATCTGTCCTCCTTCTGCGTCCGGGAATGACAATTGCGTCTCTGACGATTGAGACCCTCCGCGCGGGACAGATTCAGCGATGAATTTCGGGAAGCTGTGGTGTCCTGTAGAGGAGGTGAACGACTTGATCGATCAGGACGGTCTGGCCCGGGCCCAGCGCGGCGACGAGCGCGCGTTCGCGGAGTTGACTGACCCGTTTCGGCGCGAGCTCCAGCTGCACTGCTACCGGATCCTCGGCTCCCTGCACGACGCCGAGGACCTGCTCCAGGAAACGCTGCTGGCGGCCTGGCGGGGCCTCTCGGACTTCGAGCGCCGATCCTCGTTGCGCTCCTGGCTGTACACGATTGCCACCCATCGCTGCCTCAACGCGCTGCGCGATTCAAGCCGTCGCCCCCAGGCCGCCGGGGTTCTCTTGGGGTCTGAACGCTCACGCGTGGAGAACTTCTCCGAGATCGCCTGGCTCGAGCCCTATCCGGACCTCCTGCTCGAGGGCATCGCCGACGAAGCCCCCGGACCCGAGGCCCGTTACGAGGCCAAGGAGGCGGTGGCCCTGGCCTTCGTGTCCGGACTCCAGCACCTGGCGCCGCTGCAGCGCGCCGTGCTGGTGCTGCGCGATGTGCTCGGCTTTCGCGCCGCCGAGGTGGCCGACATGCTCGGCAGCAGCGAGGCGGCGGTCAACAGTGCTCTGGCCCGCGCCCGCGGTTTGATCGATTCACGCGCTCCGGTGGTGTCTGACGCGCGCGATCGGTTGTCCGTGCGTGGGGGCGGGGGCGAACGCGACCTGATCGGCCGTTTCGCCGACGCGTTCTTAAACGACGACATCGAGGGCGTGGTCGCGCTCCTGACCGAGGACGCTGTCGTCTCGATGCCGCCCGAGCCCGAGTGGCATCAGGGTCCCGAGGCGATCGGCGCCTTCCTGCGCGACCGCGCCCGGCACCGGTTCGACGATTGGCGGTTCGTCGAGACCGGGGCCAACCGTCAGCCCGCCTTGGCCTATTACATCCGGGACGCCGACGGCGTCTTTGGTCGCCGCGGCCTGTTCGTCGTCTCGGTGCGCGCCGACGGGATCGAGTCGATCACCCGCTTTCATGACGACGGCCTGCTCTCGCGCTTCGGGGTCCCGGAGCAGGTGGACTGACCGCTCTTGTCGCGCCGTTGCCTCAGGGGGCGGGGACGAAGGCGTAGACCCGGCTCGGACTGCCGGTGCCGCCGACCAGGCGCAGGGGAGCGACCACGAGCAGCGCCCCGGTAGTCGGCAGGCGCTCGAGGTTGGCGAGCTGGGTCAGCCCGAGGCGCCCGGCTCCGAGCAGCAGGTTGTGGACCGGGAAGGGAGGATCAAAGCCCCCCGCCGCGCCGGCATCGATCCCAACGGTCTCCACGCCGAAGCCCGAGAGCCCCGCCTGGGTGGCCAGCCAGCGGGCGGCGCCGACGTCGGGGCCGGGGGTGACGGGGCCGTTCTCGCCGACGTTGAGAAACCGGGCTTGGTCCTGGGCCCGGGCGCCCCAGCCGGTCCGCAGTAGCACCCAGGCGTGGTCTGGGATTTGCCCGTGCTGTGATTCCCACGCCTCGAGGTCTTCTTTGGTGAGCAGATAGCCGGGATCAGCATTCGCCTCGGCCGTTTTGTCGATCACGCAGGCCGGTCCGATCAGCATCCTTGGCTCGATCGAGCCCACGTCGGCGCCGTCCTGACCGGTGATCCAGTGGATCGGCGCGTCGACATGAGTCCCGACGTGCTCGCCCAGGGTCAGCGTGTACCAGGCCCAGGCCGGCCCCCGGTCGTCGTAGCGGCTGATTTCGGTGCGGGTCAGGCCAGGGGTGTTGGCGAACGGGGGAGGCAGCTGGATCACGGGAGTGGACTCGGTGAGCGGTTGGGTGAGGTCGACGATCTCGACGCCGCCCGAGGTGAGTCCCGCGATCAGGGCTGAGACCTCGCCGGGCTGGGTGCTGGACATGGGTGCTCCTCGGTTTCGGGTTTCGGCCGGCGTCCGGCGGTTCTGCGGCGGTCAGCCGCCGCGGAACGCCTCCGCGAGCCAGTCGGCGCAGATATCGGGGTTGACCTTGGCGTCGAGGACGAGCGGACGCGGCTCGGGCTCGCTGAGCCAGTCGGGAATCGTGTCGTGCAGGGTTTGACTCGTGCGGACGGTCGCGCCGCGGGCCCCGGCGGCGATGGCGAACGCGGCCAGGTCGGCGCGCGGGAACCTGACGCGGGAGACGTCGTGTCCCATGGGAGCGAAGTGGTGGACCTCGGCGCCGTAGGCGGCGTCGTCATAGATCAGGACCAGCAGTTTGAGCTTGAGGCGCGCCGCGGTCTCGAGCTCGGCCAGGGCCATGAACGCGCCGCCGTCGCCGATCGCCGCGACGGTCGGCCGGTCCGGTCTGGCGATCGCCGCCCCGATTGCGTTGCCCAGCCCGAGGCCGACGGCCTGAAAGCCGTTGGGGAACAGCCACGCGTGGGCGTCGGGGACGCCGAGGAACATCGCCGGGTAGCCGAGGAAGTGACCGCTGTCGACGGCCACCGCCCGGTCATGGGGCAGCAGCCCATCCACGGCTATCGAGAGCGTGCGAGGGTCGATGTAGGCCTCGGTTTCGCCATCTTCGTAGGGCTCGTCGCGCCAGCGGTGGGCTTCGATCTCTCGTTCGCGCTCCCGTGTGCGCCAGCCCGGGTTGTGGTGTCCCCGCTGGTGGAGCTCCTGGGTCAGGGCCATGGCCGTGGCCTTGGCGTCACCGAGCAGGGCGAGGTCGGCGGGGCGGTGCCGCGAGATCGCGCTGGCCTCGGTGTCGATCTGCGCCACCTTGGTCTCCGGTCCGATCAGCTCGCCGTGCTTGGTCGTCCAGGGGTTGAGCGAGGCGCCGACCACGAGCACGACGTCGGCTTGGGGCAGCAGCTGCGTCGCGAGCGGCGTGGCGAAGCCGCCGCAGATCCCGAGCGCGTAGGGGAGACGGGCGAACAGGCCATTGGCGGGGGCCGAGGTGGCCAGCAGCGCCCCGATGAGCGCGCCGAGACGCTCGAGCTCGGCGCCCGCGTCGGCCAGCACCGCGCCGCGCCCGGCGATGATCACCGGTTTTTGGGCTTGCTGGAGTAGGTCGGCAAGGGCGCGCACGGCTTCGCTGGTGGGCCGCGCGGAGTCGAGCCCGGGCGCGAGCGGCGTGGCCGGCTCGGTGGCGGCGGGCGGCTCGGACTGGATGTCGATCGGGAGCATCAGCACCACCGGCCGGCGCTCGCTCAGCGCACGCTGATAGGCGCGCTGGGCGTCATCGGCGGCGGTGGCCGGGCTGTGCACGCGCTCGGCGATTGTCCCGACTGACTCGACCAGCCCGTGCTGATCGATCCGGAAGTTCGAGGTCAGCGCCGCCGCCGGCGTCTCACCGGCCAGGACCAGGATCGGCGTGCGACTTTTGACCGCCTCGGTCAGCCCGGTGATCGCGTTGGTCAGCCCCGGACCCTGATGCACGCTGCAGATGCCGACCCGTCCGCTGACCCGCGCGTAGCCGTCGGCCATACAGATCGCCCCGCCCTCGTGGCGCGCGTGGAAAAAGCGCACCCCGGCGGCGCACAGGGCGTTGGTGACCACGAGGTTACCGCTGCCCAGGATCCCGAAGGCGGCGGGCGGGCCGTCCTGGGCGGCGTGGGCGTCGTGGGCGGCCTGGGTCGCCTGGGCGGCGCGAGCTTGGTGGGCGGCCTGGGTCGCCTGGGCGGCGACGGTGGCCCCGACCACATCGGCGACCGAAGCCAGCGCCTTGCTTGACCCGGCGATCGTCATCGATACGAGCCTGTCCTCACCGGCTGCGGATCCTACCGACGGGGTTTTGGCTCGGCCCGACGCAGCCGGATCGGGGCCTTGCGCCATCCCGTGACCGGCATCGCCAGCACGCCAGGTTTGTACGCGACCGCCGAGTGGTAGACAATCTGACTATGAGCGAGCACGAACCCCCCGAGGACGCCGGCCCGGCCGAGCCGGAGCGCTACCAGCGCCTGGGCCAGGCCGGCTTCGGTTCTGAGGGTGCGGCCGGAGGTTCGGCGGAGGTTCCCGCGCCCGGGGAGCATCCCATCGCTGACGAGGGTGACGATGCCGTCGCGCCCGCTGATGGCGGGGCAGCTCAAGGCGCGCTGTCGCACGAGCGGGCGCCCAATATGCTGCCTGGCCGGGCCCGCCGGGGCACTGGTCTTGAGCGGTTCATGGTCCGCCTCGTCGCCACCGGCGGCGTGATCGGTATCGGGGTCGGGATCGCCGCCATCCTGGCGGCGAACCACGTCCAGGGCTGGATCATCGGCCTGGCCGTCTCCGCCGTCAGCGTGCTGCTGTCGGCGATTCTCTGGTCCTCGCGCCAGGTCTAGCGCTGCGGCCCTCGGCCGGGCCGCCTACCAGAGAGACTTGACGATGTCGTACATGGTCTGCGATGTCTGCCCGTTGCTCGGGCAGCACGGCGGTCCGCCGCGCGCGCTGATCCCGATCTCGAGGTGAGGCGCGCTCGAGATCCCGACGCTGCCGCAGCCAACCTGGGCGATCGGCTGACCGGCGGTCACATGGTCCCCGACGGTGACCAGCGCCGGCATGGCGTGGCCGTAATAGATGTAACGCCCGGCGTACCGCCCGCTGTCGACCTTGAGCACCGGGGCGGCGGAGCCGAAGCCGTCGATGCCCTCCTGGACGATCGTGCCCGAAGTGACCGCAACTTCGGTGACCTTCGAGCCACAAGCGTTGCCGATCGTGCCGATATCGACCCCGTCGTCTTGACTCCAGCTCGAAGGGGAGACGACCAGCCGCTTGGGCCGGAGCGGAAAGACCCACCCCGAGCTGCTCGAGCTCGAGCCCGTCGAACCCCCGGATGACGGAGTCGAGTGGGCCGAGCGCGAGGCCTTCTTGCCCTGCTGAACCCAGGACTTCAGTGTGCTGGCCGTGAGCTTGCCGACCGTGCCGCTGGCCGGGGTCAGCGCGGCCGCCTGCTGGAACTGGACGACTGAGCTCTTGGTGCCGGGGCCGAAGCTGCCGTCTTGCCCCGTGTGGATACCGACCAGGCTCAGCCAACTCTGCAGAGTCGCTACGTCCTGTCCGCTCATCCCCTCGCGCAGAACGCGATGGATCGAGCCGCCGACGCTGTTGGGGCTGCTCGAGGCCGAGCGGTGCGCGCTTCGCCTGGATTTGCGGGTGCCGCGGGAGTGGCCGACCGAGCGGTGCGCGCGCACCCAGCCCCACAGCGTCCCGGCCGTGTGAGCGCCGACGGTGCCGCTGGCCGGCCTGAGTCCGGCGGCGTTCTGGAACTGGATCACCGATCGCTGGGTGCCCGGCCCGAAGTCTCCATCCGCTGAGGTGCGCAGCCCGACGTCTCGCAGCCAAGACTGAAGCGTGCGCACGTCCCGGCCTCGACTGCCCACCCGCAGGACCCGGTGGAAGGGGCTGGCGCCGGCCCTGGCGGGCACGATCACGAGCACGGCCAGCGCGGCGAGCACGGCCAGCGCAGTGAGCGCGGTGAGCGTGCTCAGGCGGCCGGGTCGGCGCGCGGCAGGAGGGGAACTCGGATTGAGCTCGGCGGCGATATGAAGTTCGGACACGCGTCGATCCTCGGCGGCTAGGGGCATCGCTGACTGATTGCCGTGTGCCTACGGGGTTAGCTGACGGGCTAGCGCTTTCGCGCTTCCCACGGATCACCGTGGAACTCGCCCCGACTACTCGGGTCCCCCGATCCCCGAATGGCAGCCCGGGAATTCGGCTCTGTGCTGCGAACACACTACGGCAGAAAATGTTGCGGTGCTTAGCGGACGGAACCCGATCTGGCCGGATAGTCGAGCCCGGACGGGTCGACGGTGTGGATCAGTCCAAGTCGTCTTCAACCTCCTCGTCCTCCTCGGAGCTGTCCGCTCGCAGTACCGCTTCCTTCTCTGCGGCGATCTCAGCGAGCGCGTCCGGACTGTCGATGTCGATCACCAGGGCGGTCTTCGGCTCGTCCCAGAAGAGCCGGATGCACGTGTATCCGTACTCGATCCGGTCCGGTTCGGGCAGCCCGTATTCCTCGCAGAACGAGCGAGCGTCCCGTTCGCACCGGATCTTCTGCTTGAGCGTGGCCATGGCCAAATGCTCCCGCGATCCGTGTAACGGATCTAGACGCAATCGTGTCAATCCAGTGCCGGCTTCGTGCCAACTCTGTGCCGGCTCGAGGTTCGACTACCTGCCGGTCTGCGCCTCGTCGAGCTGAACGGGGTCGTGGGAGCAGATCAACCTCACCTCGCCGGCCTGGCGCTGGGCGAACTCACGTAGCCGTTCTTGGTTTTGTTGTCGCAGCTTGCCGTCGGCCTGGGTGAGGGCCTGGAAGGCTCGTATTGCTGGTGGGCAGCTGGCCGGAGTCGCCACTTGGTCGCGGTGGTAGAACGCGTCTCCGCAGTGCAGCAGCCAGCCGTCGGGCTGGCGCAGCGCGATGCCGGTGTGACCGAGGGTGTGTCCCTGGAGCGGGATCAGCAGGATCTCGGCATCGCTGCCTCGCAGCACACGCACACTTTCGAATCCGAGCCACTCGTCGCCCGCGAGCTCGTGGGTGATCCAGCGCGGCCCATGGGCCCAGTGGGCGGAACCCATTCCGTAGCGAACTCGTTCACGCAGGGGTGGGTCGCGCATCGCTTCGAGTTCACGTGCAAAGAGGTGAATCTCGGCCTGAGGGAAGTCAGGCAAGCCGCCGGCGTGGTCAACATCGAGGTGGGTGAGGATGATGTGGCGCACATCGGCCGGATCGAACCCCAGCGCGCGCACCTGCGATACCGCCGTTTCAGCAGACTCGAGCCTGGGTCGCAGGGCAGCCGTGAACGGCCGGGTGAGCTGCCGCGGATTGCGCACATCCTCGGTGCCGAAGCCGGTATCCACGAGCGCGAGACCGTCCGCGGCCTCGATCAAGAGGACGTGGCAGACGATCCGCCCGCTGGCCAACAAGCTGCCCTCGCCGTTGATCAGGCGCTGCCCAAAGGGGCACATCGTGCCGCAGTTGAGATGGTGGACTCGGGGTGCGGGCACAGTCGAATCCTATGCGGGAATCCCGGAAAAAGGGGAACCGTTCACACATCCTGGTGTATTGGTGCCTGGCGGGCTGGTTGAATGCGGGCCGCCAACCGATCGTGATCAGCCCGAGCTCGCTTCCTGTGCGTCGCCTCTGGTGGGAGGATCCGCTCCCGCGCAAACACGCGCGGCTGAGCCGGACACGCGTGGCGATGCGCGATGGGGCCCGCACGACCCTGCACGTCGCGAGCTATGACCGTCGGGCGGTCACCCCCCGGGTGGTGGTGCTCGACCGGCCGGCGCCGCTGGTGCGCTGGTGTCGGGAGCAGGATGTCCGCCACGCGGTGGTTGGAGGCTTCTTCGTGCGGCCGGAGTGCGTGCCCCTTGGCCAGCTGCAGGTCGGCGACGAGACCCGCCCGTCGGTGGCCTTCGACGCCCCATGGGGCGATAAGCGCGCCTGCGTGCATGTAACTGATGGCACGCTGCGGATCGCGCGGCGCGATCAGCTCGCGGCCGATCTGACCGGCGATCTTCTGCAGGCGGGCCCGCTCCTGGTGGCTGACGGACGCTGCGTGCCCGAGGCGGGAGGAGACCCAGAGGGGTTTTCGGCCGCGGCCCATCAATTCGATTCCGACATCACGGTGGGGCGTTATCCTCGTGCTGCGCTGGCGATCGCCGGCGACCGACTCCTCGCGGTCGCGTGCGACGGACGCACGCCGCGCGATGCCGGCATGACGCTCCTCGATCTCGCCGACGGCCTGATCAGGCTCGGCGCCACCGACGCGCTCAACCTCGACGGCGGCGGTTCGGCCTCACTCGTTCACGCCGGGCGACTGCGTAATCGCCCGCGCGAGGCGCACGGCGCTGATCTGCTCGACGGCCGAACGATCGCGACCGCGATCGTGTTCGACCCCCGGTAGCCGCGCCTGCGCTCTCGCTGTTCCTGGCCGCTCGGGCGCAGTCAGCACGCGCCCGTTCACAAAATAGTCATACTCGGGCGCGGTCATGATGAAGCCCCACGTACTCTCCGCCATCCTGTTCTCACCGCGCGGAGGGTCCGCTCATGCGGCGCGTGCACTCGTCCGCAACCTGCGCAAGCAAGGCTTCGCGGTGACGCTCGTGGCGGGATCGCGCGCAGACCTGGGAGGGCACGGAGACGCGCGAGCGTTCTACGGCGATGTGCGCCCGGTCGACTTCGACGCGGCGCTGGCGAGCGACACGCCGCAGCGGTTCGCGGGTCCAGCGGGCAGCGGGCCGATGCATCCCTCCTTCGAGGATCGCAGCGGCGCTCCGGACCGGGTCTTCGCGATGCTCGACGACGAAGAGTACGAGTGCCAGGTCACCGCCTGGTGCCGGGAGCTGAAGCGCGCCGGAGCACGTGAGGCCGACGTCCTTCATCTGCACCATCTGACTCCGATCAACGAGGCGGCAGCCCGCATCGCTCCGCACGTCCCGGTCGTCGGCCAGCTCCATGGAACGGAACTGCTGATGCTCGAGCGGATCGCCCGATCCGATTCGCAAGACTGGAAATACGCCGATCGCTGGGCTGAGCGCATGCGCGGGTGGGCTCGGGACTGCGCACGCCTGGTCGTGGCGCCGACCGGCGTCGAGCGGGCGTTGGAGCTCTTGGACGTACCCCGCTCGCGAGTGGTGGCGGTGCCCAACGGTGTCGACGTCGAGCTGTTCGCCGGCCGGGCGATCGACCGCGACGCATTCTGGCAACGCGTGCTGGTTGACGAGCCTCGGGGCTGGCTGCCGGGCCAAGCAGCGGGAAGCGTGGGCCATCGCGAGGCCGATGTGGCCGCGCTGGCCGCGGGAACGGTGGTGATCTACGTTGGTCGTTTCACCGAAGTGAAGCGCCTTGATCGGCTGATCAGCGCATTCGGTCGGGTCCAGGAGCGGCTGGAGACACCTGCCGGGCTGGTGCTGGTCGGCGGGCATCCGGGCGAATGGGAGGGCGAGCACCCTGCCCAGACGGTCGCTCGCCTAGGAGTCCCGCAGGTATTCCTGGCCGGCTGGCACACGCACGAGGAGCTGCCCGACTTCTTCTCGGCGGCCGACGTGGTCGTCCTGACCTCCGAGCGCGAGCAGTTCGGACAGGCGATCGTCGAGGGCATGGCGTGCGGACTGCCCGCCGTCGCCACCCGCTCACTGGGGCCTGAGGCGATCATCGACGATGGGGAAACCGGCTGGCTGGTGGAGCCCGACGACGAGATGGCGTTGGCCGCCGCACTGACCGAGGCCGTGCAGGACAAGGACGAGCGCGAACGGCGTGGCCAGCTGGCTCGGGTTGCTGTGCGCGAGCGCTACTCGTGGTCGGCCGCGTCCCAGCAGCTCGGGGCGGTGCTCGAAGAAGTGTCTGTGGGTCGCATCCGATCGCCGGAGCTCCCGGCCACCGGGCGCATAGGCCCCTCCCAGCGCTCACGCCCCGTTCCGGGGCCGAAGGAGAGCACCCCGGCTCTCAAGTAGTCGCGAGCGACTCGTGTCTGAGGTTCGGCTGAGACGCGCGCCGTGAACCATCGACCACTTGAGATCGTCGGCCGTGCTCTGCTATCAATAGGGGTCCGCCGCGGGGTGGAGCAGTCTGGTAGCTCGTCGGGCTCATAACCCGAAGGTCGCGGGTTCGAATCCCGCCCCCGCTACTCAGAAAAGGTCCGCATTTGCGGGCCTTTTCTATTTTCCGGTGTGTGAATCGCACAAGAGTGGTTGACATGGAGTACCACTCTGGAGTACCAAACTCACGGCGAAATTGTCGGGTTCGGTGTTGTCAAGGAGAGCGGAACGCGACCGGCTCGGCCACTTCGGGCCACACACTGATCACCCGAGGATTGGCGTGCTGCCGGCATCTCGGATAGCGTGGCGACCCGCTGATGCCACCTGCTAGCGACATCGCCTCTCGGGACGCAGTCTTCGCCGCGATCGCGAGAAGCGATGAAATGGGACACGCAGCGCTCTTGGCCAGATATGGCCCGGGGCTCGATTGATCGACGACCCGACCGATGCGATGGCGCGGCCAGACTCCGATCTCCGAGACGGGATCCAACGAATCCTTGACGAGTACGGCTCCGCGCGGTCTGGACCGTTCGGGTCCAACGCCGAGATCTGGCCCGCGTTCGAAGAGCTCAACGACACGTTTGACACCGCGCTTCCAGTCGCCTCGCGCCCGACGGTGTCAGCGCGATGGTCTGCCGGCCGGGGCAACTGGTCACGCATCCCCTGGATCTCGTTTCTGGACGCGAGAGAGACGAGAACGACCCAACGCGGCGTCTACCCGGTGCTCCTGTTCCGCGAGGATCTTTCCGGCGCCTACCTGACGCTGGCCCAAGGGGTCACCGAGCCCAGCAAACTTGGTCGGGCAGCGATGGTCGCTCACCTGGAGTCAGTCGCGTTCGAGGTGCGCCGCCAGTCCCCTGAGCTCGAAGCTGCCGGCTTCCGGCTCGATTCTGCGGTTGACCTCAAGACGAACGCCAACCTGGGACGGAACTACGAGCACAGCGTCATCGCGCACAAGCTGTACGAGAGTGGACACCTTCCTCAGAACGACGAGATTGTCCGTGATCTGGAAGCCGTCCTCATTGCCGATGATCGCTATATCGAGAACAAGCCAGCCGCTCGGGCGGCCGGCGCGACCTCAGACCAGCCGAATGCCTTCCTGATCTACGTTGGAAGCGCATCTGAGGCAAACCTGCGCGTCGGCCTGAGCAGCGGCGTCTGGGGTTTCTTGGCCAGCCCTGCCGACCTCCCAAGTCTCCGTGTCGGCGACCTCGTCGTTTTTGCCTCTGGCTACAGCGGAGGAAGCCCACGAGTCACGCCAGAGGAGTGGACAGGACACGGCGTTCGCCGAGTCGTGCTCGGCCGCGCCACGCGCTCAGCGTACGTGGACCGAACCCCAATCTGGCCGGATGAGCGAACGGACGGCCGCGCCTACTCGCACCGGTTTAGCTTCGACGAGCTTGAGACCATTGAAGACGTCTCGCTCGGAGGAGGGGAGCAGCTGTCTAACGCTGCCGCTGAGGCGCTGCGCATGTCGGCCGTCAATCGCGGACACGGCTACCTGGCCCCGATAGCTGGGTCACCGCTGCTCGAGCGCGCGTCTGAAGAAGAGGCTGAGCTGCCGGGGGTGCCACTGTCTGAGATTGCCGAGCAATTCAGCGCGGAGATCGCCAGCGCTGGTCTAATCCTGCCCCCCGAGCGAGCTGCCGCTTGCCTCGCGTCGCTGATTGCGAAGCCGTTCGCGATCTTCACCGGACTGTCGGGTTCCGGAAAGACGCAACTCGCCCTCCGTCTCGGCGACTGGTTCGGCACGGCGGGGAATCAGTCGCGCCATCTGGTCGTTGCCGTCCGCCCTGACTGGTCCGGCCCCGAATCCCTGTTTGGCTATGAGGACGCCCTGCAGCCGCGCTCATCCGACGGGCGGTCGGCGTGGTACGTGCCGCGTCCGCTGGAATTCATGTTGAGAGCGATCAGCGATCCTCATAGGCCGTACCTCATGATCCTCGACGAGATGAATCTCGCCCACGTCGAGCGGTACTTCTCCGACTACCTTTCAGCAGCCGAATCGCGAGAACCAATTCTGCCCAATCTCGCCGTCGAAACGAGCGACGGCGCCCGGTCCTGGAGGAGGCGACCCGGAGCCCCCGAGCTCATCGCGATCCCACGGAACCTGTGGGTGGTCGGGACCGTGAACATTGACGAGACGACTTACATGTTCTCTCCGAAGGTGCTCGATCGAGCATTCGTCTTCGAATTCCGCGTCAGCACGGATGAGCTCGCCGCTGAGACCGCGAGGCCATCAGCCGTAGCGGCCGCTGATCCATCGGTCTTGCGATCGCTGCTCGCCATCAGCCAAGATGACCGGTGGCATGAATCCGAGCCTCACCTCGCTCGAGCCCAGCTCGTTGACGAGCTCCAGCAGGTCCACGCTCTTCTTGCAGTCTCAGGTCATGAGTTCGGTCACCGGGTGATGGCAGAGTCGCTCCGATTTGCCGCTGTCTACGCGGGCACGGGAAGACCCGACCTCGATGAGGTTCTCGACCTCATCGCGATGCAGAAGCTGCTGCCGCGACTTCATGGCTCCCGCAGGCGTCTGGAACCCGTTCTGCGGAGTCTCATGACGTGGGCCGGAGCTACGGATTCCCTGGCGGAGGTCGACAGCCTTATCGCGCCCGCAACAGCTCGGCTTCCGCATACCGCCGCGAAACTTCGACGAATGCTCGACTCTCTCCAGGCGAACCAGTTCGTCAGCTTCACCGAGTAGCTGAGATGGCCGGGATCGCGAGACTGGAGCTCCGAGATGCTCGCGGAGAAGTGGTCGGCGTGCTCGAGATCTCGGCGCTGCCGCGCTCGGCGACACCCCAAGATCGGACCTCCGATCCTGCCCGGCGGCGCAGTGAGCCCGCAGTTCAGCTGCGAGAGGCTTCTTCCTATCGCTACTTGCTGGACCTGCCGAGCGTCGGCGATGTCAGGCTCGAGCCCGCTGAGCTCTTTGACCTCGATGACCCGTCCGGAACGTCGGGTCGGCTGCACACGCGTCAATACGTGGGGGACGTCCTCGTGAGCGCGATTCGCCTCAGCGGCGAACTGGTCGCTGCCGGCTCGCTTCTCGTGAAGGCGGTGAAGTTGGAGCACGAGCGCGAGTACCAGCAGATGCTGCGGGAAATTTCAGATCTTGCCTCTGAGGCCATTCTTCAGGGCTTCGCTCCCGCCTCGACCTCGGCCGCAATCTCGCCATCAAGGGCACCGCGACTTCTGTACCAGCAGTTCGCCATTCTTCAGGCACGGCTTGCCGACGACGAGCTGGTCGACGCAATCGCGGAAGTGGTGCACCGGCCGCAGCGAGACTGGGTACGCGAGACCGAATGGCGGCCACCGGGACGGCCGCTGAGAGGCAGCGGAGAGGTCGCTCGAGCCCTGACTACCCCTGGCCGGCGAGTCAGCACGGTGATGGCTGTCGGCTCACTCAAAACGCTGCCCAGCGCGATCGCAAGTTACCGAAGCGAAGAGACGGTTGACACGGTCCCCAATCGGTTTGTCAAGTTCGCGCTCACGCGCTGGCGCGAGCTGGCTGAACGTCTCGGGGACATTCTCAGCTCGCGAGCTGAGACGGCCTACGGCATTCGCGGAATCGCAGCTGTGGAACGGGCGGTTGAGGCCCTGGATGACACCCTGTCGGAGCCTTTCTTTCGACAAGTAGGCGACCTACAGGAGGTCCCCACCGCGAACCAGGTCCTGCTCAAACGCGAGGGATACCGACAGATCTTTTCGACGTTCGCATTGATCGAGTCCAGCCTTGACCTGCGGCTCGAGCTCGATGACGCCGTCAACCCATCGCAGCGCAATGTGGCTTCGCTGTATGAGTACTGGACGTTCCTGAAGCTAGTTGGCGTGCTCGGCGAAGCGTGCGATGACCCCCACGCGTCGCTGCGCCTCTTCGAGCCGGATGGAGACGGCCTATCTCTTGGCCTGAGGCGAGGTAAGGAATCAAAGCTCCAGTGGAACGTCGCGGTCGCCGGCCGCAACCTAAGCGTGAGCGTGTACTTCAATAGATCGTTCCGAGCGACCGAAGAGTCGGGCTCCGATGGCTCGTGGTCTCGGACAATGATTCCCGATGCGTCCGTTCTCGTTCGTCCCGAACAGGGCCGATCTCGCGTCGAGAACGAGCGAGACCTCGATGTCTGGCTTCATTTCGATGCCAAATACAAGCTGGACTGGTCAAGCGCACAGTTCGAGCGTCGGTCATCCGAACGTGAAGAGTTGGAAGTAGCCCTTGGGGACGAGGAGCAGGAGCGGCAAGCAAGCAGTGGGCGAGACGACCTGCTCAAGATGCATGCGTACCGCGATGCGATTCGTCGCAGCGCCGGCGCCTACGTTCTCTTCCCGGGAACACCCGGAGCGCTCGAGTTCAGGCAGTACGTTGAGCTCATTCCAGGACTCGGAGCTTTCCCGTTGCGGCCAGGCAGCGATTCTGGATCTGCGGCGCTGGGTCGCTTCCTCGCCGACGTGCTCTTGCACGCGGCAGATCAGGCGACGGCCGAGGAACGTCAGCGGTTCTGGCGGTCACGAATCTTGTACGAACGTCCCAACTCGGCACTCAAGCGTTCGGTGGACTTTCTCGACCGTCCCCCGGCTGATACCCCGGTGCTGCTCGGAGGGGTTCTCGATCAAGGGCTCTGGCAGTGGACTGAGCTGATGCAACGGTACGTCGTGCGACTGACCCACCAGGTCGAGGGTCTGAGCGTGCACGCCGAGGAGCTTTCTGCGCCTCTGGTCTTGCTTTCAGGTGGCGGGCGCGCCCTGATGATGGAGCGACTGGGCGCCTGGAACCTCGTCGATCAGAAAGACTTGGAGGCGCTGGGCTATCCGCATCCCACCGATGCGCCGGCACTGCTGTGTCAACTTCGTCCGCTAGACGAGCAGCCGATCTGGCTTGGTGAGCTCCCAATAGTCGATCAGCTAGCCCGGGCCAGAAGCCCCGGCGAGCCAGTCCTAACGAGCTGGTCTCGATTGATGCAACGAAGGCAGGAGCCCGCTGACCCCCGGACGGCGCGGGGCATGACCGATCGGCGCGACGAGCAAGCCGGAAGCCGGGCTCGGCCGCGTCGTTCGGATCGATCCGGCCCGATGGCGCGGAAGCCAGAGCGCCCTGCTTCGGGACAATGAATCACCGGCGCAGCTCCCCGGGCCTCTCGCGCGAGAATTGTCGACCAAGCTAGGCGTCCGGGCCAGGGACGCGCCTTCTTGCCGAGAGCAGGGCGCAGATCGCAGCATCCAGATCGCGAGATCTGCCTACGCAGAGCCAGCTCAGCTTCACCAGCGTTTCAGCTCCGCACAGGCGGTCGGCGCCCACCGTGCGCACGATCCAGATGTCGCCATTCCGATCGTGAGGCCGGCACGCCGGGTGCCTACGGATGCGATCGTCCCAGCTGCCGCCGAACTCGGTCTCGCCCTAGCCGTGCTTGATCGCCGAAGGAGGCGTGAGCGGCGAGCTGGGCACGAGTGCTCTCCGTTGAAAGGAGGCGCGCGGCACGAGCGAAAAAGCGAGCGTCAGACGAGAAACGGATGACCGGACCCGGCCGCGCGATCCCGTTCGCGGAGAAGCACTCGTCAACCCTCAACCCGTGCGGCCCATGGCTGCGATGCACGGCCTAATGGCCGCGGTGGGCGGCGCTGCGGCTGCTCGTGAAGCAGCGATGCTCGCTCGCGGTGGCGCAGCCGGAGCTGATACTTCTTGCCTTTGCGACCCCTGGTCTTCGCAGCCAAAGATACCTACGTTTGCGTCGCGCGTCGGCGCGCACTCGGCGGAGAACTACCGGACCGCTTAGTTGCGGCGGCCGCGACGGCGACCGGCCGAACGTTGCGCAGCCTCCGTGCCAGCCTGAGGAAACGGTTCTGTGTCCACGCAATAAGCCGCGCCGCCGGTCTCGATCTCCCACGTTGATTCCTCCTTCACCATGCTTTTCCTCAGGCGGACATGGCCGAGTTGTCCTGTCTTGGTGATCTGTACGCCATCCGCGGTAGCGGCTCGGCGAACCCGCGGCTCCACGTCCGCCGGCTCTTCAGCACCACTGCCGCTTACATAGACCGCATGGCTGTACTCGTGCAGGCGTTGCAGATCGCCTCGTCGGGGAAGTCGACTGCTGGCAAAGGGCGTGACGATCGAGATCGGGCGAGGTTCGAGTAGCTCTGACCACTGCCCAGGATGGTGGGCATTCTCGGAGCCGTGGTGCGGGATCTTGATGACCGCACTCCTCGGACGACGGCGGTCTCGTTGCCGTGCGACGATCGCCGACCAGCCCGAATCCCCGGCATTGCGCTCTTCCACATCACCGCCGAGTAACACGCAACCAGCCGGCGTTCTCAGTATCGCCGCGATGGACGCCTGGTTGGGCGTAATCCGTCCGAGGGCTCGGCGGCGGCGGACGATCGGAAGTAGCTTCGCCGCGATGTCCTGGTTCGCTCGATCGAGGGCAAGATTCGTTGGCGCTATGGCTGTCAGATCGACGGTCTCATCGTCGTTCCACCAGATCCGTTTGTCCTCGAGAACGCGGTTTGCTGTCGCCTTGACACCGTGGTGGCGAGGTCGCCCTTCAAGCAGCTCGAAGCACTTGATCATTTCCTCAACTCTCGAAGCGTCAAGGCTCTGGGCTTCAAGCGTGACAGCACGAAACTCGTTACCCGTATACGCGGCGGAGATTGCGAAATCAGCGTGCCTGCACGCCGTGAGCGTTTCGGCGAGACCATCGATGTGGTCGTCATGCCAATGAGTCGCGAGCAAAAACACGACGTGTGACGGGTCCACAGCGATCTGGTCGAGGTAAGACAGAGGGACCGGATCGTTGGTCGATGGGTCTCGGCACACGTCGACAACTCCCCAGGCCCCCGCGCCGAGGTGGATAACGAGCGACTCGCCCCGGCCGGTACCGAACACAGAGAGCTCAAGCTCATCCGCGGCCGGCGGCCGCGGTTCTAGGAGATCCAACTGATCGCGGCGAGGTGCGCGGAGGCTACATCCATCAGTTCGTCATCGGAGGTCCTTGCTGGCAGCCGCCGCCGGAACCAGACGAGCGAGCCCGCCGTCGATTTGCCGCTCCGGATGAAGTCCCCGATACAGAAGTAGAACAGGGCTCCTTCGTCGACGAGCTCTTTGTCGGCTGGACGAACCAGCGACAGAGGGATGCTGAGCTCCTGCTGCTCGTCCCTGCCACGGCTGTCAGTCGTGATGCCGACACCATTGAAGGTGGTCGCCTTGACCGATAAGACCGCGCCGGTCCACTGCCGCGCGAGGCGGAAGCGATCGCATTCGCGGAGGCGGTCGTCCGAGCTCGAAGCACGCATCCGGTTAGCGCGAATTGCAGCCTGTGCCTTTGTTGTTAGGCGTAGCTGCTTGTGCTTCGCCAGCGGACGGTGCGCGGAGAGTACGGGACGAAACGTCGAGCCGAGGAGCCGCCGCATCTCATCATCGCGCCGTTCGTGCGCGCTCTTCGGTGGTAGCGCTTGCAGCGTAATTCCAAAAGCGGGGCCGCGGACGCCAGCGGATGCTCCATGACCAGAAGCTCTCAGCAGTTCAGCCCGCGCAACGCTCTCCAGGATGCTGAAGGCTTTGTCTCCAGGCGTGCCTGGCGCCTGAGACCCCGGGTTCCACGCTTCCCATTCAGCTAGCTCACGCGGGGTGTTGCTGCCGCTCTGGTGGGGAGTGAGTGTTGCCGGGGTCATCGGGTGGGGGCGATGTGTTCGATCGTTGTCTCGGCGAAATCCCGCGACGGCTTCCACTCCGTTCGTAGAATCTCGACAGCCATTCGACCGTTGCCCTGATCCTCTGGGGAGCCGAGGCGAACGTCGTCATTGACGAGAATGAACACGCCGTCTGTAATGAAGTTAGACGGCTGCATAAGAACTTGTCGGCTCCCAGAAAGGCCGTCACCTGGTCGTAGGCCCGTTAACTCCACCGTTCTGAGCCCTTGACCCTCCATGAGCTCCAAAGTCTTATGCGGATCGCCCAGCTGCGCAACTACAGCGTCCCAAGTCTTAACGCGCGGGGGCACATGAGCGTAAGCATTGATGCCGATCCCGTTTATGGGCGTCTCGCCGAGGATCTCGAACATGTCCACGGCGAGGTCCCGTATGAGGTCGGGGGTAGGCGTCTTACTTGCTGTCGTGATCTGGCAGCGGTTCTGATCGCAGAGGAGCGTGAATAAAGGCGTCCGAAAGGCTGTGACCGCGTCGGACACGAGCAAACCTGCGGCTTCTACGTCCCGTTCCGTAAGCAGTCCACGAGCGTCGAACCACGACGGCTGAAGGATTCTTGGGTTGAAGCTGCCGATGAAGATGACTGAGACTTGCTTCTCATCGAAAGCCGGCTCATCGCCCTCAGTGGCCGAATTTGGAGGCCCCACGCGAAGAGCATAAACCTAGCCCGCTGATCGAAGCGCGCTCAGTCAGCGTCGGCGACCTCCCTGGCACCGGCGTGCCCCTGGCAGTATCACCGTCGGGAACCGAGAGCCGACTGCAGTGCTGCTCCTGCCAAGCAAGCGACGCGCTCACGCTGCGGCAGGGAGCCGCAGCTTGTCTGCGTTACCGCGAGCGAGCCTCGCAGCCTCAAGAGCACCTGGCCAGCGCCGCCCCCCGACTGCGTTGAAGCGTCCATCGGCACCCACGACACCCACGACACCCACGAGGTGGAGTGTTGTGAGCGCTGCGCCTCACGAGCGGTCGCTAAAGGCCTCCGGGCTGCTGCGCGCAGAGCGACGCACGCGCTCGAAGGCCGTCGGCCATAGGATCCCACCTCATGGGCACGAAAGCCTGGTCTCGCGCTCACCCGACCGGACGCATGGTCGGAGACCCCGGGGTCGTTGCCGAAGCTCGGCAGGTACACGGTGTCGATCCCCGGGTAGTCAAGCGTCACCGGATCTCGATCGTCGTGTACTCGCGCACGCGCGTGTATGTCGACCGAGATGCGTAGGAGATGCTGCCGCCAGACGGGGTGCTGCTGATGCAAGTACGGCCGACGGGTGACAAAGCATTCTCGCTCGCCTTCACGGCCGCAGAGCTAGCCGTCGTCTTCGGTGAGGTCCGCAGCACGAAGAGCTGGGACCGAGCGCGGTGTTACCACTTTCGGAACTCACCACCCGCGATGTCGGCATTCCAAGTAGCGGCCTGATCGAGGCGCAAGATTGGTCGGGTGCTTAGAGGGCGTCCAGAGGCTGAGCCTTTCACGCCCGTGCCGGCGGTCGCATTCGTGGACCCAACGCGCAGGTTCCTGGCGCCTGCAATGCGACGAACACGAGCGCTGGCGACCAGCTGAGCGCGTGATGGCCACGGCCCAGCTGCGTGATCTTTGGGGGCGGCCCCAGCCCGTCCCTATGATCCGGGCGGTGACCCAGCCGCCAGCCCCCCGCCCCCCGCTCCCGCCGTTCGAGGAGGCCACCGCTCGCCAGAAGGTCCAGGCCGCCGAGGACGCGTGGAATACCCGGGACCCAGCGCGGGTGGCGGGCGCCTATACGCCGGATTCGGAGTGGCGCAACCGGTCTGAGTTCCTCGTCGGCCGCGACGAGATCGTGGCGTTCCTGACCCGCAAGTGGCAGACCGAGCTCGATTACGCGCTGCGCAAATCGCTGTGGGCGTCCTCCGGTAACCGGATCGCGGTGCGCTTCCAGTACGAGTGGCACGACGCCGGCGGCCAATGGTGGCGCAGCTACGGCAACGAGAACTGGGAGTTCGACGACGTCGGCTACATGCGACGGCGCGAGGCGAGCATCAACGATGTGGCGATCACGGAGTCCGGCCGGCGCATCTTCGGGCCGCGTTCCGAGTCAGAGCGCGAGCTGATCATCCCGCTGCGCTAGGTCACGTCTGACGGACCACCGGGCGCCTCGGGGCCAGCTCCTCGCTTCGCGCGGACAGTAGCGGGACGCTCGCTTTGTCATCTCGACGAGCTGGGTGCTCGTTCGCTTGGCGACGCACGCGCTCCCCGGTGCCGCTCTCGCGAAGAGCAGCCGTCTCTCGGAGACTGCCCCGTCGGCGGCATTGCCGAAGCGACCGCAATGACCGAGAGGATTGAGCCGTGAGTGCGCTGCTGCTCAAGCGGCTGGACCGTTAGGGTCGCCGTGTGGTCGGCTTTGAGTCTTACGTGTATGACCGCGTGGTGGAGGCGCTGAGGAGCATCCCACTTTCAGACGCTGAGGACGCGTACGTCGTCTCCCTACTCGTCTACGACGAGGATGACGAACCGTCGCGCCCGACCGTCATGGTCAGCATCAACACGGAAACCGTCTTCCGCGAAGCCTTGGCCAGCGCCAGCTCCGCCGAGGAGGCGCGCTGGAACTATGCCTTCTGGCTGCAGGATCCGCTCGGTATTCTCTTCGAATCCCTGGAGGATCCCGACGGGGCCCTACGGCGCGACGAGTGGATACGAGAAGCCCGGCTCCAAGACAGCGATCAGGGCCCGGGGGGCGTCACGGCGAACTTCGTCGTAGTCCTTGAGCGGACGGTGGCGCTGTTGCACGAGAACGGCGTTGTGCAGAGCGTCTTTGGCCGCGGCATTCCGGTCTTATTCCACGAGCTTGAGTATTACGAGGAGATCGCTGAGCAGAACCGGCGGGCGAATCCAGCCGGGTTGGCCGACGCCTTCGCCGCTTGGGTCATGGGGGCTGACTGATATGGCGTGACGTTTGCTCCGGAGGCGCATGAGATCGCGTCAACTTGCTGCTTCCTGCTGAATTGAGCCGTGCCGCGCGCTCGCTTTCATCGCGCGTATCGGACCTGACCCGACGCGCGCTTTGCGACGGCTCCGAGCGCCGGCGGCCGAGCGGGCCTGTTCCGCTCTCGGGCCAGAAGCGGCCACCTCAGTGGGAGTGCCCCAACGGCGACTTTGCGGAAGTCTGTGAGGCCGGAGCCGAGCCGGCCGCTGGTAGTTCGGCCTGGTGGTCTCTCGGGCCGCCGGGTCACGTTTGCGCCCCGCGACCTCGCCGTGGGCAGCAATGCGATCACGTTGTTGACCCAAACGTGACCATTGCCTCCGATGGCTTCTCCGGATCAGCGCGACAGCGGAGACGTGTCATGGTGTTGCTTGGGGCTGTCCGGGAGCTGCTTTAGCGTGCGGACGTCCTTGATGGCAAGCAGCGAGCCGACCGCGACGACTTCCACGCCCCCGGACAGGTACAGCGCTGTCGAGACGCCGACGGCGGCAGCGAGGGGTCCGATCAGCGCATAGCCGAGGGACTGAAGGGCGAGCGATCCGAACCAGTCATACGAGCTGACCCTGGATCGTGCACCTGTCGGGATGTGCTGTTGCAGCGTCGTTTCCCACAGGGTGTTGAAGGCCATTCCTCCGATGCCGGCCATGAGCGCAGCGACGGCGATCAGAGCCAGCGGTGCCGGGACGGCCAGCAGTAGCACCGGCAGCGCCCCGAACAAACCCACCAGCGTCGCGACCAACAGCGGACGGCGCGGCTTCAAACGCAGCAACGTTGTGCCTGCCAGCAGCGAGCCGACTCCCTGCCCGGTGAGAATCAGCGCCCAGGCTCCGGCGCCGCCGAGCTCGCGTTTTGCGATCAGCGCTCCGAGCACGGGAAACGCCACGGTGACCGCGTTGACCACCGAGAGCACCGCGATGGTGGTCCACACCCAGGTGCGGGCGCGAAACTCGTCAAAGCCGGCGCGCAGATCGGCAAGAAACCGCTCAGGCGCGGCGCTGGCACCACTTTGGCTGCGCGCGCGACTGAGCAGCAGAGCGCTGGCGCCATAGCTGGCGGCATCGATCAACAGCGCCGCTCCCGGGCTGGTGGCACCACCAGCACCCCAGCGATCGCGGGTCCCGCGATGTTCCCCGCGGCCATCGCCATGCCCCGTAACGAGTTGGCCTGCTGCAGCCACTCACCCGCGACCAACGGGATCAGACCGCTGGACGCCGGGTTGAAAAAGCCTGTAGCCGCACCGAGGAATGCCTGCGACACGGCGATCTCTACGACCGTCGCGTGTCCACTGACGAGCAGGACCGCGATCGTGCCCTGACCGAGTAGACGCACCAGGTCGGCGCCGATCATCACCATGCGGCGGCTGACGCGATCGGCCACCACGCCGCCGACCAGCAGCGAGCCGACCAGAGCCACCGTACGCGCCGCAAGCACAATCCCGAGATCGGTGGCCGAACCGGTGAGGTCGAGGATCGCGAACGTCAGCGCCACCGGCAGCATGCCGTC
The DNA here is from genome assembly GCA_051005855.1 of Solirubrobacteraceae bacterium. Lineage (GTDB taxonomy): Bacteria > Actinomycetota > Thermoleophilia > Solirubrobacterales > Solirubrobacteraceae > Palsa-465. The sequence goes on along the minus strand of JBPCIY010000090.1, from coordinate 4,434 downwards.
GCCCAACAGCGACACAACCGCAGCCCCGAACACAAGCCGAAAGTCGCGCAGCCGCAGCACGTCGAGATCAGACGCCAGCCGCATCCCACGATTCTCGTTCACCCAGACATCCGGACCCGCCTATACGGTCACGTTCGTGGATTCAAATAGGTGACTCGATGCGCTGTTGGCGGTCGTTGAGCGCCCGCAGGTCCTCGTCTCGGCTTCCCCACGCGGCGCCGACGTCCGCCCGAGGTGCCTTCGTTGAGAGGGATCACCCGCACCGGCCTCGATGTCCAATCATCAGTGCTGGTTTCTCACGAACGAGGAGGGCCCTGATGGACGTCGGTAAGCACCAGGCGGGCTCCTGCTTCCAGCCGGCCGCCCCGCAAAAGCGGAAGCTGACCGCCGGTGGTCGGATGGGGCGAGCAGGCACGACACCAGAAGACTGCTCGCGGCTGCTTTAGCGGCATTGGGGAAGTTGGCGCGCTCCAGCGGAGGTTGGCGCTTCTCCGTGGGGTGTGCTCTGCGCGCGTACCTCGCGTTAGGTCTCCTCGTCTCGGGCCAGAGCGTCGATAATCGCGGCGGTTATCTCGCCGATGTCGGGTAGCGATCTCATGATCTCGCGGGCGCGTTCGTCAGGGCTTTCGAGGATGGCGGTGAGCAGGTGCCCGGTGGTGATCGGCCTGTGGTTGACACGTTCAGCGATGATGAGTACGTCCTCGGCAACGATGCGCCTTGCGTCTGAGCTGAATATGTCGGTGGCCTGCGGGTACTGTGGCCGCACGGACTCGGCCGGCGGGATCCCCCAGCGATATCGAGAGCGAAGGGTGGCGATCAGGCCGTTGTTCGCGTCAAGGACTCCGATGAGCAGGTCGGCGAGTTCGACGTACGGATCGTCGAGTCTGCGCGCGTGCTCGATCCCGGCGTTGATGGCGTCGCGGGCTTGAGAGGTGAAGCGTTCAAAGATCGGCGGGATTGGCCCCGGGCTCGGTGCTGACATGCGAGTGGCGGCGAGTTGAGCCGCACGCAGCTGAACTAGCGCCTGATCGATCGGAGCTCGTGTGACTGGATAGCGGGCATCGACGATCGCCTGGACGTCTCTGATCCCGAGCTCCCCGAGGATGTGAGCCGATCTCTCCTGCTCGCCAAGCGCGAGCAGGAGATGCTCGGTGCTCGGACCGAGAACGCCCCTGGCTGCCGCCGCGGTAACCGCTCGGCGCAGCACCTCCTCGCTGGCCGGCGACCGCCGGGGTCGCAGCTCGAGCTTCTCCCCGAACCCGTTAATCCGCAAGATCACATCATGGATCGCGCGAGCGATCGGCTCGCCACCGAGCAGACGCTCAGCGTTTCCTCGACGAGCGGTAGCGAGCAGAAGATGTTCGGGGTCGACCTTGGCGTGGCTCAACATGCGCGCCTCGTCTTCGGCCAGCAGGATCAGGTTGTATGCCTGGTCGGTAAACCAGCCCAACGAGTCCTCCGGCCAAGCAATCGTGACGCTGGGGTCCTCGCCGGCGCCGCCACTCTCACCGCCCGAAGCCAGGACCGCGCGTCGCGCTTCGGTGTACTTCTCGCCGGTCTGTTCCATGCGCGAACGGATCGTGCGCTTTGACTGCCGGTCCTGAGTCATGTCAACCCCTTCTTTGGCCAGACCCCACGCCTCCGACCATGCCGGGAGATGACACGCCCGAGACGGTGTCCCTTGCTCCATCATCGCCGGCTCGCGCGTGGGTCGAGCGTCGGCTCAGAGGACGCGCTTGGGCAGCAGCGCAAAACGAAGATACGCCCGTGCGGACCCAGTGTCCAGCCAACCGTGCCGCGCCCAATGCACATAGAGCTCGCTTCGATCACGAACCGGCGCTCTGGTTATTGGGTCGCGGGGCTCTGCGCTCGCGTGGCCATGAGCAGCTGTGTGATGCAGCGGGCCGCGCTCGATCGGGCGGATACCCAGGGGCGGCGACGGCTCTAGCCACGCTCCCGCCTAGAGCTGCATGCACACCCGGCGGAGAACCACCAGTCTCTGCTCAAACGCCCAGACTTCTCAACGCCGCTCAAGCAGCCACGCCCGACCAACTCGCGGCGTGGCTGCTTCCACGAACCAGGAGCTACGTCGGCGGCGCCGATCGGCGCCGCCCGCGCTTCTGCTCTGGCCCGGGCGGCGCTCAGAGCAGTAGCCGCGGCTTCATGGCCGGATGGGCGACCAACCGGAAGTCTCGGCGGAGCTAGATCCGGCGAAGGTGAGGCGGTTAGATGCTCGCGACCGCCAGGAACCGGCGCTGGGTTAGCCGCATCGCGCACCACGGGTCGGAGCTTCGCCTCTCGATATGGGTGGCCGCCGCGGCGCCGTGCACCGGCGGCGGCCGAATTCGATGGGTTGGTGCAACCGGCCGGACTGACCAGCCGACTCCACGTCATTTCCCAAGCCGGCCCCGACGGCCGCCTTAGGTCGGGGCGGGGAGATTCACCGGGACGAGCGCGTACATCGATTGGACGCACCTCAGAGCGTGGGATTCAAGGTGGTGATGCTCGGCGCACCAGCCGCTGGCAGGCCCCGGCGAGCAGCAGCGCCAGCGGGGCGCAACTGGCCCACGCGAAGTTTGGCCACGGCCACAGGGATACTGGCAGGATCGCGATTTCCGATACTCCGAGGAGCGTCCATGCGAGCCCGGTGCCAATCGCGAACGCGGGATCAAGAGCAACAAATCCAAGGGCGACGATCGGCGGCGCGACGAAGCCGATGCCGTCTGTGAGCCCACGACCGGTCACGATCGAGAACCCCCACAGCAAGCTGGGCAATAACCAGACGACGGGACGCCAGCCGCCGTCGGTCTTGTTCGCGACGACCATCATCGCCGCGAACACGGCGACGGGTGCGTCGAGGACGTACCACATCGGCTGTGGGTTGTTGTGAATGAGATCAGGCCGACCCATGCGAGCCCCAGAGCACCCGCGAGGCGGTCCGATCGCTTCAGCACGAGCACAAGCGCCCAGGCGGGGATGAGCGCTCGTGCCCAACCGCCGAACGTGAGCTGGTGTGGGTATCCGGGGTCTTGGACGAACGTCTGGACAGTGAACGCGAGGTCGATCGCGAGCCACATGATCGCTGCGGCAGCCAGCACTTCGCGTCCGCTGCTTCGCATCGATCGCGTATACGCGGCTCGCGAGCGGGCCAGGAGCCCCCCAACAGCGATCGAGGCTGCCTCGCGCAAGAACGCGATCAGCGAACCGCTGCCAGCGTCCAGAAGGGTGCCGAGGATCTCTTCTCCTCTCGCGTCGCGAATGTCCGCCGGGTAGAGCGCGACCGCCGCCATCCCAAGTCCTCGACGGATCATGTGGCCGGGACTCCGGACAAGTTCAGTCGAGCTTTCACAACGCTCGCTGCGCGGGCGAGCCGCTCGGACTCCTCTTGCATGACGAGTCGGCCGGCGGGCGTGATGGTGTAATCGCGCCGCTGGCGTCCCGCGACAACGTACGGCTCACCGACCGAGACAAGGCCTTCTGCGAGCGCCCGGTCAATGACCGAGTAGAGCGTCCCGGTCGAGAGGCGCACCTGCCCGTCGGACAGCTCACGAGCGCGCTGCATGATCGCGTAGCCGTGCCGAGGCCCGTCGATTAATGCGGCGAGGGCGAAGTAGCCGGGCGGGCGAAGTTCCATGCCAGACAGCATAAGTCGGCTCACGACATGTTGTCAAGTGACGTGTGACGAGGGCATCGCCTCGACGCCGCGCCTGCGCTTCTGCTTCAGATCCCCCGACGAGGCAAGCGGAAGCTCGAGCCGCAGACCCGGGTGGCCGCCGCTTTCGACTCGCGCGAGCCTCAACGCGGCAGCCAGCCGCTCGCAGCCCGAACGGCGAGGAACCAGAAGCCACGACGAGGCTCCCTCCGACGACGGATCTCTCGAGCCGCCGGGTCACGTTTGCGTCTTCGACGGCGTCGTGCCGAGCTATACGATCACGTTCCTGGCCCAAAACGTGACTCGATCGCTGGTTGGGGCTCGGCGAAGGTGAGCACTCAGCCCTCAGTTCGGCCAGCCGGCGCCGTTCGTGCGATGCTTTGCCGCTCCGATCTGAGGGAGACGTCATGAGGCTAAACGTGTCGCTGCCAGGCAACATCATCGGCGGGTTGATCGCCGCGGTGATCTTCTTCGTCATCGACGTGGCCACAGGAGGCAACGTCGTGGCGGCGATCGGCCTGGCCGTGATTCTCGGGATCGTCGTGGTCGCGATCTCTTTCGTGATCTCGCGTACGATCATCGCGAGCAGGCGCAGACGCTCCTGAAACCACGGACCCGCACGTCGCCAACCCGACACCCGCTGACGTTCGCGCCCGCCTTAGTGCTCCCCGCCGTAAGTACCGTCGCGGTCAGGCGGCGAGTGGGACTGGCGACTGGTCCGGGGCGTGTTCGAGTCGTTCGAGCAGCGCGGCGAGCTTGGCGCGGGTGAAGTTCCACACGAA
>JBPCIY010000089.1:0-29331 GCA_051005855.1 Solirubrobacteraceae bacterium | reverse complement strand
GGCGGATGGGGCTTGGGGTGGAGGGAGGGCGCGTGTTTCTCGGTCCTGTCGTTGCCCTGTGCCCTCCGCGCGGGTTCCCTCTCGCCGCGGCCCGCGGCGATCGAGCAGACGCGGCTGCTTGCCGGGGTCGCCTACTCGGCGGCCGTGTACTTCGCGACCGGCCATGCCCCCGGCCCCGCAGCGCGCAGCCGCGGACGCGGCGCGGCGCCGGTCCGGATGGCGGGTCTGGTGGCCGGCGGCCTGGGCTATCGACGGCTCGGCGACCGGCTGCTAGTCACGGGCTCGGCGCTGGCCACGGCCGCGTTCCTGGGAGGCGCGGACTCCCGACCAGGCCCGCTTCGAGCCGGCGCGTGAGGCGCGCCGCCAACCAACGCGCGAGTCAGCCAATTGGTTACGCGTCGTCGACGACAGCGCGCTACTACAACGCCCAGCTGCACCTGGAGCGGACGGCGCTGCGCACAGCGATCGAACTGACCGCGCCGGGAACCGACGATGCCCTGCTGGACGTAGGTACCGGGACCGCGGCCCTGCTCGCGCTGCTCGCCCAGCGCCCCGGACATCCTCGCCAGGTTACCGGCATCGACGCGTCTGAAGCGATGCTCAGGCGAGCTCCGCCGCTTCCCGATGGGTGGAGCCTAGTCAACGCCGACGCTCGCCGGCTCCCCCTCTCCGACGCGAGCGTCGACATCGTCACCTGCGCCTATCTCCTGCACCTACTCGACGAGCCGGGACGGCAGGCGGTGCTTGGCGAGATCGCGCGCGTCCTTGCGCCCGGGGGGCGCGCGGTCCTGGTGACGCTGGCCGTGCCCGCTGGACTGCTGGGACGGTCTGCGCTGGCGCCGGTGCAATCGACTCTCTGTCGCGCCCTCGGTCACGGATCGGGATGGTGTGCGCTGGATCCACGGGTCGACCTGGCCGGGGCGGGACTGCGACTCCGGAGCGGACGCATGTGTAGGCGTGGCTATGCGTCGCTGTGCCTGCTGGTGGACCGCGCCTGAGCACGACGCGCGGGCCGGTTGCGCAGAATCCACGCCACCTGAGCCACACGATGAACAGCCCTCAGCGCGACCAGAGCCGAGAACGCCAGCAACGCCACATTGTTGATCAGGTAGGTGGCGAGCAGGACCACGCACGCCAGCCGCGCTCGGTTGGGCGATCGCCACCCCAACCACGAACCCGGAATACACGACGAAGTCCGCAACGAAGCCGAGCAGCCCTCCGAGCTCGGTGGCTCCGGACCGCCGGGCCAGCGCACCGTCGAGACCCTCGAGAAACCGGTTGAGCAGCCACAAGACCAGCGCCGCGTCCCAGGATGACGTCGCGTCGTCAGCCACCCGGTCAAGCCCGGGGCCAGCCCGGCGAGTCACTGCATCCGGGGGGCGGCAAAGCGAGCCCGCAGGAGGGCGTCCGCGGCGCGGGCCGGGCCCCTCGGACAGAGTCGGGTACGCGCGTGAACGGTCTGCGAGATGCGATCGAGCTTGGTGGCGCTCGCGGTCCGGACGGTGAGCTCGGCGCAGTCAAAGGACACGGTCGTTGGATCGTCCCAGCGCGACGCGCGCTCGCACGCCAGGCATCGTCGACGTGCGCCATCACCTTCTCGAAGTCGATGACCGGCTCGCGGGCCACATGCCGACCCGGTCGGCATGGCCCGACCGGACGACGATCGCCTTACGCGGGAACACGCGGCACACGCCCACCCAAGAGCGTTCTGCCAGGCTGAGGGTCGTGGCCGCGCCGACCTACCTTCAGCGACTGCGTCTCGAAGGAGCCGTGCTCGCGACCTGCGGCACGATCGGGACGGTCGTGCTGCTCGCCGTGACGACCCAGGCGCGGCGGGCGCCAGCGAGCACCGGCGCGCAGTTACTGGTCCTGGCCGGCTTGCTCGCTTGGTTCGGCCCCCGCGGCGTCTGCCGCTCGATCGCGCGCAGCAATCAGCTTCCAGCCCGAGACGCCGGATCCGGCGAGCCCACCCCGGTCTGGCACATCGTGGCGATCGCCGTGATCCTGACCGTCTTGGCCGGAGAGCTCGGCGGCTGGGACGTTGGACTCCGCGTCACCGCAGGCTGCCTGCTCGTCGGGACGTTTCAGGCCCTCGTCGTCGGCCGAATGGTCGCGACTCAGCAGCACGCCAGCGGGCGCACCTACTACCGGATCGCGGGCTCGAGAATCCTCAAAGGCACCCGGCTCGGGCACACCGCCGACGACGCCGACGCGAGCCGCTCCGCGAGGGCGAAAAGTTGAGGAGATTTCACGAGCCAAGAGGCCCTCGCCGGCGGCGGCGCCTGGCCCGCGAAGCTCCATCTCGGTGGTGCATGCAGCCGCCCCCGGTCCTGCCGGTTGAGGCGTCAGGCCGGGTGTGGACGGGCCTCGGCGACATCAAACAGCAGGGCAAACCGCGACGGAGCCAGATCGCGCGCACCGACGTACAGGCAAAAGCCCGCCGTCCTCGTCTTGCGCGCCAAGTGGTCGCGGCGAAGTGCGCGACCGAGGCGGGTGGCTTCGCGGGCGCTGTCATAGAGGTACAGGGTCACCCGCAGGGGCACGGATCCCGTGCTCAGAGCGATGCGCGCCGGCCCAAGCCGCCTCGGCACAGCCTCGATCGCCGTCGACAGACCGTAACTACGCCAGCGCGCCCGGACCGAGGCCGCGACCCGGGCGAGCTCTGGACGCTCGAGGGCAAGCCGACCGAGCGCCGGGATCCCCGATGCGACAGAACCGCCGCGGGGACCGGATGTCGACGAGGCCTGGATGGAGCCACAGCCAGCGATCAGAAGGACCGCGGTGAGCACGACGATCAAGCGCGAGCAACGCACCAGCCGAGCATAGGCCCTCCGGCCGGTTGCCCTATGCGGACCGGAGGGGGCGGGCGGGCGACGCAGAACGGTACCCGTCAGCGCCGGACGGCAAAGGCCGCAGTAAGCGGGATCGGATTATGCGCAGACGCCTGTCCCGAACCTAGACTCGGTTTGGTCATGAGCGCCGTCCAGAACATCGCTGTTCCACCCCACAACCTCGAGGCCGAGAAGTCGGTCCTAGGCGCGGTGCTGCTCGATGAACGCCACCTGCACTCGCTACTCGTCGAGGAGCAGCTGCGGCCCGAGCACTTCTACCGCGAGCAGTACGGGGCGGTGTTCGAGGCGATGCTGACTCTGTACGAAAACGATCGCAAGATCGACCACCTGACCGTGGCCGAGACCCTGCGCCAACACGGCAAGCTCGACGAGCTGGGGGGTGCGGAGGCGATCGACGAGCTCGCGGGCTGGGTCCCGGCCGCCGGGCACGCGCGTGAGTACGGGCGGATCGTGCGTGACAACGCGCAGATGCGGGCGCTGCTCACCACCTCCTATGAGATCCAGGCCAGCGTCCTGACCCGCGAGGCCCCGGCCCGAGAGCTGGTCGAGCTGGCCGAGCGCTCGGTGCTGGAGGTCGCCCAGGACGGCCGCCAGAAGAAGATCCGCTCGATCGGGGACATCCTCGACGCCGAGACCGAGAAGCTGCACCGCCTGTCGGTCTCCAAGACGGCACTGACCGGCACGCCGTCGGGCTTCAAGGACCTGGACGAGAAGACGGGTGGTTTTCAGGCCGGCAACCTGGTCGTGCTTGCCGCCCGTCCCTCGATGGGCAAGTCGGCCCTGGTGGCCAACATCGCCGAGAACGCCGCCCTGGCCGGCCACGCCGTGGCGCTGTTCTCGCTGGAGATGTCCGAGTCCGAGCTGGCCCAGCGCTTCGTCGCCTCTCAGGCGCGCATCAAGGGCGAGGACCTGCGGCGGGGCAAGGTGGCCGAGCAGCGCTGGCCGAAGATCCTCGAGGCCTGTCAGCGCCTATCCGACGCACCTCTATACGTGGATGACTCGAGCGACACCGGTGTACTCGAGGTCCGGGCCAAGGCGCGGCGGCTGCACGGCAAGATCCCGGGCGGCCTCGGTCTGATCATCATCGACTACCTGCAGCTGATGCGCCACGAGGGCCGGGTCGAGAGCCGGGTCGAGCAGGTGGGCCAGATCAGCCGCGGGCTCAAGGGGCTGGCCCGGGAGCTCGACGTCCCCGTGATCGCGCTGTCCCAGCTCAGCCGCGCCGTCGAGCAGCGGGGCGGCGAGAAGAAGCCGATCCTCTCCGACTTGCGCGAATCCGGCCAAATCGAGCAGGACTCCGACCTGGTCATGTTCATCTACCGCGAGGAGTACTACGAGAAGGACTCCTCCGAGCGGCCGGGTGAGGCCGACATCATCATCGCCAAGCACCGCAACGGGCCCGTAGGTGAGGTCGTGCTGACCTTCCAGAAGGAGTACCCGAAGTTCATGAACTACGCCGGTGACCGGTTCGAATCATGAGCGACGAGTGCCCCTTCGGTCTCTGCGACGGGGCGGGCTTTCGCTATGACGAGGCGACCAACACCGCCTACGACTGTCGCTGCCGGCCGCAGCTCCGGGCCCGGGCCAAGGCCTCCAACCTATCGGCGGTTATTCCCCGTAAGTACCGGGATGTCGCGTTCGAACGGCCTCCGGTGACCGAGATCGACCCGCAGATCGTCGCCGCCACTCGCCGCTTTGCCGCCTCGATCGAGGACCACCTCGACGCCGGCCGCGGGCTGTGGTTTATGGGCCCGCCGGGAACGGGCAAGACCACGCTGGCCATGCTGGTGTCCAAGGCCGCGCTCAAGGCCGGTCGGTCGGTGGCCATTTACTCGCTACCGCGGCTCTTGCGCGAGATCCGCCACAGCTTCGATTCCGGGCGCTCATCGGTGGATCTGCTCGAAAGCCTGATCAGCGTCGACCTCCTGCACATCGACGATGTCGGCGCCGAGCGAACGACCGACTGGGTGCTCGAGGAGCTCTACTCGATCGTCAACGGGCGCTACGAGGGCCAGCGGTCGATGATGGTCACCACCAACATCCTCGACCGCGAAGCGCTCTGCGAGCAGATCACCGCCCGCACCGTCTCGCGGCTGACCGAGATGTGCGACGAGCTGCCGCTGCTCGGGCACGACCACCGGATGGACCTACGCACGGCCTGAACCCCACGCCGGGGTCAGCCCGCCGGCTGCACCGCGCCGACGTGAAGATTGCAGAACTGGAGCGGGTGCGGGAGCCGTAGCGCGGTCAGCTGATTGGGGGGATATACCTGCACGGCGGCGCCCGAGTAGGCGTGCCGGCAGCCGGGGCTGGGAATCACGTCGCTGCTGGTCACGGTGAATCGAGCGCGCCGTCCTGACCCAAGACTCAGCAGCTTCACCGGCGTCGGTGTCGGGATCCCCCGACGGGCCGGGTGCTGCACGATCGCCCCCTGCGCGTCGAGCATCGCGAACCCCGGGTAGCCGATCATCGTGCAGGTTCTCGCCGCGGCGTTGGTCAGCGAGAACGTCAGATAGGCGGTTCCGGCCGCGCCCTGCCCGGACACGAACGACAGCCGCAGCTGAGAGGAGCGGCAGGTGGACCCTGCGCCTGCGCTCCCGACCGGGGCGCCGGATCCCGTCGCTGGGGTCAGGGTCGAGGCCGAGCGCGTGGTCGTCGGGCTGGCGGCCGCAGCGCTTGCCGTGCTCGAGCCGCTCCGGACCGAGGACGAGGATGAGCCGGTGGACCGACTCGACGACGAGCCGCCACAGGCGGCGATCCCCAGCGCGGCCAGTATCGAGGCGCCCAAGGCAGGTAAGGCAGACATGGCCCGGACCCTCACGCCGATCACGGTAGCGAGGTCCGGCCGGCGGGTGAGGTCAGCCGGCCGGCGCGGGGCGCCACAGGCCCAGGTAGCGCCCGAGGGTCGCGAAGCCCAGCAGGCAGACCAGCGCGTCGGCCAGACCGCGGGCGGCGCCGTCGTAGAGGTCGTCTGCGCCCCCGCCGGCGACGGTGATGGCGAGCGCCACCCCAGCCGCGCTGAGGACGGCGAGCCACCACGGGTGACCGCGCAACCGCCCCGGCGCCCAGGCGCCGAGATCGACAAAGATGTCACCCGGATCCCCGTCAGACACCGGCCTTAGCCGGCCGGCGGCCACGAGCGAGGGCAGCGTGCCGAGCAGGGCCGCGACGCCGACACTTGCCGCGATCAACGCATAGGTGTACCAGGCCGACGAGACCTGACGGTGGAACTCGAGCGCGAGCACGCCCAGGCTGACCATCGTCGCGAGTCCGAAGGCGAGGCCGACCCACGCCCGCCGTACGATCACGCTCGCCTCGGCGGACGGGATCACCGCCGCGCGGCGGCGGCGCAGCGCCCGCAGGGCCGCCAGCAGTCCGGCCACGAAGGCGACTTGGGGAGCGAGGATCGCCACCACTCGCGCCACGCCGCCCAGCAGCGGCGCACCCGCAGGCGCGGCGCCGAAGGCGGCCGACGGCGACCCGACGAAGGCCGCGCCGAAGAGCAGGCCGGCCAGAGCCAGCGCGCCAAACGTCCACCGTGCGGCGCGGAGCGCCCGGCCGGTGCCGAGCTCATCGGCGAACTGGGCGGCCAGCGCGGCCGGCGCGCCCAGGTCGGCGGACGGGTCGCAGGCCAGGTGATCCTCGATCTCGGCCACGATCCGCGCGCGCCGGGTGCCCGTGATGCCGACGGCGGTCAGCTCACGCCAAAGGTCGTCTCGGCAATTCATGCCATCACCGCATCAACCGTCGTGACGAACTGGCGCCACTCACTGCGCCGCACGCCGAGCTCACGCTCGCCCCGGCGGGTGAGCTCGTAGACGCGGCGGCGGCGCCCGCTCTCAGCGGACCAGGAGCTGGTCAGCAGCCCGCCCTCTTCGAGCCGGTGCAGAGCCGGGTAGACCGTGCCCTCCGGCAACGCCAGGGCGCCCCCGCTGCGGCGCTCGAGCTCGTCGATGATCGCGTACCCGTGCCGGGGGCCATTCCCCAGGACGGCGAGGATGAGGGCATCCAGGTGTCCCTTCAAAGATTCTGATCTCATACTTGGCCATCCTATGCCTAGACTCGCTAGGTGTCAAGTCCCCGGGCCAGGGACCGGTGCCCGAACCCAGCGATCGGGGCTCCGAACCCGGCGGCCGCTGCCCGAACCCCCCGTACACTGGCCACCGATGCCCGGAATCGTGATCGTGGGCGCCCAGTGGGGCGATGAAGGCAAAGGCAAGGTGACCGACATGCTCGCCGAGCGGGCCGATGCTGTCGTGCGCTTCCAGGGCGGCAACAACGCCGGCCACACGATCGTCCGCAACGGGGAGACCTGGAAGCTGCACCTGATGCCGTCGGGAATCCTGTATCCGGGCAAGCTGTGCGTGATCGGCAACGGCGTCGTGATCGACCCCAAGGTGCTCACCGACGAGCTGGATGAGCTGCGCCGGCGGCGGGTCGACACCCGGGCGCTGCGGATCTCGGCCAATGCCCACCTGATCATGCCCTACCACCTGATGCTCGACCACGCCGGCGAGGCGAAGCTAGGCAAGCTCGAGATCGGCACCACCCGGCGCGGGATCGGCCCCTGCTACGCCGATAAGGCCGCGCGGCTCGGGATCCGCATGCAGGACCTGCTCGACGAGAAGATCCTCAAGAAGAAGATCGTGGCAGCGCTGGAGCCCAAGCGTCTATCGCTGCGTACCTTCGCCAAGGACCCGGCGCTCGACCTGCAGTCGATGACCGACGAGTATCTGACCTTCGGCCACGTGCTCGAGCCCTACATCGCCGACACCTCGCGGCTGGTCCTGCAGCGCCTCGACGACAATCAGATGGTCGTGTTCGAGGGCGCCCAGGGGGCGCTGCTCGATATCGACCACGGCACCTATCCGTTCGTGACCTCCTCCAACCCGGTCGCCGGCGCGGCCTGCATCGGCGCCGGCGTCGGGCCCAAGGACATCGACGAGGTCTGGGGGGTGGCCAAGGCCTACGTGACCCGGGTCGGGGCCGGCCCCTTCCCGACCGAGCTCGACGGTGAGTTGGCCGACGAGATCCGCGAGCGGGGGGGCGAGTACGGGACTACGACCGGCCGGCCGCGGCGGGTGGGCTGGATGGACCTGGTGGCGCTGCGCTACGCGGCTCGGCTGAACTCACTGACCGCGCTGGCCATCACCAAGCTCGACGTGCTGGCCGGCTTTGACCACATTCAGGTCTGCACCAAATACCGCAGTGACGAAGGGGCCGAGCTCGACCACTTCCCCTTTCACCAGACGGTCCTGCACCACGCGGTCGGTGAATACGTGGAGCTGGCCGGCTTCACCGAGGATCTCAGCGAGGCCCGCACCGAGTCCGAGTTGCCCGAGGCGGCCCGCGACTACCTGCGTTTCGTGTCTGACTTCGTCGGGGTGCCGATCGCGCTGGTCGGCGTCGGACCCGGGCGCGAGCAGGTGATCTGGACCGGGGCCAGCCACGGGATGGCGGGAAGCGCGATTGACTCGGACCCGGTCGGCGGCTAGTCGGGCCGGAGCGAACCTAGGCCCAGCGCTCGCGCAGATCCTCGTCGCCGACCCGCCGCACCACTCGCGCCGGCACCCCCATGACCACTTCGCGGTCGCCGACATCGCGGGTGACCACAGCCCCGGCGGCCACGAACGCCTCCTTGCCGATCACCACACCGGGGGTCAGCACGACGCCGCCCCCGACCCGGCAGGCGCGCCGGAAGGTGGGGCCGGCGAGCGGCTCGCCCGGCCCGTGGCGGCCCATGGCGTGATCGTTGGTGGTGGTGACCCCGGGACCCAGGAAGACGAAGTCCTCGACCACCGAGCCGCCGGTCACGTAGACGCCGGTCTGGATCGAAACCCGCTCACCGACGCGCGCGTCGAAATCGACCGTCGAGCCGCGGCCGACCACCGTCCGCGCGCCGACCGAGGCGCGCTCGCGGACCTGGGCCTGATCGCCGATGATCGCCTCCGCTTCGATCCGCGCGCCGGCGTAGACGATGGCGCCGGCGCAGATCGTCGCCCCGTCGGCCACGGTCAGGGTCCCGACATCCCCGGCCGCGCTCGAGCCCGGCCGCAGCCGGGGACGTTTGCCCAACACGGCTCCGTCCTCGATCAGGCAGTCGGCCCCGATTTCGGTGCCGGCGTGCAGGACCGCCGCCGCGCCCACCGTCGTGCCCGTCCCCAGGACCACACCCGCATGGACCACCGCGCCGGGGGCGAGCACCACGCCCGCGGCCAGATCAGCGTCCGGATGCACCCAGGCGCCGTCGTCGCGGCGCCGCGGCCGGTCAACCGGCATGGACCCGGCCACCAATGCGCCGAGATGCCTGGAGTGACTGTTGCAGCGCCTTCAGCACGCGCACCACCCGCAGCCCGCTGTGACCGTCTGACCGAGGCTGCTCTCCGGTCAGCGCGCAGCGCACGAAGTGCTCGCATTCGACGCGCAGGGGCTCGACGTTGGCAATCCGGGGCGAGAAGACATCGCCGCTGCGAGTGATGTATCCGCCGTAGGTGCGGGCGTCCTCGTCAAAGCCCTTGTCGTAGATGGTCAGCGTGCGCTCGAGATCCATGTCATCGAAGGTCGCCATCCGCCGGGAGCCGACGACGGTGAACCGGCGCTCCTTGTGGGGGTCGAGCCAGGACAGGTGCAGATGGGCGGCCAGGCCCGAGGGGAAGCGCAGAACGCAGAAGACGACATCCTCGACCCCCGCGCGCACGTACGCCTCGCCGTGGGCCACCATCTCGATCGGCTCCTCACCGGCCAGGCTCAGGACGACTGAGACGTCGTGGGCGCCCAGGCTCCAGAGGGCGTTCTCGTCGGCGCGCAGCTGGCCGAGGTTCAGGCGGTTGCCGTAGATGTAGTAGATCTCATCGCCGCGCGGGCCCGGGAACATCGCCGTCATCCGCGCGCGCATGGCCGCGGACTCGTCACAGCACCAGACCAGCTCGCAGTCCGGCAGGGCAGCGAAGTTGCGGGCCAGATTGGGGCCCCAGTAGCCGAGGCCGGCGACCCCGACGCGCAGCGGCGGCTCAGTCATTGCCGCAGCAGTGTAAGGGCGGCCACGACCCGCCCGGCCGCCCGGCCGTCGCCGTAGAGCTGGGGATGGGTCGGCGGGCGCTCGCGGCCCAGGGCCGCCGAGGCGGCGTCCGCATCGAGATCGACGAGGACGTTCCAGCCGGTCTGCACCGTTTCCGTCCACTCGGTACTGGGACGCATCGTCACGCACGGCACTCGGGCCAGGTAGGCCTCCTTCTGGAGGCCGCCGGAGTCGGTCAGCACCGCCCGGGCGTGGCAGAGCAACGTCATCAGCTCGAAGTAGCCCAGCGGCGGCTCGAGCCTCACGCCGGGTGCGGCCCGCAGCCGCTCGAGCAGCCCGGCCGCGCTCAGCCGCGCCTCGGTCCGTGGATGCAGAGGCAGCACCACGGGCAGCGCCACCGAGCTGAGCAGCACCACCAGGCGCTCCAGGCGTCCTGGATCGTCGACGTTCCCGGCCCGATGCGCGGTCGCGAGCACGTACCCGCCCGGTTCGAGCCCACGGCGGCGCACGAGATCGTCGTGTGTGCGCGCCCGGGGCTGGGCCGCCACGGCCACGTCGACCATCACGTCGCCGACCAATTCGCTCACTCCCGCCACCGACTCGGCGCGTAGGTTGGCCATCGCGACCTCGGTCGAACACAGCAGCAGAGCGCTGGCGTGATCGACCAGGACCCGATTGAGCTCCTCGGGCATCGTGCGATCAAAGGAGCGCATCCCCGCCTCGACGTGGACGACCGGAACCCCCCCCTGGGCGCCGGCCAGGGCGCCGGCCAGGGTCGAGTTCGTGTCACCGTATACGAGCACGGCGTCCGGGGTCAGGCGCTCGAGCGCGGGTTCCAGTGCGGCGAGCATCCGGCTGGTCTGCGAAGTGGCGCTGCCGCCTCCGATCCCGAGTTGCTCGTCGGGCGTTGGCAAGCCGAGCTCGGCGAAGAAGACGGCCGAGAGCTGATCGTCGTAATGCTGGCCGGTGTGAATGAGGTACTCCTCGTGCTCGTCGCGCAGGAGCGGCGAGACCGCCGCCGCCTTGATGAACTGCGGGCGGTTGCCAACCACCGTGAGGACCCTCACCCGGCGAGCTCGGTCCCGATCCGCGCCTGCACCGTCTCGGCGGCCCGCGCGGTGACCGGCCCGGGGGCGGCAAAGCTGCGTTGGTCGACCGCGACCACGGGCTGAACCTCGCGGGCGGTCGAGGCCACGAATACCTCATCGGCGCCGAGCAGCCGTTCCAGGGGACAGGACTGCTCCTGCGCCTCGGTCACGTTCATCACCAGCGCGCGCGTGATCGAGGCGAGAATGTGATCCTCCAGCGGCGGCGTCAACAGCCGCTCGCCCTCGACCCAGAAGATCGAGCTCGTCGGTGCCTCGAGGACGCGGCCGTGGGGGGTGACCAGCAGCGCCTCGTCGAAGCCGTCTTCGCGCGCCAGCCGGCCGGCCAGCATGTTGGCTGCGTAGGACAGTGACTTGACGCCATCGAGGATCCGGGTCGGAGCGTAGGTGACGGACTTGAGGCGCAGGAGCTCGGGGATCTCGGGCAGTCGCTCAGTGAAGAGCAGCCGGCGCCCCCCGCGGGTGATGACCACGCGTACGAGGTCGTGGTCGGGTCCCGAGCCGGACTGCGCGAGCAGCCGGTAGGTATCGGCTCGGACCGCCTCGAGGTCGATCGGGAGACGCAGTTTGCGCCCGGAACGTTGCAGCCGGGCCAGGTGCTCATCGAAGGCAAAGGGGCGGCCGTCGTAGACGCGGATCACCTCAAAGGCGCCATCACCCCGAATCAAGCCCTCGTCAGAAGCGGGAATCGTCGCCTCGGCGGCCGGCATGATGGTGCCGTCCAACGAGGCCAGGGAGGTGACGCCGGGACCGCTCACGTGAGCGCAGACTACCCCGCGCCGCCCGGCCGCGCCCAGACCTCGGCGAGCCGGATGATGGTCGCGGCGGCCGCTGCCATCTCGGGCAGCGAGGCCCACTCGCGGACCGAGTGGTACTCGTGACCGCCGGTGAACAGGTTCGGGGTCGGGAGCCCCATCTCGCTGAGCAGCGAGCCGTCCGTCCCACCGCGAATCGCCGTGCGAACGGGCTCGATCCCTTCGGCCCGGACCGCCTCCTCGGCGGCGCTGACGATGTGGGAAACGGCGGCGAGGTGGGCGCGCATGTTGCGGTACTGGGGGCGCACCTCAACCTCGGCCCGCGCGCCCGGGTGTTGCGCGGTCACCCGCTCCACCGTGGCGGTGACCAGCGCGATGTGATCGCGGAGGCGGTCATCGTCGAAGTCACGGACGATCGCTCGCAGCTCGGCGTGACCGGCGTCACCGGTCAGCAGCGAGGGATGGATGAATCCCTCCCGGCCGGCAGTCGTCTCCGGGCTCAGATGGTCAGCTGGCAGCGCGGCCAGGATCCCGCCCGCCACCCGCAGCGCGTTAACCAGCTTGCCGTAGGCCTGGCCGGGATGGACGTCGACCCCGCGGACGTCGATCCGAAGCTCGACCGCCGAGAAACTCTCGTCTTGGATCTCGCCCAGATCAGAGCCGTCCAGCGTGTAGGCGCAATCCGCGCCGAAGGCTTCGAGGTCGAACCGGGATGCTCCCAACCCGATCTCCTCATCGGGCGTAAAGGCGACGCGCAGGGTCGGCCGGGCAAGCTCGGGGTGGGCCACCAGGTACGCGACGGCAGTGACGATCTCGGCCACTCCCGCCTTGTCGTCGGCGCCGAGCAGCGTGTCGCCGCTGGCGGTGACGATGTCGTGACCGCGCTTACCGGCGAGCTCGGGCATGGCGGCCGGATCGAGGCGCGTTCCGCTGCGCGGGAGCTCGATCACGCCACCGTCGTAGTCTTGGTGCACGATCGGCTCAACGCCCGCGCCGGGGGCGTCGGGCGAGGTATCCATGTGGGCGATGAGGCCGACCGCAGGCCCCCCGGCGCCGTTGCTGGCCGGAACGGTGGCCATCACGTAGCCGTTGTCATCGAGCGCCGCGTCGGGCAGGCCCACGCCACGCAGGTCCTGCACGAGCAGGCGCCCGAGTTCGAGCTGGCCGCTCGTGCTCGGCGAGCGCGTTCGGTCGCGCGCAGACTGGGTGTCGATCCGCACATAGCGCTGAAAACGCTCGAGCAGCCCCGGGGCCAGCGTGCGGGCCAGATCCGAGGTGTAGGGGTCGGGGATCATGTGCTTGAGTATTTCAATCCTCGGTTTATGAGTCCCAAGACCCCATCACCCCCTGCCCCTCGACCGGCCCGGCTGCGCCGCGCGGACTGCTCCCGTCCAGGCCTGACCAGGGTCAAGCGTGGCCGCGGATTCTCCTACGCGGAGGCCGACGGGGATCCGGTCAAGGATCCGGAGGAGCTCCTGCGCCTCAAAACGCTGGCCATCCCCCCGGCCTGGCAGGAGGTCTGGATCTGCCCCGATCCGCTCGGCCACCTCCAGGCCACCGGGATCGATGCCGCGGGCCGTAAGCAGTACCTCTACCACCCGCGCTGGCGCGAGTTGCGCGACCGGGAGAAGTTCGATCACATGGTGGACTTCGCCCGCCTGCTGCCGCGCCTGCGCAAGCGCGTGCTGACCGACCTCGACGCCGGCGAGCTCGACCAGCAGCGCGTGCTGGCGTGCGCGGTGCGGCTCCTCGACGTGGGAATGTTTCGAATCGGCAGCGAGGAGTACGCCGACGAGGACGGCGGCATCGGCCTGGCCACGGTCGAGAAGGCCCACGTGGCCGTGCGCGATCATGAAGCAGTGTTCGATTACCTGGCCAAGGGCGGCGTGCGGCGGGTCCAGGCCGTCCAGGATGCGCCCACTGTCACCGTGGTCTCGGCGCTCAAGCGTCGCCGCGCGGGCGGTCCCGAGCTGCTCGCCTACCGCGAGCGCGGCCGCTGGCATCGCCTCCGCTCCGAGCAGATCAGCGACTACCTCAAGGCGCAGATCGGCGAGGACTACAGCGCCAAGGACTTCCGGACCTGGAACGCGACCGTACTGGCCGCGGTCTCGGTCGCCGCGGACGGCCGCGAAGCCGGCAGCGCCACCGCGCGCAAGCGGGCGATCGATGGAGCGGTCAAGGGCGTGGCCACCGTGCTGGGCAACACCCCAGCGGTCGCGCGGCGCGCCTACATCGATCCCCGGGTGTTTGATCGCTACCTGTCGGGCTGGACGATCGGGGGCGTCCTGGACCGGATCGGAGGCCTCGCGGGACCCGACGACCGCCGCCGTGCGCGGCTGGAGAATGCGGTCCTCGACCTGCTCGACGACCCGCGCGAGTCGACCGCCGTGCAGCGCATGACGACCAAGAGGGCCGCGTAGCCGGCCACTCCGATCGCGCTTACTCCTCGCGATCGGCAACCGGGCTGTGATTAGATTGCGGGGTCTGCGATAAGGAGGTCAGCGATGGCGCTGATACCCGGCTCCGACCCAATCGCCGGACCCCCTGGTTCGGCTGAGCTGTTTCTGCGCTGGCGCAAGCAGCGCGATCGTCGCGCGCGCGACGAACTGATCGAGCGCTTTCTGCCTCTGGCCCGGAAGCTGGCGCGTCGCTATGTCTCGGCCAACGAATCCTTTGACGATCTCGTCCAGGTGGCGAGTCTCGGGCTGGTCAAGGCGGTGGAGCGCTTTGACCCCGAGCGCGGCTTTGCGTTCAGCTCTTTCGCGGTACCGACGATCGTCGGCGAGCTCAAGCGCTACTTCCGCGATACCGGATGGGCGCTGCACGGTCAGCCGACTGGAGGCGATCGGTGACGAGGACGGACGGCTGACGCGGATCGATGACCAGGCGACGATCTTCGCCGCGGCCCAGTGCCTGCCCGAGCGCGAGCGCGAGATCCTCTTCCTGCGCTTTACCCACGATCTCACCCAAACGGAGATCGCCCACCGGGTGGGGGTCTCACAGATGCAGGTCTCGCGGCTGCTGCGCCGCTCACTCCAGCGGCTGCGCGATATCTGCGGCTGAGCGCGTCGGGCTCAGTCGTCGGATGGCCCGCGCGGGTGCGAGCCCAGAGAGTAGGTCGCCGCCAGATCCTCGTCGCCGTGTCCCGCCGCCTCGACGTCGCGCAGGCGCTGCACCACCGCCTGCAGGATCGGGATCTTGAGCCCCGCGTCGGCGACCGCGGCGAGCAGCAGATCCCCGTCCTTGCGCGAGAGCGCGAGTCGAAAGGAAACGTCATCGAACGACTCCGCGACCATCGCGGCCCCCTTGGTGCGGGCGTAGGGAAGGTCGAGGGGCCCGCCCTCGACCGCGGAGAAGAATTGCTCAGGATCAACGCCAAGCGCCCGGGCCACGGTGACCGTCTCGGCCAACACTCCCACCACTCCGATCAGCCAGCCGTTGATGACCACCTTGAGGCGCGTGCCCGCGCCGGCCTCACCCAGCCATTCCGTCCGTGCTCCCACGGCAGCAAAGATTGGCTCGCAACCCGCCCGGCCGTCTTCGGGGCCCGAGGCCAGGACGATCAGCTTGCCCTGCTCGGCCGGCGCCCGGGTGCCCAGGACGGGAGCGTCGGCGAAGGTCACGCCGCGCACGCGGGCCAACTCACGGCAGCGCTCGGTCCCCTCGACCCCAATCGTGCTCATCTGGATCCAGGTCGTGTCCCGGTCGGTGGCCGCGAGCGCCTGGGTCGCGGTCTCGACTACCGCTTCGGCGTCGGCGAGCATCGTCACCACCTGGGCGCAGCCCCGGGTGGCCGCACCCGGGTCATCGAACACCTGGGCGCCGTCTCGCTCCAGCGGCCGGGCTCGGTCAGCTGATCGATTCCAGGCGTGAACCGAGTAGCCGGCTGCGATCAGGTTGCGGGCCATCGGCAGACCCATCGTGCCCGTGCCCAGAAACGCCACCTCGCTCACCCGGTCGTGCTACCCGGCCCGGCGGCCCGCAAACTTGTCAGTCCGTGGTCACGGCACCGGTTCAAAGTCCGTCGAGGTCCAGGCGCCCACCCTCACGTCAGCCGTGACAAGCCGTCGCGCTTATCAGTAGGCTCGACCCAGCGTGCAGAGTGTTTTCCAGGTAGAGGTACGGAGCGAAGGCCGGGCGGCGATCATCGTGGTCACCGGTGAGCTCGACCTGGCCTCGAGCCCCGCCCTGGAGGCCGAGCTCCAGCGCGTTTCCGGTACCGAGACAGAGCTGTTGGTGCTCGATCTACGCCGGCTGGAATTTATGGATTCGACCGGGCTCAGCATTATCGTCAAGGCCCATCAGCACCTGGCCGACGAGGGACGAACCCTGTGCCTGATCCGGGGACCGCAGCAGGTCCAGCGCCTGCTCGACCTGACCGGCGTCGCCGAGCGGATCGCGCTCGCTGACACACCCGAGGAGATCCTCAACGGGGTCTGACGTGCGGGCGCAGCCTGGCCCAGCCGCGCTCAGGCTCGGCGATCGACAATCACCACGCGCAGGCACTCCCCATCACCATTGGGCTCGATCGAGACTTCATCGCTGAGCAGCGTCAGCGGCGGCGCCCCCGCTTGGCTGCTCCGGGCGTTCAGGTGGCCGCTCGCGCCGGGACGAAACGGTCCGACCGCGAGGTCGACGCGGCGATCGGCCGCGGCCAGACGCGCATCGACGCGCTGATCCGCCGCCGCGGTCGCGGCGTGGGCAGCCAGGGTGTCGGTGATCAGATAGACGTCGGAGAAACGGTCCAGCGAAAAGTGGGCCATCGCCGCCAGAGTGCGGGCCAGACGGCCGAGCACCGGCGCCAGCAGCGCCACCGGCGAGAGCGAGACCACGACGTCGTCGTCCTCGGCTGGCGCCCAGCGATGGATCGGCCCGGCAGCGGCCGGGGGCGCGAACAACCGCCGACCGTCGCGCTGCCCGGCGAAGGTCATCTCCAGGCGCGTGCCCCCGTCCGGAGCCGCCGCGAGCGTCATCGTCTCGGTCAGGGCGCGGATGACCGACAGCCCGATCCCTTCTGCAGAGTCGGCGGTGGCCGGCACCCCGATCCCGCGGTCCTCGACCACGACCCGGATGCGATCCTCGGAAACGAACAGCGCCACGTCCATCGGCCCAGCCTCACCGCCGTAGGCGTGGAGGACCACGTTGTTGCAGGCCTCACTGATCGTCGTCTTGAGGTCATCGAGCAATTCTGCGTCGAACCCGAGCGGCTCGGCCACTCCCGCCAGCATCCCCCGGACGATGGTCAGCGTCTGGGGGCGGCTGCTCAGACCCAGGCGCACGGTCGGAGACTCGCTGGTCACTCCGACCTCGTGATGCCCTGCACGCAAGGGGCCAAAGCTACCCCACCGGTCCACGTCAGCGCGGCTCGGCGGCGCGGCTGCCAGTCAACTCACGCAGGCGCGCGATCGACCGGCGCAGAATCCGGGAGATCTGCATCTGGGAGACACCGACCTGCTGCGCGATCTCGGTCTGAGTCAAGTCATGGACGTAGCGCAGGGCCAGAACCTGGCGCTCGCGGTCGCTCAGCAGGCTCGCGGCACTACCAAGCGAAATCCGGGTGTCGGCGGTGCACAGGCGGGGATCCTCGGCTCCAATCGTGTCCACGATCGATCCGCCGTCGGATTCGCCATCGTCGGTCGGTGCGTCGAGGGAGGTGGCGTGGTGGGCTCGGCTGCACTCGAGCGCGTCCAACACGTCCTCGAGGCTGAGCTCGAGGTACTCGGCGAGTTCAGGCACGGTGGGTGCGCGACGAGAGCGAGCGCCGAGCCGCTGCTTGGCCTCGTCGACCTTGACCGCCCGCTCCTGGGCCCCGCGAGGAACGTGGACTGCCCAACCCTGATCGCGGAAGTAGCGCTTGATCTCTCCCATGATCGTGGGCACCGCGAAGGACGAGAAGGCGGTGCCGCGGGTGGTGTCAAAGCGGTCAACCGCCTTCACCAGCCCGAGGCTGGCGACCTGGAGCAGATCCTCGAAGGGCTCGCGGGCGCCTCCGTAGCGTCGGGCGAGCTTGCGGGCGAGCGGGAGGTAGCGCTCGACGAGCTCGTCCCGAGCCCTCGCATCGTGTTCCTGCTGCCAGCGGGCGAAGAGCGCGACCGTCTCGGCCCGCGTGAGAACCCCGACACCCCGAACGCGACCAGCGACGGGACGGTACGTGGAAATCGCCATCTGGTTGTAGATGTACCCCCCAAGCGGCGCCGGCAACCAAATCGTCCCAGCGTCCCCCGATCCTGATGGCTCGTCTCGCCGCCACCCAATCGGGACAATGTGTTGAGCTAAGCTGAACAGCGCGTATGACCAGCTCGCGGATTACCGGCGCTACGCGGCCCAACCCGGGGGACGGATACTTCGACCGCGACTCGATGATCCGGCGCGTCCAGGGCGAGCGCGCGGTGGCGCTCGCCGGTCCCCGGGCTCTGCTCATGCAAGCCGCGCATCCCCTGGCCGTCGCGGGTCTCCTCGCTCACTCGGGTGCCCTTGACGATCCCTACGTACGACTGGCCCGCACTGCTGAGGTGATGAGGTTGATCACGTTCGGTCCGCGGCGCGAGGCCGACCGCGTGACCCGCCGTGTGCGGGCCATCCACCGGACCGTCCAGGGGCGACTGCCTGACGCGGTGGGCAGGTTCCCGGCCGGAACTCCCTACCGGGCCGACGACCCTCGGCTGCTGATGTGGATCCTTTACACCCTCGTCGACTCCTCGACCCTGCTCTATGAGACCTACGTCGGGCGCTTTGACCGGAGGCAGCGCGAGGCCCTGTGGGAGGACTACAAGGTCGTTGGACGGCTCTTCGGCCTGCGCCGCGGCGAGATGCCCGAGACACTGGCCGAGCTCGAGGCCTACGGTCACGAGATGCTGGCCGGCGACGAGCTCGCCGTGGGTGACTGGGCGCGCCGCAGGGCGCGCGAGATCGTGCTCAAGCCGCCCGTCCCCAGGCTGGCCCGGCCGCTGCTCGAGACCGTGAACTTCATCACGATCGCGCTGCTTCCCGCGCGGATCCGGGCCGAATACCGGTTCGCGGCCCTGCCCCCGGCCGTCCTCCGGCGCGCGCTGGTCCGGGCCGGGGCCTTGTACTTGCGCCGGGGCGTGGTACCTCTGCTGCCCGCCCAGGTGCGCCTGGTCCCGGCTGCCCGCCGAGTCGCCTGAACCGGCACGGCCTCCCCGGGCTCTCGAATCCACCGGCCTCGCCGGCGCTCGGGCCGGCCGACTCCGGGTGTGCCCTAACCTCCGGCCGGTGACCAGGGTGGCGGTGGTCGGACACGTCGAGTGGGTGCATTTCGTCCGGGTCGAGCACTTTCCCCGGCGTGGTGCGGTGACTCCGGCTGTGGCCGGGTTCACGCACGCCGGCGGCGGCGCGGTTGTGGCGGCCGTGGTGCTGGCCGAACTGGGCGCCGAGGTGGACTTCTTCTGCGCGCTGGGCCGGGATGCCGACGGTGAGGCGGCGGCGGGCGAGCTCCGGGCGCGGGGGGTCAAAGTGCATGCCGCGTGGCGCGACGCACCAACCCGCGGCATTGTCACGCTGCTCGAGACCGGTGGCCGGCGGACGATCATCACGCTCGGGGAGCGGCTCGAGCCGTCCGGCGACGATCCCCTCCCCTGGTCGCGCCTCGAGCAGGCGGCGGGCGTCTACTTCACCGCCGGCGACGCGGCGGCCGCTCGTGCGGCGACCCGGGCACCCGCCGTGCTCGTGGCCACGCCCCGGGCGCGCAACGGACTGGAGGAGAGCGACGCCGCGATCGACGCCCTCGTGTTCAGCGCCCACGACGCCGACGAGCGGCGCTGGGCGCGGGGATTCGAGCCGCAGACCCGACTCATGGTGCAGACCGAAGGCAAGCGGGGCGGACGGTGGTGGGGAGAATCCGAAGGACGGTGGCCGGCCGTACCCGCCCCGGGGCCGGTGCAGGACGACTACGGCTGCGGCGACGCGTTCGCGGCCGGCCTGACCCTCGGCCTAGCCCGGCGGCTGAGCGTGTCCGCGGCGGCCGCGATCGGTGCCCAGATCGGCGCTCGGGTCAGCACGCGGGCCGGCGCGCCCTGAGGAAGCGCGGCTGGATTGCGGGCGGAGCCGCGCCGTAGGTTCAGCTCTCCGGGGTCCGCGGCGCGTAGCGGTGGTGGAGCATCAGCGCATTGCCGTCCGGATCGGCGAAGAAGGCCATGTGGCACACGCTGGTGTCGAAGGTATCTCCAAAGAACATCACGCCAGCCGCCTCGAGCTGCGTGCGGGCTTCCTCGACGTCCTCGACATGGTGCGCGATCGCGTTGCGGTTGGTGTGGTGCTCCAGGCCCATCCGCTCAGGCGTGATCACCCCGAGGGTGAGGTTGCCGGTCTCGAACTCGGCGAACCCACGCTCGGGCCGGTAGGCCGAGCGGCGGAGTCCGAGGGTGGTCCCGTAGAACTCGGCCGCGCGCTCGAGGTCCGAGGTAGGGACCGTTACGAAGTCGACTCTGGTCACCAGTTGCGCCTCTGCGCTCATCATCCTGCTCCCCTCTGTCGTCCGGCCTAGGTGCGAACATGTGTTCGTGTCCGGCCCGTCCATCATACACGCGGATTTGGACTCGTTCTACGCCTCGGTCGAGCAACGCGACGACCCGGGGCTGCGGGGCCGTCCGGTGATCGTGGGCGGTGGGGTGGTGCTCGCGGCCAGCTACGAGGCCAAGGCGCGTGGCATTCGCACCGCGATGGGGGGCGACGCGCGCGGGAGCTCTGCCCGGAGGCGATCGTCGTCGCGCCGCGCATGTCGGCCTACGCCGAGGCGAGCGAGGCCGTGTTCGCGATCTTTGCGCAGACTTCGCCGGTGGTCGAAGCGCTGTCGATCGACGAGGCCTTTCTCGACGTGCGCGGCCTCGGGCACATCCGGGGCACGCCGCGCGAGATCGCCGGCCACCTGCGCCGGGACGTGCGCGAGCAAGTCGGGCTGGCGATCACCGTCAGCCTGGCCGGCACCAAGTTCCTGGCCAAGGTGGCCAGCGCCGTCGCCAAGCCGGACGGATTGCTCGTGATCCCGATCGGCGCGGAGCTCGCCTTCCTGCACCCGCTCCCGGTGCAACGGCTATGGGGCGTGGGGCGGGAGACGTCCACGCGGCTGGCCGAGAGCGGCATCACCACGGTGCGGCAGGTAGCCGCACTGGACGAGCGGGTGCTGATGGACATCATCGGCCGGGCGGCCGGGCGGAAGCTGCACGCGCTCGCCCACAATCGCGACCCGCGGCCGGTGCGACCGCGGCGGCGACGCTCGATTGGCGCCCAGCGCGCGCTGGGTCGGCGCGCGCGGGCGCCGGCCGAGATCCGGGCCGCGTTGATGACGCTAGTGGACCGCGTCGCGCGGAGACTGCGCGGCGCCCACCGAGCGTGTCGCACGATCGTCCTGCGGCTGCGCTTTGACGACTACACCCGCGCCACCCGGTCACGCACCCTGGCCGAGGCGACGACCCGCACCGCCACGATCCTCAGCGTCGCCCGCGGCCTGCTGCACGCGACCGGGACACTGATCGCCAAGCGCGGCTTGACCCTGATCGGCGTGGCGTTGACCAGCCTCTGTGATGACGGCGCGATCCAACTCGCGCTGCCGTTCGACCGCTCGGCCGGCTTGGATCGCGCGGTGGACACCGTGCGTGAGCGGTTCGGGTCGGCCGCGATCGCGCGCGGTGCGCTGGTCGGGAGCGATCCGGGGCCGTGGGTGCCGCTGCTCCCCGACTGAGGGTTGGCCGACGGTGGCCGTGGGAGCTTACGAGCCCTTAGCCTGGTGATTCTCGAACTCGGCCAATCGGCCCTCGAGAAGCGCCGTTCGGGCGGGTTGCCGGTCAGCTCGATCGCCCGGCGAAAGGCCGCCGCGGCCTCGTCGGGGCGGCTGAGACGGGCGAGCAGCTCGGCCCGGGTCGAGTGCAGGTAGCGGTAATCCTCGAGCTCCAGTCCGTCGACGATCGCCAGCGCCGTTTCGGGCTGGCCCGCCTGGGCCACGGCGACCGCGCGATTGAGTTCGACCACGGGTGATCGCGTCAACGCCGCGAGCTCGGCATAGAGTCCCGCGACTCGCGACCAGTCGGGCTCGGGCTCGGTCTGGAGCGCTGCGATCGCTGCCTGCAGGAGGTACGGTCCGCGGCCGCCCGGCTGACGCGCTTCCGGTCCGCACAGGGCCATGCCCCGGGCCAGCGCCTCGCGTCCCGCCGCCAGCTGATCGTGGTTCCAGAGCGTCCGGTCCTGATCGGCGGGCCGGACCAGTTCGGCATCGGCATACCGGGCCTGGCGCCGGGAGTCGTGCAGCAGCATCAGCCCCAGGAGCCCGCGGATCTCCGCCTCGTCGGGCATCAGCTCGGCGAGCACGCAGCCCAGCCGAATCGCTTCGGCGGCCAGATCCACCCGGCCGCCGTAGCCCTCGTTGAAGATCAGGTAGACGACCGCCAGCACGGCGGCGAGACGGTTTGGAAGCGCGTGCTCGGGCGGGACGCTGAACGGAATGCCGGCCACGCGGATCTTGCTCTTGGCCCGCGACAGCCGTCGTTTCATCGTCTCGGGCGCGACCAAGAAGGCCCGGGCGATCTCCTCTGTGCTCAGACCCCCGAGCGTGCGCAAGGTGAGGGCGACCTGGGCTTCGGTGGCCAGCGCCGGATGGCAGCATGCGAACAGCAATTCGAGGCGCTCGTCGGCGATCACGGGCGGGATGAAGTCGTCTGACACCGGTTCCGGGCGGTCGATCAGGGCGAGCTTGGCGGACAGCGAGCGCTGCCGGCGGAGGCGGTCGATGGCCCGATGGCGGGCGGTGACGACCAGCCAGGCCCGCGGATTGGCGGGCTCGCCGTCGCGCGGCCAGCGCTCGATCAGGGCACCTACTCCACTACCGGGCGCACCTCGACGGCGTCGCCGAGCCGGACAGCCGGGATTCGGCCCGCGATCGACAGGGCGCTATCGAGATCGCCGACATCGAACACGTAGTACCCGCCGAACACTTCCTTCGTATCGGCGAACGGCCCGTCCGTGGTCAGTGTCTCACCGCCCCGCGAGCGCAGCGTGGTGGCCATCTCCGGCGAGTGAAGCTGGGCGCTGGTGACGTAGCCCGGCTCACTGCGCAAGGCCTCGTACTCCGACATGACCTGGGCGAACTCGGCCTCGGGGAGATCGTGCGAGCCCGGTGTGGCGTAGACCAACATGGCGTACTTCATGTGTCCTCCTGTAGAGAGAGCTGGCTTTCCCTCTGAGACGAACGCCGGACAACCGAAGGGACAGGTTCTTGAATTATCCGGCCGCCCGGCTAGGCGGCTCGGTCCGAGCCGTCACCCTCGGTGCTCTCGAGCCGGCGCTGGCTCTCTGCGTCACTTCCCGACAATCCTCGTCCTCGAGCGCAGCCAGCACCCGCGTCCGAAGGGGGTGCGCGAGCGCCTTCGCGAAGTTGGTATCAGTAATGTCGGGAATCGGCTTTATAGCGTCTCAACGGCCAGGGCCGGCGGGGCGAAAGTGTGATCGCCAGCACACCGGAAATTCGAACGGTGCCTCGGTATCCGGCGCCGATCATCGCAGCCTCGGGGGCTGGAACGGCGTCCGCCCTCGCCTCGGCGCCCGCCCTAGAGTCTGGGTGTGATGACCGCTCCGCGCCCGCCGGCTCTCGAGCTGGTCATCTTCGACTGTGACGGAGTCCTGGTGGACAGCGAGCCGATATCCAACGCGGTGCTCGCCCAGGCGCTGACCCGAGTCGGGCTCCCGACGAGCGCCGAGGCCGCCTTTGACGAATTCCGGGGTCGGCACATGCGCGACGTCGTCGCTGCGACCGAGGAGCGGCTGGGGCGGGCGTTGCCCGCGGGCTGGATCGAGAGCTACGAACGGGAGCGTGCGGAGGCCTTTCGGCGCTGGCTGGTGGCGACGCCCGCCGCCGCCGAGGCCGTGCGAGCGGTGAGCGCAGCCGGCCCCGCCGTCTGCGTCGCGTCCCAGGGGCGACCCGAGAAGACCGAGCTGACCCTCGGCCTCACCGGCCTGCGGGACCTGTTCGGAGCCGATGCCGTCTTCTCGGCCTACTCGGTGGCCCGCGGCAAGCCCCATCCCGACCTCTTCCTGCACGCCGCCGCCGCGATGGGCGCCCGCCCCGAGCGCTGCGCGGTGATCGAGGACACGACCGTCGGGGTGGCGGCCGCCGTCGCGGCCCGGATGCGCGTCCTCGGCTACGCGGCCGCTGGCGACGCGGACGCGCTCGCGGCCGCCGGGGCCGAAGTGATCACGGCGTTATCCGAGGTTCCCGCGCGCCTCGGCCTGGCTCCCGCGCCCCGGTGAAGGCGTCCGTCGGTGCGACGCCCGGGGGAGCGGGGAGCTCCGGTAGCGACGGCAGCCGGTAGCGTTAGGAGCACCATGCACCCGACGGCGGTGAAACTCAGCGAACGGTTGTCTGACCAGGGGCTCGAGGTCACCGTGACATTGGCGCCCGCGTCGACCCGCACGGCCGCGCAAGCCGCGCAAGCGCTCGGTTGTGAGGTGGGACAGATCATCAAATCGCTGGTCTTCTTGCGTGACGACGAGCCAGTCATGGTGCTGTGCGCAGGTGACCGCCGGGTCGCCGCGGAGCGGCTCGGGCTGCAACCCGCCAGTGCCGACCAGGCCCGCGCCGCCACCGGCTTCGCGATCGGGGGGATCCCGCCGCTCGGGCACGACCACCGGCTCGAGACGGTCGTGGACGAGTCCCTGCGCCGCTTCGCCACGGTTTGGTGCGCGGCCGGGACGCCCCAGGCCGTGTTTGCGGTCACCGTCGAGGCGCTGCTGGAGGCGATCCCGGACGCGTCGGTACAGGACGTGAGCGCGTAGCGAAATGCTGCTAAGCGGCGGGGCGGCGGCGCTCGGGCGGTGCGCCGGCCGGCGGGTGGCTGCGGGGAGCGGCTGTCTCAGCGGCGTCCTTGGCCTCCGCGGCCACGATCAGCGCCTTCAACTCGGCAACATCGATCTCGACCGTGTGGCCCTCACCCTCGATCACGTCGCCATCGTCGAGCTCGGCCAAGGTGGGGATGCGCACGGCGGGGATCCCGGCGGGACGGGATGCGGGAGCGAGCCCGGAAGGCACACGCTGGGGCGGCGCCGGCGGCGCCTTGATCTGAGCGCGAAACTCGAGCTGGGTACCCGCCTCGCCCCACTCGACCGCAAAGCGCCCGTCCAAGCGGGACCCGATCCAGGCGATCAGGACCATCACCGCTCCGGCAATGACCAGCGGCAGAGTCCACACCGAGCTGACCACATCCAGAACGGCGAGCAGCAGTAGGACCACACCGATCACCGCCAAGCGGGTGCGCGGGCGGCGCAGTTGCGCGGTCAACCAGTTACCCGCGCTCGCGGCGCGACGCTGCCACGCTGCGGTGTCGGGACGCAGATGTCCGATCGAAGCGACGCGGGACGGAGGTGACGATCGCGACGGATCGTCCTGGGGATGTTCGCCTGACGTGCTCACCGCTTGAGCAGGTATACCCATCGCCGATCAGATTCAAGCCGGCCGGGGGTTTTCCTGCCGTATTTCTGACCAACACCGCGCCCGGACGTCAGAATCGGCAGTCGGCGCACCTCCTGGGCCCGGACGAGGAGCCGGCGGCGAGAACCGGGACGTCCGCCGTAAGGACCTCGGGACCGTCCGCCGCGATCAGGACGTTGTCCTCGATCCGGATGCCGCCGAAGCCGATCCGGGCGTCGACACAGTCCCAGTTCACGTGGTCGCGGTGGCGCCGACGGCGCTCGGGATCCTGCAGGAGCGCCGGTACGAAGTAGAGGCCCGGCTCGACCGTGACCACCATTCCCACCCGGAGCGGAAGATCGATCCTGAGGCTGGGAACCGGGGGCGGGTCATCCTGCCGTCCGGCCAGCGCCCCGCCCGCGTCGCGGACGCCGAGCCCGACCAGGTGCCCGACCCCGTGGGGAAAGAACAGCCGCGTGGCGCCCGACTCGACGAGATCGTCCGCAGAGCCGCGCAGGAGCCCGGCCGCGACCAGCCCCTCGGCGATCACCAGTGCTGCGGTACGGTGCACCTCACGCCACTCGGTGCCGGGCGTGCAGCGCTCGATCCCGGCCAGCTCGGCCGCGCGGACCAGCGCGTGAAGGTCCCGCTGCTCGGGGCTGAGCACGCCCCCCACCGGGTAGGTCCGCGTTATGTCGCTGGCGTAGCCGCGGTACTCCGCGCCGGCGTCGATCAGGACCAGCTCGCCGGTCCCGAACCGGCGATCGGAGGGCGCGAAGTGCAGGACGGCCGAGTTGGGGCCCGAGCCGACGATCGTGTCATAGGCCATCGCGTCGCCCCCGTGCCGGAATGCGGCCGCCTCAAGCTCGATCTGAGCCTCGCGCTCGCTGACCCCGTCCACGAGCAACGGCGCGACGGCAGCAAAGCCGGCGCGCGTAGCCCGCTCGGCGATCCTCATCCGCTCGAGTTCCACGGCGTCCTTGGGGCGGCGGACGTGATTTAAGGCCAAGCGCAGACGCTCGGTGAGCCGCCGATCGCCGGGGCCCTCGAGCGGCTCGACGCCGAGGTGGGCGATCGGACGCCGTCCGCGCGCGGTGAGCCAGCCGGCGAGCTCCGGCATCGGCACGCCGTCGGGGTCGCCGCCGAGATCCCCGGCCCACAGCCGGTCGCTCGCGGTCACCGGGGGCACGAAGTCGCGCCAGCCGTCCTGCGGATCGAAGGCGAGCACACCATCGGGGCGGTTGCGGTCGGTGAGGTACAGGTACTCGGAGTGAGCGCGGAACGGGTAGGTCACGTCGCCCCGGCCCGGGATCCCGATCAGCCCGCCGGCGCCGATCAGCACGATCTCGTCGGTCAAGCCCCACTCGGCGACGACCGCGACGCGACGACGCTGCAACTGCGGCGCGATCTGTTCTGGCTGCGGCGCGGGCTCCAAGCCGACGAGTCTAGGAGCGAGGTTCCTGATGCGGGTGACCGCGGCGCGGGCTAGGCCCGATCCCCGGGCTGATAGGTCAGGATCTCGAGCCCGTCGCCCACCGTCTCGCTGGCGGTCAGCGTCAGCGGCCATTTGTCGCCGCGGGCGGCGAACAGACGCTTACCACTGCCCAGGACGATCGGGAACACCATGAGCCGCAGCTCATCGACGAGATCGGCCGCGATCAGGGCCTGCACCAGCTGAGCGCTGCCCGCGACCAGAATCACACCGTGGATCTGGCGCTTGAGCTCTGAGACCTCGGCGGCGACCTCGCCCCTGAGGATCGTGGTGTTGGTCCACTCGGCCGTGGTCAGCGTTGACGAGGCCACGTATTTCGGCATCGCGTTCATCTTCTCGCCGAATTCGCCGGTGCCCTCCATGGTCGGCCAGGCAGCCGCGAAGCCGTCATAGGTCACGCGGCCCAGCAGCTGGGCCTCGGCCTCCATCAACTCCCGCAGCTTGAACATCTGTCCGCCCTCGCCCTGGTCGAACTCGAACGTCCAACCGGCGTGCGTGTAATCGTCGCCGCCTCCCGGCGAGTCGATCACGCCGTCCAGCGAGATGAACTCCGTGACCACGATCCTGCCCATGTCGATCCTCCTCTGGCTGATGGTTAGTGAACCGCGCTCCGGCCCACGAGCACGACTACTGGTTTGACCGGTCCGACGGCCCAGAGTCATCGCTCGTGACAGGCTGTGGCTGTGTCACGGACGCGTTTGGCTGAGCAGATTGTCGCCCGACGGGGCGATCTCGTCGTCGAACGCGATCCGCTGCGTCCGTCCGGACGGCTGCTGCGCCAGGGCGAGATGGACGCCTCCTATGTCGACCTGGCCGACCGGTCGCACCTCGAGTTCGACTACCTGCGGTGGATGCGGATGGTGCTGCGGATCGCACATGCGCGGCGGGTCCTGCACATCGGGGGCGGAGGCTGCGCGCTCCCTGCCGCGCTGGCGGCCGAGGACCCCGGTGGGCGTCAGGAGGTGTGCGAGGTAAACGCGCAGGTGCTGGCCCTCGCTCGCGGCCACCTGGGCCTGCGCCGCGCACCCGGGTTGCGCGTCCGCCTGGTCGAGGGCCGCACCTTCCTGGCCGGCCAGGGGGACCGAAACTGGGACGCGATCGTCATTGACGCCTTCGTCGGTGCCACCGTGCCCAGACAGCTGATCACGGTCGAGGCGGTGGCCGAGGTCGCCCGGATCGCGCCACTGGGTCTCGTGAACGTCGTCGACCACCGCTCGGCCAATGACGTCCGCGCTGTCGCGGCCGCCCTGGCCACCGCGTACCCGCAGGTCTGGGCGCTGGGCGGTCGCGTCGGGAACACCGTCGTGGTGGGGAGCGTCGAGCGGCTGGCGCTGGATCGGATCGCCGCGCGGGCCGCCGCCGATCCCTCTCCGGCCCGGCTGACCTCGCCAGCCGCCCTGGCCCGGCTGGCCGCCGGAACGCTCCCCTTGCGCGACGAGGAGCTACGGTCGAGTCGCTCCGCCACCACCACCCCGGGCGACCAGGGGCATGAGCCGGTTTCAGCGACGAGGCAGATCGGCCTGCAGGACCGAGTGGAGACCGATCTGCGCCACCCAACAACCTTCTCAAGCTCCACAAGCACGGCCAGCGCGCCGTGATCGCCGGACGGTGACCCCGGCCGCCGACTGGGCCGTCTGGCGCAACCTGGGGCGTCGGCCACCAACGCGTCGGCGCCATAAAGACACAACGCAGTTACGCGACAGCCTTTCGTGGAACCAGAAGCACCCTGTGCAGGCAAATCCTGGCCGTGACGTTGCCCGGAGCAGCTTGGGCCAACCTTTAGCTCAGCGGTTGTTGTTCGATGGCATTGTCTGCTGGGCTGCGGTGACGGCAGCTTCGGCTTCGTGGCCGTGCAGTGAGGTTTGGTAGATGTCTGAGCCTGGCTGTTGCAATCGGCCACCCCGGCTGAGACTTCCGGTATCGACAGCTGCGAACCCGAGCTGATCGATGAGTCTTGCGACGGTCTGCTTCGCGTCTTGGTCCTCCCCGGAGTAAAAGAGCGCCAGACGCTGCTCCGGGGCAGCGTCGGTCTGCCCTTTGGTCCCGAGCGCCTGGTAGGGCATCGTGTTGAATGCTTTGACGATCCGGGCCCTCTCGAGGTGCTGCGCGATCAACTCAGTTGAGGTGACCTCGTCGTTGTCCAAGGCGGCGGTCGCGCCGTCGCGATCTGGGTTGTAGTTGGTGGCGTCGACGACGATCTTACGTCGGAAGGGTTCGACGGGAAGCTCGCGGTAGCGCCCGAAGGGCAGCGCGAGAATGATCACGTCGCCTCCGATCCCGATGTCGGTCGTTGTCGCGGCCCGGGCTTGACCGTGAAACGTTGTGATCAGCTCGGGCATCGAGTTCGGCCCTCGGGTATTCGAGACCGCGACGCGATGCCCGCACGCGACGAACAAGCGCACCGCTGTCACGCCGAGCTTGCCGCTGCCAACGATCCCGATTTTCATTCGCTGACCATCACCACCGAAGACAGCGCTCGGCCGAACAATCGGCCAGCTGCTCTCGGTGGGAAGAAGTCGTTTCGCTGGCGAGCTTGGCTCCGTCATAGCCTTTGACCTCACACGCTCTTAGTAGTGCTTTGTTATGTTCACTCATCGCGTCGAGAGATCTGGAGTGGCAGGCGGGTGAGATCGACCGGTTGTCGGCAGGTTTGGCAGCGGCCGGTCCAGCACTTGAAGATCGGCTGCATCAGCAGCA
>JBPCIY010000088.1:0-17332 GCA_051005855.1 Solirubrobacteraceae bacterium | reverse complement strand
CGATCGGGCTCGGGGAGGATGGCCCCACCCACCAGCCGATCGAGCACCTGGCCGCGCTGCGGGCGATCCCCCGCTTGAACCTGGTGCGCCCGGCGGATGCCAACGAGACCGCGCTCGGCTGGCGTTTCGCTCTACGCAACCTCGAAGCGCCGACCGCGTTTGCCCTCTCGCGCCAGAACCTGCCGATCCTCGACCCCGAGGCGATCCCCGATGACGCGATCGAGCGCGGCGCCTACGTGCTGCGCGATGCCGAGGGCGGCGAGCCCGAGCTGATCCTGATCGGGACCGGCTCGGAGGTGTCGCTGTGCCTCGAGGCCGCCGACGCCCTCGAGAGCGTCCGGGTGCGGGTGGTCTCAATGCCGTGCATGGACACCTTCACCCACGCTGACGAGGCCTACCGTGAGTCGGTGCTACCGGCGGCGTGCCGAGCGCGAATTGCCGTGGAGGCGGCCAGCCCGCTCGGCTGGGACAAGTGGATCGGGTCCGACGGGACCTTCGTCGGCATGGAGACCTTCGGGGAATCGGGCCCCGCCAAGGAGGTCTATGAGCACTTCGGCATCACCGCGCAGCGCGTCGCCGAACTGGGCCGCGCCGCGGTGCATCGAACCCTGAGGAGGCAGCAACCGTGAGCGCCACCAAAGCCACCGACATCAATCCCAAGCTGCTCGCCCTGGCCGAGGCCGGAACCAGTCCCTGGCTTGACCTCTTGCGCCGCAGCCTGGTGGAGCAGGGCGAGCTGGCCCGGATGGTGGCCGAGGATTCGCTGAAGGGCGTGACCTCCAATCCGTCGATCTTCGAGAAGGCGATCGTCGGCTCCGAGGACTACGCCGAGGAGCTCGAGGCGATGGCTCGCGAGCAGCTCGACGCCCAGGAGATTTACGAACGGATCGCGATCAAGGACGTCCAGCTCGCCTGCGACGTGCTGCGGCCGGTGTGGGACGGGAGTCACGGGGCGGACGGCTTCGTCTCCCTCGAGGTGGCCCCGGACATGGCCCACGACGAGCAGCGGTCGCTCGAGGGTGCGCGCAGCTTCTGGCAGCGGGTCTCCCGACCGAACGTGATGATCAAGATCCCCGGCACTCCGGAGGGCGTCGGCGCGATCGAGCAGGCCATCTACGAAGGCATCAACATCAACGTCACCCTGCTGTTCGCGGTCGAGGCCTACGAGAAGGTGGCCGAGGCCTACCTGCGCGGGCTCGAGCGCCGGCTGGCCGAGGAGAAGCCGCTGAACGTGGCCTCGGTGGCCAGCTTCTTCGTCTCGCGGATCGACACCGCCGCCGACCAGCGACTCGAGGCGCTCGGCCGCGACGACCTCTACGGCAAGGCGGCGATTGCCAACGCCCGCCGGGCCTACCGCAGCTTCGAGAGCCTCTTCTCCGGTCCGCGTTGGGACGGGCTGCGCCACGCCGGCGCCCATGTCCAGCGGCCTCTGTGGGCTTCGACCGGGGTCAAGGACCCCCGCTATCCCGACACCATGTACGTGGACGAGCTGGTCGCCGCCCACACCGTCAACACGATGCCCTCAGCGACGCTGATGGCGGTGGCCGATCACGGCCGAGTGTCGGGCCCCACCGCCCAGCGCGACCCGCAGGCCGACCTCGACGCGCTCGCCGAGGCGGGCCTCGATCTCGGCGCGATCACCGATCAGCTGCTCGTCGACGGCGTCAACCAGTTCGAAGCGGCCATGCAGCGGCTGCTGGCTGGGATCGAGGAGCAGCGCCAGGGCATCCTCACGGGTAAGCCCAAGACGATCGAAGCGCGGCTACCGAGCGAGCTGGCGCAGCCGATCGCCGCGCGGGTCGAGGCGGCCACTTCGGAGGATGTAGCGCGACGTATTTGGCATAAGGACCCGACCCTGTGGGGCGGGGACGCGCAGACCCCGGAGATCACCGATCGACTGGGCTGGCTGACCGTGTCGGCGACGATGCTCGAGCACGCCCCCGAGCTCGAGGCTTTCGCAGATGAGTGCCGCGAGGCCGGCTACACCGACGCCGTGCTGCTGGGGATGGGCGGCTCCTCGCTCGGTCCCGAGGTGCTGCGCCAGTCGTTTGGGGAGATGCCTCGCGGCCTGCGCCTCCAGGTCCTGGACTCCACCCATCCGGATGCGATCGCCGCCGTGCAGGGCTCGGTCGAGATCGCCAAGACCCTGTTCATCGTCTCCTCCAAGTCCGGCGGAACGGTCGAGACCCTGTCGCACTACCACCACTTCCGGGCGCTGGCCGGGCCCGAGCAGTTCGTGGTCGTCACCGATCCCGGCAGCCCGCTCGAGAAGCTGGCCCAGGACGACGGGCTGCGGCGCGCGTTCCTCAACCCGCCCGACCTCGGCGGCCGCTACTCGGTGCTCTCCTACTTCGGCCTGGTTCCCGCCGCGCTGGCCGGGATCAGCGTGGAAGGGCTGCTGCACAGCTGCCAGGCGGCCGAGCAGAACTGCGCTCACTACGACTCGAGCGAGAACAACTCGGGACTGTGGCTGGGCGCCGTGCTCGGCGAGCTGGCGCGCCGCGGCCACGACAAGCTCACGTTCGTGGTCTCCGAGCCGATTGAAAGCTTCGGCCTCTGGGTCGAGCAGCTGATCGCCGAATCGACGGGCAAGCAGGGCCGCGGCATGCTCCCCGTCGCGGACGAACCGCTGGGCGGACCCGAGGACTACGGCGAGGACCGCGTGATCATCTACTTGCGCAACACCGATCAGCCGTCTCAGGAACTCGACGACGCGGTGGGCAAGCTGGCGGACGCCGGCCAGCCCACGCTGACCCTCGCCACCCGCGGGGCTACTGACCTTGGGCGGATCTTCTTTCTGGCCGAGTTCGCGGTCGCCGTGGCCGGCTGGGCGCTGGAGATCAACCCGTTCGATCAGCCCAACGTGCAGGAGGCCAAGGACGCCACTAAGCGTGTGCTGGCCTCGGGTGCGCTGCCCGAACTGGGGTCGGCCTCCGACCAGGAGCTCGGTGCTCTGTTGCTCGATGCCGCCCCCCCACACTATGTTGCCGTGATGGGCTACCTGGCCCCGTCCGCACAACTCGACGCGGCGATCGGCGAGCTGCGGCGCGCGATCCGCGACAAGACCGGTGCCGCCGTCACCTTCGGCTACGGCCCGCGCTTCCTGCACTCGACCGGCCAGCTGCACAAGGGCGGGCCGCCGAATGGTCGCTTTCTCCAGCTCGTGGACACCCCGCGCACCGATGAGGACATCCCGGGCTCGGATTACTCGTTCGCGACGCTGATCGCGGCGCAGTCAGCCGGCGATCTGCAGACCCTGCAAGCCCACGACCTGCCGGCCGAGCGAATCCTGCTCGAGGGCGACCCGGTGGCCGCGGTCCGAGACCTGGCGCGGCGGATCACCGGGCTACCCCAGGGAGCGTGAGCCGTCTGCTCTCGTTCGGTCACGTCAAACAATCGCGGAGGAGTCGCTGATGCAGATCGGGTTCGTCGGGCTGGGCAAGATGGGCGGCAACATGGTCACGAGGATCCGGCGAGACTCCGACCACGAGGTCGTGGCCTTTGACTTCAGCGCCGACGCCGTCAAGGCCGCCGAGGAGCACGGCGCCGCCGGGGCGAGCTCGCTCGAGGACCTGGTCAGTCAGCTGTCGGCCCCCCGCGTCGTGTGGATCATGGTCCCGGCCGGCGATCCCACCGAGGAGACGATCGACAAGCTCCTCGCCGCTCTGGACAAGGGTGACCTGATCGTCGACGGAGGCAACTCGAAGTGGACGGAATCGATCGCCCGACACGCCAAGTGCGCCGAGCACGGAGTCCATTTTCTCGACGTCGGGACCAGCGGCGGCGTCTGGGGACTCGAGATCGGCTACTGCATGATGGTCGGCGGCGAGGACGAAGCGGTCAAGGTGCTGTCGCCGATTCTCGACGTGCTCGCTCCCCCGGAAGGCTGGGGTCACTTGGGGGCGGCCGGCGCCGGGCACTTCGTGAAGATGGTCCACAACGGGGTCGAGTACGGCCTGATGCAGGCCTACGCCGAGGGCTTCGAGCTGATGCATAAGTCCGATTACAAGCTCGACAACGAGCAGATCGCCAAGCTCTGGAGCCAAGGCTCGGTGATCCGCTCCTGGCTACTCGAGCTAGCGGGCAAGGCGTTCGAGCTCGACGGTAACGATCTCAGCTCCCTGGAGGGGTACGTCGAGGACTCCGGCGAGGGCCGCTGGACGCTCGACGCCGGAATCGCCCACGACACGCCGATGCCGACCCTGGCCGCGGCGCTGTTCGCCCGTCTGGCATCGCGCGAGAACGGCGACTACACCGCGCGCCTGGTCGCCGCCCTGCGCAATCAGTTCGGCGGTCACGCCGTCAAGACGGCGCCCAAGGTGTGACGGCGTGGCCTCCACGGTAAGCGTCCCCGAGGACGAGAACCCGCTCGTCGCCGGTCTTGAGCGCCTGCCCGTCCACCCGACGTCGCTGATCATCTTTGGAGCGACCGGTGACCTCGCCCACCGCAAGCTGCTGCCCGCCCTCTATAACCTCGCCCACGAGGGACAGCTCCCCGAGCGCTTTGAGATGGTGGGGGTCGGGCGCCGCGACCAGGAGCACGAGGACTTCCGCGACGCCGCCCTGGACTCGATCCAACGCTTCTCCCGGCGCACGCCGGACTCGAGCGTGCTGGAGGGTCTCGTCGACGGCATGCGCTACGTGCAGGGCTCGTTCGACGACGACGAGATTTACACCGAGCTGAGCCGGACGCTGGAGGAGTTCGATACCCGCGCAGGGCGCGAGCTTGACCGCGTCTTCTACTTATCCACAGCGCCCGAGTTCTTCCCCCTGATCGCCGGCAAGCTCGGCGCCGCCGGCCTCGATGAGGTGAAAGACGCCGAGGTCCGGATCGTGATCGAGAAGCCGTTCGGATACGACCTCGCGTCCGCTCGCCAGCTCAACGCCGAACTGCTCGACGTGTTCGCCGAGTCGCAGATCTTCCGCATCGACCACTATCTCGGCAAGGAGACAGTCCAGAACCTGATGGCGCTGCGTTTCGCCAACGCCCTGTTCGAGCCGGTCTGGAACCGCAACTACATCGATTCAGTGCAGATCACCGCCGCCGAGGACATCGGGATCGGGGGCCGCGCCGGCTACTACGAGGGGGCGGGCGCGCTGCGCGATCTCGTCCAGAACCACATGCTCCAGCTCCTGGCGCTGCTGGCCATGGAACCCCCGACCGCGTTTGACGCCGACCGGCTGCGCGACGAGAAGCTCAAGGTGTTGGAGGCGATCGTGCCGCCCGATGTCGACCGGGTCAAGGACATGGCGGTCCGCGCCCAGTACGCGCCGGGGGTCGTCGGCGGCAACAAGGTTCCGGGTTACCTGGAGGAGAACGGGGTGGCAACGGATTCCCGCACCCCGACCTACGCGGCGCTGCGGTTGCATGTTTCCAACTGGCGCTGGGCCGGGGTGCCGTTCTACCTGCGCACCGGCAAGCATCTGGCCCGCAAGCTGACCGAGATCGTCGTGACCCTCAAGCCCGTGCCCCACATCGCCTTTCAAAGCTCGGGATCGGTGGGGATCCAGGCCAACCAGATCGTCTTTACGCTCCAGCCCGACGAGGGCGTGTCGGTCTCGATCGGGGCCAAGATCCCCGGCGCGCGGATGCGCATCCGTCCGGTCAACATGGAGTTCCGCTACGGCACGTCGTTCGTGTCCGAGTCCCCCGAGGCCTACGAGCGGCTGATCCTCGACGCGATGCGCGGGGACGCAACGCTGTTCACCCGCAACGACGAGGTCGAGGCCCTATGGGGGATCATCGATCCGATCCTCAACGCTTGGGAGGCCGACGGCGAGTCGCCCCTGCCCCAGTACGAGTCGGGCTCGGCCGGCCCCGCGGAGGCCGATGCGCTGCTCGAGCCCGGTCAGGTGTGGAGGCGCCTGTGACCGAGGATGTCTGGTCAGAGCAGGACACCAACCCCGATGCGATCGAGGCCGCGCTGCGCACGCTTCTGCGCCGCCGCCACGCCGAGAGTGAGAACCTCGCGCCTGCTCGCGTCCTGAACCTGGTTGTGATCCTGGATCGCGAATGGAAGGGCGAGATCTCCAACCGCCTCGAGCGAGTGGGGCGCTACCACGCCTCGCGGACGGTCGTGTGTGCGATCGAGGAGGGACGCGAGAAGCTCGACGCGACCGCCACCGTCAGCTACGACGATCCCGGCCGCGGCAAGATCGGGGTCATGCACGAGCTGGTCGAGATCGACCTCGGCCCCAAGCACCTCGACGCCCTGCAGACGATCGTCGACCCGGTCCTGGCCTCCGAGATGTCCACCGTCGTCTGGTCGCCCCATGGCCACGAGCGGGCGGTCGAGCGGCTGCTGCCGCTGGTGGACGTGATCCTGCTCGATTCCGATGACCAAGCTGACCCCGCCGACGCGTTTCACCGGGCCGGCACGCTGTGCGCCGATGTCTACGTGGTCGACCTGGCCTGGCTACGGACCACGCCGTGGCGCGAGCGGCTGGCGGCCAGCTTCGACCTCGATTCGCGCGCGGCCATGCTCTGGGGGATGGACGCCCTCGAGGTCCGTCATCAGGAGAGCTCGACCGCCAGCGGCCTGCTCTTGACCGGCTGGCTGGCCTCGCGGCTGGGGTGGTCGGAATGGTCGCCGCTCCGCGAAGGCGAGCGTGGCGAGCTGGTGGGCGCGGCCGCGCGCGCGGGGGGGGAGGTCCGGCTGGCCCTCAGCGTCCGCGGCCAGGAGGCGCCCGGTCTCGGCGGCGTGACGGTCAGCTGCGCCCACGGCTCAGAGCTCTCGCTCCAGCGCGGAGCCGGTGGCCTCGATGCCAGCGAGCGCACCGACGATGGTGAGCTGCGCGAATGGAAGATCCTCGGGGCGTCGCGCGGCGAGGGCGGGATCCTCGGGGAGGGGGTCCGCCAGGCGCTGTTGCGCGATCCCACCTACGACCCGGCGCTGCGGGCCGCCCAGGGGCTCTGTCCGGTCGCCGGATGAGCGTGACCTTTGAGATCGTCGATCATCCGGCTCGGGCCTGTGCGGCGCTGATGGTCGGGGCGGCGCTGGGCGGGGGAAATATCGTGCTGGCCGGGGGGTCGACGCCCCGGGACGCCTACCAGGAGTTCGTGCGCGCCGTGGACGCGGTCGGCCTCGACTTAGGGGCCACGACCTTTTGGTTGGGGGATGAGCGCTGCGTGGAGCCGGACGACGCGCGCGCCAACTACCGGATGATCTGCGAGTCGCTGCTGGAGCCCCTCGGCGACCGCGCTGCGCCCACGGTTGAGCGGATCCACGGTGAGCTGGGTCCCGAAGCAGCGGCGGACGACTACGAGCGCCGGCTGCGAGCGGCGGGGCCCCCCGAGTTCGACCTCGTCATCCTGGGCATCGGTCCCGATGGCCACACCGCGTCGCTGTTCCCCGGGCAACCGT
Source organism: Solirubrobacteraceae bacterium (assembly GCA_051005855.1). GTDB lineage: Bacteria > Actinomycetota > Thermoleophilia > Solirubrobacterales > Solirubrobacteraceae > Palsa-465. The sequence goes on along the minus strand of JBPCIY010000088.1, from coordinate 9,968 downwards.
CCCTGGCCGTCCGCGATCGGCTCGCCGTCAGCGTGCCCGAGGCGGGGCTCGAGCCGTTCGTGCCGCGCGTCTCACTGACGCTGCCCGCGCTCGCGGCCACCCGCCAGCTAGTCCTCCTCGCTGCGGGGAAGGGCAAAGCCGCGGCGATCGTTGCCGCTTTCGGTCCCCAGGCCGAGCCCGAGGCACACGTTCCCGCCTCACTGTTGGCGCCTGAGGCCAAGTTGATCACCGTGCTGACCGACGCCGCCGCCGCCGCCGGCCTGCCCGGGGCCGTTCTGCGATGAGTGCCGAGGTGATCGGGGTGGATCTCGGGGGCACGAAGGTGGCCGTGGCCAGCTTGCAGGAGCGCTCGCTGTCGGAAGCGCTGATCGAGCCCACCGACCTATCAGGTTCTGACGCCCTCGTCGACCAGCTCGCGCGGATGATCGAGTCGCGCCGCAGCGACGCTCTGGCGGGCGTGGGGATCGGGGTGCCCTCGGTGGTCGACTTCGAAAGCGGCCAAGTGGTCTCCTCGGTCAACGTGCCACTGGCCGACGTTCCCCTGCGTCAGGTGCTGGGCGACAAACTCGGGGTGCCGGTGTTCGTCGACAACGACGCCACCGTCGCCGCGCTGGCCGAGGCCCACGACCACGACCTGCAGCTCGTGGCTCGCGACCTGGTGATGATCACCATCGGCACCGGTGTCGGCGGCGGCCTCGTGCTCGGCGGGCGCATCTACCGGGGCGCGACCGGCGGAGCGGGCGAGTTCGGCCACACCCTGATCGCCGCCGACCTTCAGTCCACGGCGCCCCACCCGGGGCACTTCCCGCAGGCGGGGTCATTTGAGCGCGAGGCCGCGGGTCACGCGCTCGACGCCCTGGCCGCCGAGTGCGCCCGACGCGATCCCGACTCCGTGCTTGGGCGGCGCGCGGCGGCGGGCGAGACGGTGGACGGTGTACAAGCCGTTGAGGCCGCGCGTGACGGCGATCCCGCGGCGGCCAAGGCCGTCGAGCGGTGGGGAGAACGGCTGGGCATCGGAATCGCCAACGCGATCAACACCTTCGATCCCGAAGAGGTGGTAATCGGGGGCGGCGGCGCCGGGGCCGGCGAACTCCTGCTCGAGCCAGCGCGCCGAGTCGCGGCTGGCTTCATCGTGCCTGGTCTCGGGAGTCGCACGACGATCCGCATCGCCCGTCACGGTGTCGGAGCGGGAGTGCTCGGGGCCGCCCTCCTCGCCGTCCACGAACTGGCCGCGGAGCCGGCGGCCGACCCGACCGTTCCGCGGGCGACGGCCGGCCTCGAGGTGGGATCGTGATCGTCGCCTGTGGATTTGACCACGCCGGATACGTCCTGCGTCCGCGTCTGCTGGCGCTGATCGAGGCCGACGGTCACGAGGTCCTGGACCTTGGCGCCAACTCGTCCGAGCCAATCGATTACCCCGACAAGGCGCTCGAGGTCGGCCACGCGGTCGTCTCGGGCCGGGCGCAGCGCGGGATCATCGTCTGTGGCTCGGGAGCGGGTGTCTCGGTCGCGGCCGGCAAGATCGAGGGCGTCCGAGCGGCCACGATCCACGACACTTACACGGCCCACCAAGCGGTCGAGCACGACGGCGTCAACGTGCTCTGCCTCGGTGGACGCGTGGTCGGCGTCGAGGTTGCGGCCGAGATCGTGACCGCCTTCCTCCGGGCTGAGATCTCCGAGGAGGAGCGGCACGTGCGCCGCCGGGCCATGGTGCAGGAGATCGAGCGCACCGGCGGCAGGATCGACCACCTCGGCTGAAGCGCCATGGCTGACCGGATCCTGATCGTCCGCCACGGCGAGACCGAGTGGAGCGCCGCCGGCCGGCACACCGGTCGCACCGACGTGCCACTCACCGACACCGGACGTCAGCAGGCCGCCGCCCTCGCCTCGCGTCTGGCCGCCGGCCGCTTTGCGCTCGTGCTCTGCAGTCCGCTGCTTCGGGCTCGCGAGACCTGCTCGCGAGCTGGCTTCGGCGATGTGGCCGAGCCGTGTGCGGACCTGGTGGAGTGGGACTACGGCGGGTACGAGGGCCTGACCACGCCGGAGATCCGGGCGCGCGCTCCGGGCTGGAACCTCTGGCTTGACGGCTGCCCGGGTGGCGAGGAGCCGGCCGACGTGGGCGCCCGGGTCGACCGTGTACTGGGCCGCTTTGCGGACCTCGAGGGGGAGGGGCTGGCCTTCGCCCATGGCCACGTGCTGCGCGTGCTGACCGCGCGCTGGCTGGAGATGGCGCCCGCCGCCGGGGCGCGCTTCAAGCTGGCCACGGCGGCGGTGGGGACACTCGGCCACGAGCGCGACACGACGGTGCTCGAACGATGGAGCGCGTGAACAGGCCCGGCGCGGTGGTGTGATGGGGAGGTGACAGAAGTCATGGCCGATTTCGGCCGCCCGCCACTTACGCGCGGCCTCTGGCCCGCCTACGCTGGCCAGCATGAAGAACTCAATCGAAGTCTCCAGCGAAACAGCGGCCATCGAGGTACGCGACCTGCGCAAGGCCTATGGCGAGACCGAGGCGGTGCGCGGCGTCAGCTTCGAGGTCGCGCGCGGCGAGGTCTTCTGCCTGCTCGGCCCTAACGGGGCCGGCAAGACGACGATCGTCGAGATCCTCGAGGGCTACCGGACCCGGACCGGCGGCGACGCCCTGGTGCTCGGCATCGATCCCGGCACTGGCGCTAGGGCACTGCGCGAGCAGGTCGGCATCGTGCTCCAGCAATGCGGCGTGCAGAGCGATCTGAGTGTCGCCGAGCTGGTCGAGATGTACGGGCGCTACCACGTGCGTCGCCGCGGCGTCGACGAGGTGATCGCGTTGGTCGAGCTGACCGAGAAGCGCGACGAGCGGGCCAACCAGCTGTCAGGCGGTCAGCGCCGTCGGCTTGACCTGGCGCTGGCCCTGGTCGGCGAGCCCGAGCTGATCTTCCTCGACGAGCCGACCACGGGCTTTGACCCCGCCGCGCGCCGTCAGGCCTGGTCGACGATCCGCTCGCTGTGCGAGCTGGGCAAGACGATCATTCTGACCACCCATTTTATGGACGAGGCCCAACATCTCGCCGACCGCGTCGCGGTCATGCGCGATGGAGAAATCATCGCCCTCGGCCGACCCGACGAGCTCGGGGGCCGCGACGTGCGCCCGGCCGAGATCCGCTTTTCACTGCCCACCACAGTGGCTCCCGGCGACCTGCCGCCGCTGCCGATCGAGTCTCGCTCCCTGGACGGCGACCGAGTCGTGCTTCAGACCCGCGAGGCGGTCCGGGCCGTAAACCTGATCACCGGTTGGGCGCTGGACCGGGAGATCGAGCTGGGTCACTTCTCGGTCTCACAACCCTCACTCGAGGACATCTACCTAGAGCTGACCCGCTCCGGTCAGGAAGATACCGAGCGCCAGGAGGTAACCCTGTGAGCGCCGTACCCCACACCAACGAGCACACTTCGAGCCTGCGCCGGGACCTCGGTCTGGTCGGCTGGCAGATTCGCTATGAGCAGCGCGCCTACTGGCGCAACCGGGGTCGGGGGATCTTTACCTTCGCGTTTCCGATCATGTTCCTGGTCATCTTCGCCAGCCTGGACAAGGGCCAGCACATCTCGACTCGGGGCGGGATCCCCTACAACGACTTCTTCGTTCCCGGGATCCTCGCCTACGGCGTGATCGCGACCACCTTCGTGAACCTGGCCATCAGCACGGCGATCCTCCGCGACGAGGGCGTGCTGAAGCGGATGCAGGGCACACCGCTTCCGCGCTGGGCCTACGTCGCGGCGCGGATCGGATCGACCTTCGCGATCATGATGGCGATGACGGTCGTGGTCATCGGCCTCGGGGCCTCGGTGTGGGGCCTGAGCTTCCGGGTCGCCGCGCTGCCCGGCCTGATCGTCACGCTGCTGCTCGGAACCGCGGCCTTCACCTCGATTGGGATTGGGATCACGCGCTTCATCCCCAGCGCCGAGTCTGGGCCGGTGGTGGTCAACCTGGCCGTGCTGCCGTTGACCTTCATCTCGAATATCTGGTTTCCGACCGACAGCCTGCCCACAGCCCTCAAGGACATCGCCAGCGTGTTCCCGATCAAGGCCCTGGCCAACGGTTTGCAGTACGTCTTCGATCCCCGCCACGGCGGCGCGGGACTGAACGGCTCTGATCTGCGCATCCTGGCCATCTGGACCGTCATCGGCGTCTTCTTGATGCTGCGCTTCCTGCGTCAGCCCCAGGGCGAGGTGGCCACCGGATGACTCACGCGATCCCCGCAATCGGCGAGCCAGCTGGATGGATCGGGCGCTGCCCATTCAGGCGAGGCCGGATGCCGAGTGGGCAGCAAGCCCGATGGGGAGCGGGGGTCGCATGAGCCGACGGCCCTCGACGTCGCTGGGCTTGAGGCCCCGCCCGTGGGCCTCCGGGCAAAGCTCGGGGCCGCCCGAGCCGAATCTGGCCGAGAGCCCAAGCCGGCCCCAGCGGGAGGCGGGGAGGTCGCGCCCGCGGGTGGGCGCCGGCGTCAGCCTTCCCTGGCTCCGCTCACAGCCGCGGGTCAAGACCCGGATTGGAGCCGCGGTCGTCTGGCTGGCCTTCATCGTCTTTCCCCTCATCGACGCGGTCCAGAACCGGGGACCGGAGGCGCTTCACCTGGCCGCGATCGCCGGCGCCGCTGTGTTCGTGGCCATCTACGTGTGGCTGGTGCTGATCTCCTTCGCCGAGCAGCGCCCGCTCCTGCCCTTCGTGCTCGTGACGATCCTCGTCCTCGACGCGGGCGCGCTGACCCTCGTCGACCGGCCCGGCTGGGCCTTCCTGTTCACCTACTGCGCCGCCTGCGCGGTGCTGGTGGGCCCGCCCAACCTGACTTTCCCGGCCGTCCTTGGCTGTACGGCCGCGGCCGCGGGCGGTTCGGTGCTGGGCGGGGCGCCCTCCACCGCCGTCGGAGCCGGGGCGAGCACGCTCGGCGTCGGTCTGCTCATGGTCCTGATGCGCGACCTGCGGACGCGCAACGTGGAGCTGATGGAGGCTCGCGCGGAGCTGGCCGATGTCGCCGTGGCCGCAGAGCGCGAGCGCTTCGCCCGCGATCTGCACGATCTCCTGGGCCACACCCTGTCGGTGGTCACGCTCAAGGCCGAGCTGGCCGGCCGGCTGCTCCCCGATCAGCCCGAGCAAGCGGGGGTCGAGATGGGCGAGGTGGAGGCAGTTGCGCGCCAGGCGCTGCGTGAGGTGCGCCAGGCCGTCAGTGGCTATCACCAGCCGACGCTCGACGGAGAGCTCGCTGGCGCTCGAATGGCGCTTTCCACGGCCGGGATCGAGGCCGACGTGGAACGGGCGGCGGTGGCCTTCACACCCGAGGTCGAGGCGGTCCTCGCGTGGGCAGTGCGCGAAGGGGCGACCAACGTGATCCGTCACAGCCACGCCCGCCGGTGCACGGTACGGATTTGCGCCCACCTCGGCTCGGCGGCGGTGGAGGTGGTCGATGACGGCCCCGGAGGTCTTGGGGTCGGCGGCAGCGGCCATGGGCTGGCCGGGCTGGCCGAGCGGGCGCAGGCCCTGCGAGGGGAGATCGAGGCCGGTCCAGCGGACGGCGGCGGATTCCGGCTTGCCGTCTCGGTCCCGGTGACCGCGGATCACCTGTGACCTTGGCGGGCGCGCGGCGGTGATCCGGGTGTTGATCGCCGAAGATCAGGGCATGGTCCGCGGGGCCCTGGCCAGCCTGCTCGCGCTGGAGCCCGACATCGAGGTTGTCGCTCAGGTCCCGCGGGGGGATGAGATCACCGCCGCCGCACAGGCGGCGGCACCCGACGTCGCGCTACTTGATATTGAGATGCCCGGGGCGACTGGACTCGAGGCGGCCGAGGAGCTGCGCCACGAGCTGCCCGCCTGCCGGGTGCTGATCCTGACCACATTCGGCCGTCCGGGCTATCTCCGCCGGGCGATGGAGGGCGGGGCGGCGGGCTTTCTGCTCAAGGACGCGCCGGCCAGCGAGCTCGCGGGAGCGATCCGCCGGGCCATGGCCGGTGAGCGCATCGTCGATCCCGGCCTTGCCGCGGCCGCGCTGTCCCAGGGCCCGTCCCCGCTGACCCCGCGCGAGCACGAGATTCTGGCCGCCTCCCGCGAGTACGCGACGGTGGCCGATCTGGCCGCGGCCCTGTTCCTGTCCGCGGGCACCGTGCGCAACCACCTGTCCTCGGTGATGCATAAGCTCGACGCCCGCAACCGCGCTGAGGCGATCCGGCGGGCTGAGCAGCACGGCTGGCTCTAGTGCGGCTGAGAGGATTCGAACCTCCACGCCCGTGAGGGCACGGCGACCTGAACGCCGCGTGTATACCAGTTTCACCACAGCCGCTGGTTGGGGTGCAACTTAGCAACTGTTCGGCGCCTCAGCCCACGCGGATCACGCGCCGCAGCAGCGTCCGGTGCTGGTGGCGCACGACGACCGTGTAGCGCCCGGCGGTCGGGGCGCGGCGGTGCACGCGGAGCACGACGCTCCGCTCGGCGCGGGCCAGCCGGGCCAGATGGTGGCGAGCGACTCGGTGACCGCGGTGGTGAAGCTCGACCTCGAGGTCGTGGAGGGTCCCATGGGTCGTGCGCAGCTCTAGGAGGAGCGCGTGCAAATGGTGGCGCCGGCCGAGATTGCGCAGCTGCACTCGGATCGGCGGCAGCCGCCGGGGTGGAGTCGACGTGCCGGGCGGGGGCGGGGGCGGCGGGATCTGCCCCGGACCGGTGGTCGAGCAGGTGAGCGTGGCGGCGGTCTCGCCTGACGCCGCGAGCCGCGGCAGCTCGGGGAAGGTCGGGTCGCCCGCGGCGAGGGCGTCGAGGTCGAGGAAGTCGGTGAGGTCGTTGGCATTGGCGTCCCGGTAGGTCATCGCCGGCAGGTTCCACTTGCGCTCGATGAAGGCCAGGATCGAGGTGTGGTCGTAAACCACCTGGCTGACGTGGTTGGGCTTGGTGTAGGGACCAACGATCACGGCCGGAACACGGAAGCCGTAGCGCGCGAAGCCGTCGTAGCTGGATTCGCCTGGCTGCACCTGGGGCGCGATCGAATCGGGGGCCAGAGCCGGCGGCGGCGGTACGTGGTCGTAGTAGCCGCCGTGCTCATCGTAGGTGACGATCAGCAGGGTCCGGCGCCAGGCGGGCGAGTTACCCACCGCATGCACAACTTCGGCCAGCAGTGACTCGCCGCGGACGATGTTCTGCGGATCCTCCTGGGACTGGGTGTTGTAGTCCGGATCCAGGAGGCTGAAGCTCGGCAGCGTCCCCGCCGCGGCATCGCGGTAGAACTGACTGATCGATTTGACGTTGGTGGCGGAGAAGGGTCCGTCGTTGGCCGGGTAGAGCTCCATCGTGGCCCCGGTGGGGAAGCTGAAGCAGTAGTCCGCCCAGCTGATCCCGGCGGCGGTCAGCCGCTCGAAGATCGTTCCGTTGGCGGGCGTTCCCAGCGAAGCGTCGGGAACCAGGTTGCCGGGCGAGCCCCCGATGTCGTCGGTCATGCCGTTGGCGGTGGCGGCGATCAAAAAGCGCCGGTTGGGATCGGTCTGGGCCAAAGCGCTGCCGAACCAGCGGTCGCCGATCGGGAAATGGGTCGCCAGGTCATAGGTAAAGGGCAGGTCGTGGCGGGTCCAATAGCCCATCGCTACCGGACCGCTGTTGGAGACCACGAAGCCATCGTTGCGCCCACCCGCGTACTGGATGTGGGACTGCTCCCACTCCTGGCTTGGCACCCCGTGGGGCTGGCAGGTGGTCGGCATGCGGAAGGCCCGGAGCGGGCGCCCGTCGGGATACGGATTGCTGGCCGTCGGACGGCCGTCGGCGGCGAGCGTGAAACCGTCTCCGCGCGCGGTCTCGCCGGGACCGCGCCCGAGCATGCCGAGGAAGTTGTCATAGGAGTGGTTTTCCAGCATCAGCACGACCACGTGCTCGATCGCCGGAACGGTGTCGGTGCCGGCGGCGAGCCCGACCGCGGGCAGCGAATCGGGATGCCGCAGCCGGGAGCGCCCGAGGACCGCCAGCGCTTGGGCCTGACTGGGCTGCGGGTAGGCGCTGGCGTGAGCAGGACGGGCCCACGCCGGGAGGGACGCGAGCTGGCCGGCCAGGGTCGCGCCCGCGATCGCGCTCGCACCGCTGACCAGCAGCCGCCGTCGCGTCAGACCGGGTCCCACGGGGCTGTCAGCGTAATGCTCGGACAATTTGCCTCCAGAAAGCGGTGTGAAGCTATCAGGCCCAGCCGGTCTGATGTGAACCTGCCGCTAACCGGCGATCGCGCAATGGATCGGCATGGTCAGACCCTGATCGGCGCCCCAGGGTCTGGTAAGGAATGAACCTCTCTCGGGCTGGCCGATCGAGCGTGCTCCGCGCTACCCTCTGACCAGCGTCTACGGGCCGGATCCGGGGGCCATCGCCTTTGTGGCCGATTCTCGGGCGCTCGGCAGGGCACAAAATCCCTGCAACAACAACACCCCGCCGCTATCGTCCAGGGGACTAGGACGCCGCCCTCTCACGGCGGAAACCCGGGTTCGAATCCCGGTAGCGGTACTGCTGAAAGCCCTGCATATCGTGGGGTTTTCTGGTTCCGAATGGCCGCGTGGGACCCAATTTGGGACCCCGATGCAAGAGAAGGGACCGGAGCGGGCCTTCGACCGGTGTCATGGCGACCGGGCGCGCTGCGAGAATGGAAGCTGCAGATTTTGCATTCTTGGCCCTTGATCCTTGCCATGGACGACACTGAACTCCTCACCGTTTCCCAGGTCGCTGAAGCCCTGAGCGCCTCCAGCCAGACGATCCGGAACTGGATCCGCAGCGAGCAGCTGCGTGCCGTCCGAATTGGAAACCGGTTCCTGATCCCGCGTAATGAGGTCGACCGTCTCCGCGGCGACGTCTCCGTGACGCGCGGAGAGAGCCCGTGGGACGTTGCGTCCGACGGGCCGGTCCAGGCTCTGCCGCGGGCGGTCGAGCAGCGGCCTGACACCGAGCCCGCTGAAGGGCGGTTCGGAGGATGACGCTCGACTCAGAGCACTCGTTCCAAGAGGCGCGTGAAACGTGGCGGGCAGCTCTTCGGGAGCATGTGCTGGCGTCGCCTGATTCCGGGTTCAGCGCACGCCTGGCCGGCCTGGCTGCTGCTGCCGCGCAGCGCGCGGAGGCGTGTGAGGCGTCCTACCAGGACGGATTTGAGTGGCCGCCGGCGCGCGGCGGAGCCAAGCCGCCCTACGAGCTTCAGCCAGGGACGGGCCGTCGCGGACCGGAAGAGCTGTGGGCTCGGTTCGATGAGGCAGTGGCTGAGCTTGACCGTGTCAGCGAGGGCCGCAGCATTCGGGCAGTTGGCCGCGCGTACGCCGAGCTTGCTGACGTCGCCTCGCAGTTAGTGGATGCCGTCGAACGTGAGGACCAAGCGAGCGGGCTTCTACCCACTGTTGCTCGTAGGCGTCGCAAGTCGGCGTAGCGAGGTCGCTCTCACACTCGCATTGCCGGCAGCAGGGGAGAGATCGTCGTCCGCTGACGACGGACTCCTCCGGATCAACGTGCAGGCGTCTCGCCTCATCGGAGCGACGCTGCTCCCCGCATTCCTTCGGCAGCGACCATGCTGACTGAGGACTGCTGCTAACGCGGACGTACGGGTGTCTCCTGCAATCGGGCGCAACCTCGACAGAGCCGTGCCGGTCACGGCTGCCCGCGGCGTTCCGCGTGGTTCGGGCCGCGTAGACGAAATCTCTGGCGGAGCGGACGGATGAGGGCTGCGGCTAGGTCTGCGCCGAGGTCCACGACCTGACCTCTTGCTCCCTCCCAGAGAGCGATGACAACCGCCCCGATGCCCCGAAGGGCGACGTACGCAACGATCTCCATGGCTAACGCCGTCACAGAGGTGTCGCCGACGATCAGCAAGATCGTCGCTAGTGGGTCTTCCAGGATTGTTTGACCGGAAACCGCATCGATTAGGCAGCGATCAGGAGCCGGCGTTCGGCCTTGAGCAGGCGTTGATCGCGGTGGGGGCCGTTGCGGTACTGGATGTGGTCGG
>JBPCIY010000087.1:0-8475 GCA_051005855.1 Solirubrobacteraceae bacterium | reverse complement strand
CCAGCAGCTCGACTTCCTCTCGCGCCACGAGGCGTCCAACGTCTTCGCGACGCCGACGGCGATCCGTTCGATGATGGGCATCGGCGACGCCGGCACGCGCTACCCGCAGAAGTTCCGCATCGTCTGCTCGGCGGGCGAGCCGCTGAACCCGGAGGCGATCCGCTGGTTTCGCGAGCAGTACGGCGTGACGGTGCTCGACTACTACGGGTTGAGCGAGTCCTATCCGCTGTGCGGGAACTTCCCCTTCATGGAGGTTCGCGAGGGCTCGATGGGCAAGCCGATGCCGGGCTGGGAGGTGACGATCCTCGATGAGGACGAGCGCCAGGTCACCCAAGGCGAGCGCGGCGAGATCTGCCTGCGCGCCCGCTCCAATCCTCACTACCCGCTCGGGTACTGGAATCGGCCCGAGGAGGACTCCGCCGAGGTCTTCGGCGGTGACTGGTTTCACACCAAGGACGCCGCCTCCACCGACGAGGATGGGTACTACTGGTACGAGGGCCGCGCCGACGACGTGATCATCTCAGCCGGGTACCGGATCGGGCCCTTCGAAGTCGAGTCGGCCTGTCTCGAACATCCGGCGGTGGCCGAGGCGGCGGCCATCGCCGTGCCCGACGAGCGTCGCGGCAACGTCGTCAAGGCGTTCGTGATTCTGGCCGCCGGCCACGACCCCAGTGATGCGCTTGCCGAGGAGATCAAAGCCTTCGTGCGTGACCACCTGTCGGCCTACGCCTATCCCCGTCAGATCGAGTTTGTGACCGATCTGCCCAAGACGCTGACCGGCAAGATCAGGCGCATCGAGCTTCGCCAGCAGGAGCTCGAGAAGGCGTCTCGGGACTAATCGACGCCGGCCCGGGCTTGCGAGCGCATCTCAGAGAGGATGCGCTCGAGTCGGGGCTCGGTCTCGACGTCGACGTGGGTCATCGCGCCGGCCACCCCCGGGTGCACGGCGGCGATCTGGGCGTGCATCTCGTGGGCCACCGCTCGGTAGCTCGGATGCCCCTCGCGACCGGAGCGCAGCTCGATCAGCTGCATCGCCTCGCGGGCGTTGAGGTCAAGCACGAAGCGGATGCGGAAGCCGAGACAGAGCGCGTACGGCGCCGCCTGGGCCAGGCCGGCGTCGGCCAGGCGCGCGTACTCGCGCTGGGAGATCTCGAGCGCGCGCCGATAGCCGTCACCCACCCCGGCCTCGTCGACCTGCTCGGGCACACCGGCCCCGAGATGGGGGGTCAGCGCCTGCCACTGGACGGTCAGCATCCGGTGACGCTGGAGATCTCGGAAGGCGCCGTAGTCGGCGACGATCTCAAACCGGTACCGGACGGCCTCAAAGCCGCGGCCGGGCCGGTGGCGGCGATTCTCGCGCGCGCCGATGAGGTCGGCCAGGAGGGCCGCCCGCTCGGCCTCGGACAGCTGCTCGACGGCGTGACGCGTGCTCTCCTCGGAGCTGGCTGTGGCTTCGAAGAGCAACGCAGTGAGGAGGTCGTCCTCATCGCCCTGGACTGCGGTCAGCCGCACGGACGGCCGGGCCGGTCCACCGTCGTCCTCTGAGCCGCCGAGCCCGAGCCGGCGGGCCCAGTGCTCGCCCGCCTGGGCGCGAGACTCGAGGTAGGAGACCCAGGCGCCGCCCCGATCGGGACGCTGGACGCGGGTCAGGAAGCTCGGCATCACCGCCTGGAGCTCCTCGAGGATCATCGTCCCGTAGCCCCGTGCCTCGGGCAGGGGGTGGGCGAGCAGATGGAGGATCAGCTGCTCGTAGCTCTGCCCGCTGGCGTAGATGCCCATGTGCGACAGTGAGCTGGCCGGCAGCAGGCCGCGCAGCAGGTCAAGCGCCTTGGCCTTCAGAGCCCGGGTGTGCGCGGCCTCGGCCTCGCCGGCTGCGCGGGGGAAGCGGCCTTGCGCCCAGGCGACCACGCGCGGCAGCGCATCGGCGTAGGTCCCGAACAGCTCGTCCATCGCGCGCTCGTAGTCGGGGCCGAGCTGCGTATCGCGGTAGTAGCGAAAGCGCTCGCCGACCGGCATCGGCGCGTCGTAGGCGAGGTAGCGGGTGGACTGCTCGAGGTAGGCGGCCAGCCGCGGGCGCTGCAGGACCTTGGTGAGGACGTTGGAGACCCACTCGCAGGCGACGTGGGCGCCCCCCAGCTGAGCGACCGAGTCATCGCCGTAGCCGAGGAAGATGCGCTCGTAGAGCGCAGCCGCGCGCTCGCCCTCGGGGGGCTGAGAGGCCCCGCTCCGGGCGGCAGCCAGATCGTCGCTGAACTCGTCCAGCAATAGGCGCCGGAGCGTGCCGGGATAGCGCGAATAGCGCGCGAACAGCGCCCCCTTCAACGTCTCCGAGAGGTTGGTGAGCGCGAACGCCGGCCGATCCAGGTTCGTGCAATGCCCGCTCAGCAAGCTGCGCTCGGCCTCGGTGAAGCTCTCGATCGGATACTGCACGGGCGGTCGATCGTAGCGACGCCCCCGGCCGGTTATGCTGACCAGTGATACGCATGCGTACCAACACTTCCGAACACATAGACGTCGTCATCATCGGAGCCGGCCTGTCCGGCATCGGCGCCGCCTGCCACCTCGAGCGTCGCTGTCCCGGGCGCACGTACGCGATCCTCGAGGCGAGGGAGTCGATCGGGGGCACCTGGGACCTGTTCCGCTACCCGGGCGTGCGATCAGACTCAGACATGCACACCCTCGGCTATTCGTTTGCCCCCTGGACCGACGACCGGACGATCGCCGACGGGCCGTCGATCCTGGGCTATATCCAAGCCACCGCGGAGCAGTACGGCGTCGATGATCACATTCGCTTCGGCCACCGCGTCGCCGGTGCCGCCTGGTCCAGTGCGGACGCCCTGTGGACCGTGACGGCCGAGCGCGGCTCCGGAGGGCGACCGGTCACCCTCACGGCCTCCTTCGTGCTCTTCTGCACCGGCTATTACCGTTACGACAAGGGTTTTGACCCTGAGTTTGACGGGCGCGAGCGCTTCCCCGGCCCGATCGTGCATCCCCAGCACTGGCCCGAGGACCTCGACTACACGGGCCAGCGGGTGGTGATCATCGGTAGCGGCGCGACCGCGATCACGCTCGTTCCCGCGCTGGCCGAGCAGGCCGCCCATGTGACCATGCTCCAACGCTCGCCCAGCTATCTCGTCTCGCTGCCGGGCGAGGATCCAGTGGCCTCGCGGCTGCGGCGGCGGGTTCCGTCCATGGCCGCGTATCAGGCTGTGCGCTGGAAGAACGTGGCCCTGATGACGCTCAGCTACCGGCTGTGTCGCCGCTACCCGCAGCTGGCCAAGCGGGTGCTGCGCAGGTGGGTTCAGAGCCAGGTCCCTGCCGATCTGGACATCGACACCCACTTCAAGCCCCGCTACAACCCATGGGACCAGCGCATGTGCGTGTGCCCCGACGGTGACTTCTTCAGCGCCCTGCGCCACGGTCAGGCCACGATCGTCACCGATCAGGTCGACACCTTAACGGAGACCGGCATCCGCCTGCGCAGCGGTCAGGAGCTCGAGGCCGACATCATCGTCACCGCGACCGGTCTCAACCTCGTTGCCCTGGGTGGGGCTGAGATCACCGTCGACGGTCGCGAGCTTGATCTCCCGCACCGGCTCACCTACAAGGGCCTGATGCTCGACGCCACTCCCAACGCCGCGCTGGTGATCGGCTACACCAACGCCTCCTGGACGCTGAAGGCCGACCTCACCTGCGAGTACGTGTGCCGGCTGCTCAACCACATGTCCGCGCACGGCTACGACACCGCGGTTGCGGTCTGCGATCACGAGTCCATGACCACGCTGCCGCTCCTGGATCTCGATTCCGGCTACGTCCTGCGCTCGGTGGACGAGTTCCCGCGCCAGGGCTCAGAGCCGCCGTGGCGGCTGCGCCAGAACTACCCGCGCGACATCTTCACCCTGCGGGTGGGCGAGGTCGACGACGGGGTTCTGCAGTTCTCGCGCCGCGGGGACGGTGCCGGGGCTCTGGCCGCGCCCGCCGCGTCGGAGGCTGTGCCGGCCTGAGTCAACCGGCGCTGTTGGGGTCGCCGGTCGACTGCGAACCCTCGCTGGACTCGCCTTCGGAGTCTCCGCCGCCTTTTCCGGACTTATCTCCGGAGGAAGGACGGCGCTTCTCGGGGCCGCCGCCGTGACCGGGCTCGGCCTCTTCGCCGTTCTGGTTGGAAACCGAGCCGGGGAGCTCTTCGGCCCCGGAGTCGGCGCTCTTGTCGCTCATGCCTTGCGAGGTACCCGCCCCGCGGGCGGGCAAACCCTCGTGCGCCCATGCATACGGTGACAATCTTGACCGCCGCCGCCGAGTTTTTCCGCTCGCGCAGGCTCAGCCCCGCGTTTGCGCCAACTTTGCCGGTCTCGGCCAAGGTTGTCGCATTTGCCGGTGTCCCGTCAGCGCGCCAGGGCTCCCGGCTCTCGCCGGCCCCGCCCACCGGCGCTCCGTCTAGAAGATGCCCGTAAGCGCGCGACCGGCGTGGGCCACGAGCGTGAACAACGGCGACGGGAAGATCCCGAAGACCACGCTGGCAGCGGCGAACAGCACGGCCACGAAGGTGAGCTCGCCGGCCGGCGCCGCCCCCCCCGCCGTCAGCCGGCCGTCGTCGGCGTCGGGCGACCCTCCGGCGATCGGCGCAAGCGCGCCGGGACCGCTGATCGCCGGGGCTCGACGGGCCGGGGCCGGGATCGCGCTCGGGGCGCTCATCCAGATCACCGCGACCACCCGCAGGTAGTAACCCAGCGAGATCATCGAGCCGATCACCAGCACGATGCCCAGCCACGTGTAGCTGCCGTTGACCAGGGCGTGAATGAGCTGGAACTTGCCGATGAAGCCGACCGTGCCCGGGATCCCGGCTAGGGACAGCATCGCGATCGTCATCGGCCAGGCCAGCCACGGTTGGCGCGCACCGAGCCCGGCCAGGGCCGAAACATCGTCGCCGTCCTCACGTTGGTTCTGGGCCGCGACGATGACCGCGAAGGCGGCCAGGTTCATGAACAGGTACATGGCGAGGTAGAGGACGGTGGCGTCGACCCCGAGGCGGGTCCCGACCACGACCCCGGCGAGCAGGTAGCCCGCTTGGGCGACGCCCGAGTAGCCGAGCATGCGCTTGAGCGAGGACTGGCCCAGCGCGCCCACGTTGCCAACCACGATCGTGATCGCCGCGATCGTGGCCAAGGCCGGGGCCCAGGTGCCCTGGACGCTGATCACCGCGACGTCGAAGAAGCGCAGCAGGACGCCGAAGGCGGCCGCCTTGGTGGCGGTGGCCATGAACGCGGTGATCGGGGTCGGGGCGCCCTCGTAGACGTCGGGTGTCCACTGGTGAAACGGGGCCACCGAGGCCTTGAAGGCAAAGCCGACCATGACCAGGGCCAGACCGGTGAGCAGCATCGGGTCGCCGAGCAGGCCGCCCGCGATGCGCCCCTGGCCGATCGCGTGGGCGATGCCCGAGAACTGGGTCGATCCGGTCGCGCCGTAGAGCAGGGCCAGGCCGTAGACCAGCTTGGCCGAGCCCACTGAGCCGATGACCAGATACTTGAGGCCGGACTCAAGCGAGCCCTCGCGCCGGAACTCCGAGGCGCAGAGCACGTAGAGGGGGATCGAGAGCATCTCAAAGCCGAGGAACAACGTGATCAGGTTCTGGGCCGAGACGAGGATCGCCATGCCCAGCACGCTGAACAAGAGCAGCGCGTGATATTCGCCGTGCCCGGCGCTTTCGGGCGCCCGCGTCCGCAGCGACATGATCACGCAGGCGATCGCCGCGATGCAGAACAGCATGTCGAGGATCAGGGCCAGGTCATCGATCTGGAGCGCATCCGAGATGATCGAGGCGGGATGCTTGAAGCGCACGATCGCGAGGGCCAGCGTGACCCCCAGGGTCAGGAGCGTGGCGGCCGGGACGATCCGCCAGCGCACCACCGGCGCGCGGACGAGGCCGATGAGCAGGACAACGAGCGCGCCGACGCTGAGCGCGAGCAGCGGCGAGAACGAGGCCCAGTCGATGTGGGGGCCGGTCAGGTGGTGGGCGACGACCGCGAGGGCCAGCACGTTGCTCATGGGTTGCGGCTCGCGGTCAGGGGGGCGTAGGCCGTCCACCCGGTGGGCAGCGAGGCCAGGCGCTGCTCCAGACGCGCTGGAGCCACCGCGCCGCGCACGGCGTGTTCAGATCGGCTCAGGCCGAACTGGGGGTAGAAGGCGAAGACCAAGATCACGGCGACCAGCGCGCCGATCGGGAGCGCCTCGCGCCACCCGATCTCGTGCGAGACCACCGCCGGGCCGACCCGGTTGTGCATCGAGCGGATGTAGAGGCGCAACGCGTAGACGGCGGCCCCGACCACGCCCAGCGTGGCGATCACCGCCATGGCCAGCTTGGCCTGGAACAACCCGAGCAGGATCAAGAACTCCCCCGCGAAGTTCGCCGAGCCGGGCATGGCCAGCGTGGCCAAGGAGACGATCAAAAACAGGCTGGCCAAGATCGGAGCCCGGAAGGCGATCCCGCCCATGTCGGCCAGCTTCTCTGAGCCGCCGGCCCGCGCGGCCAAAACGGCGACGACGAAGAACAGCGGCGCGGTGACCAAGGCGTGGTTGAGCATCTGCAGCAGCGCCCCCTGGATGCCCTGGGGCTGCAGGGAGAAGATCCCCAGGGTGATGAAGCCGAGCTGGGCGACGCTCGAGTAGGCGACGACCATCCGCGCGTCCGGGGTGGTCAGCGCGACCACCGTCCCCCACAGCACCGAGGCCAATGCGATCACCAGCATCAGGGTCTGGTAGTGCGCCGAGGCGTAGGGGAACAGCGGCAGCACGATGCGTAGGAAGCCGTAGGCGGCGACCTTGGACAACACGGCCGAGAACACGGCCACGGCGGCGATCGGCATCGACTTGTAGACGTCGGAGAGCCAGCCGTGGAAGGGGACGAGCGGCATCTTGACCAGGAACGCGGCCGCGAAGCAGAGAAAGATCCAGTCCTGGGAGGCGTGCGAGAGCGGCAGGCCGCGCAGCGAGCTGATCACGAAGGTCAGCGGGGTGCCGTGCTGGCTTGAGGCGATCACGCCGGTGGCGATCGCCGCCACCAGCATCAGGAAGGAGCCGACCAGGGTGTAGATAACGAGCTTGGTCGTCGCCCGCACCCGTTCACCGGTGCCCCACATCCCGGTCAGGAAGTAGAACGGGATCAGCATCAGATCAAAGAAGGCCACGAACAGGGCCAGGTCCTGGGCGCAGAAGGCGCCGAGCACGGCGCTCTCGGCGATCCCCAGGTGAAAGTAGAAGACGCGCGAGCGCTCCCATTCCCGGGTCGTGGCCCAGAGCAGGGCGGCGCTGAAGATGACCGTCGTGAGCAGCACCAGGGCCGCGTTGAGCCCGTCGAGGCCGAGCTTGTAGTGGATGCCCAGCGAGGCGATCCAGACCGAGTCGGTGACGAACTGCAGGCCGCCGCTGGAGTCAAAGCGAGCCAGGAACGAGATCGCGATCGCGACCGCGACCAGGCTGCCCAGGACCGCGGTCCAGGCGACGAGCTTGCCCCGCAGCAGCGAGGCGACCAGCGCCACCACGAGCGGCAGCCAGATGAGGATCGAAAGGGTCATGCGGCTCCGGCCGAGACCAGGAAGTAGAGGGCCATGCCAAACACGCCGACCAGCATCGCCGCCGCGTAGTAGCGCAGAAAGCCGTTCTGCAGCCGGCGCACGCCGGCCGAGACGCCCCGCACGACCCCGAGCGTGCCGCCGGTCACGCCCCCGTCCACGACCCTGCGTTCGAGCACCGACTCGGCGAAGCGGCCGAGCCACTGCGTGGGTCCGACGACGGTGAAGTCGATCAGCTCGTCGAAGTACCACTTGTTGAGCAGGAACGTGTGCACGGCGGCGAAGCGCGCCTGCAGACGCGCCGACGTGCCGACCTGGCCCACCCAGATCCGATAGGCGATCGCGATCCCGAGCAGGCCGATGACGGCGCCGATGATCAGTCCCACCCAGGCCGAGCCGGTGGACGGATCGAGGCCGGCCAGGCGCGAATCGGCGAAGGTCGGGGCCAGAAAGCGCGAGATCGAGGCGTCGATCCCCGGGATCTGGACCACGCCCCCGACCACCGCCAGCACGGCGAGCGCCGCCATCGGTACCTTCATCGCCCAGTCGCGCTCGGCGATGTGGTGCTCGGGGCCGGGGAAGCCGACGTCGGTGTCCTCCGCTTCACCGGTCCCCGGGTTGGTGGGTGTCTCGGGGTGGGCGAGGTGGCCGGACTCGAGCTCGGTTGCCTCCGCGCAGGGGTCGCCGAAAAACGCCCGGAAGATCATCCGAAACGTGTAGATGCCGGTCATCAGCGCGCCGACGTAGCCGAGGATGCCGAGGATCTCAAAACCCCCGCCGCGGTGATCGAGGTAGGCGATGATGTCGTCCTTGGACAGCCAGCCGGAGAACGGCGGCACTCCGGACAGCGCCAGACCGCCGACGACGAAGCACAGGAACGTGAACGGCATCGCCTTGCGAAAGCCGCGCA
>JBPCIY010000086.1:0-58057 GCA_051005855.1 Solirubrobacteraceae bacterium | reverse complement strand
CCGGTCGGGGGGTCCGACGACCACGCCGGAGTCGAGATCGGTCGCACCTTCACCGAGACGCCAGGGACTGCCTCGCCTAAGGAGTCCCTCGCCCACATCCGTGTGGGCTCTGCGGACGCCCGCGGCGCCCAAGGCAGTGCGGCCAAGTGGACGCACGCAGCGATGGCGCTGGCCATCCGCAGCCTCGGCAGCGATCGGGGCACCGAACGTCTGCGCCCGGGTGCGGTTCTGCGGATTGTCGAGCGGGTCATGCGCGAGGGCGAGGCGCGCAGCGGACCGGTGGGTGCCGACCTCGGGCCCGAGGACGCCCGCGCACTGCTGCGGGCCTGGCTGGCGGGGATGGATCTCGACTTCGACGAGCAGGAACTGCTCGAGCACCTCCAGGACGGGCGCCTCGGCCACCCCGACCTCTTCCGCCGCGCTCGGCGCCTGCACGAGCGCAGGCTGAGGGCCGCGGTCGACGAGGTGGTGGCGATGCTCGAGACGGGCGGGCTCGATCTTCCGCGAGCCCAGAATGAGCTCTTCGGCGCCTGCCTGCCGGTCATCCCCTACGCGGCGGCGGTCGGGTTCCTCGGCCGCGAGAAGCTCAAGCTGACCCGCAGCGACGGGGATCGCCCCCGGGTGGCCCTGGTCGCCGACGGCCTCGGCGCCGTACACGGCGTAACCCACACGATCCAGCAGATCCGCGAGCGTGGCGTTCCGGGCTATCACGTCGAGGTGATCGGGACCGATGCCGACGTCGACCGACGGCTGAGCGCCGTGGCCGAAATCGAGGTGCCGTTCTACCGGGGGATGCGGATCGGGGTGTGCCGACGGTGCCCGCGCTGGTCGAGGCGCTGGCCGACGGCCGCTATGACCTCGTCCACGTCTGCTCTCCGGGCCCGGCCGGAATTGGCGCCTGGCTGACGGCGCGGGTCCTCGAGCTGCCGGTGATCGGCAGCTACCACACCGAGCTGGCGGCCTACGCCGGGCTGCGCACCGGGCAGGCCCGGTTCGAGGCGCTCGCCACGGTGGCGCTGCGGGTCTTCTACGGCGCTTGCGACGCGGTCCTCTCTCCGAGTCCGGCCAGTGACTCTCGTCTGGCTGAACTGGGCATCGACAGCCAGCGGATCGGCCGCTGGGACCGAGGCGTCGACACCGCCCGCTTCGATCCCGGGCGGCGCGAGGCGGGGGCGTTCGCAGGTGAGCTGAACGTCCTCTACGCCGGGCGACTGACGCGGGAGAAGGGAGTCGACCTGCTCGCCGAGGCCTTCCTGGCCGCCCGCTCGCGTGACCGGCGGCTTCACCTGGTGCTGGCCGGCGGCGGTCCCGAGGAGAGTGCCCTGCGCGAACGCCTGGGCGAGCACGCGACCTTCCTCGGCTGGCTGCGTGGCCGCGACCTGGCCCGGGCCTACGCCAGCGCCGACCTGTTCATGTTCGCCAGCCAGACCGACACCTTCGGCCAGGTGATCCTCGAGGCCCAGGCGAGCGGGCTGCCGGTGGTGGCCGTGGGCGAGGGGGGCCCCACCTCGTTGATCACCGACGGCGAGACCGGGCGACTGACCGCCGCCACGCCCGAGGCGCTGGCGCGCGGTGTGCTCGAGCTCGCCCATACGCCGGTGCTGCGCGAGCGCATCCGCCGGGCCGCGCTCGCCGCCGCGCGGGTTCGCAGCTGGGAGGCGTCGCTGGAGCGTTTGGCCTCGGGCTACCGCTCGGCCCTGCTGCGCGCCCCGGCGACGGGCGCGGCCCGCGACGTCGCCTGACGTGCGCATCTAACCGGCGACAGGTGCCGGTTAGATACATCACGTCGCGCGAACAGGATCAGCGGGCGTATCGGCGAACCCAGGGACATGGCCACCCACCGCCTGGAGGCGTTCTCCGACGGCGTGATCGCGGTGGCGATCACTCTGCTGGTCCTCTCCATCAACGTGCCGCAGCCGGCCCCCGGGGTCTCACTCGCCCACGAGCTGGGACACAACTGGCCCGAGTACGCGGCCTACGCGACCTCGTTTCTGACCATCGGAATCATCTGGATCAACCACCACGTGATGATCGGCCGGCTGCGCCAGACCGATCACTCGATCCTGATCCTCAACCTGCTCTTGCTGATGAGCATCGTGATCCTGCCCTTCGCGACCGAGCTGATCGCCACCTATCTGCGCCTGGGCCATGGCGAGCAGCTAGCGGCGGCGATCTACAGCGGCGCCCTGCTGGTCATGGCGGTCCTGTTCGCCACCCTCAATCGGCACATCCTCCTGAGCCGTTCGCACCTGATCGAGCCGCCGATGGAGCTGGCCGAGCGGCGTCGGGTCCTGAGCCGCTCGGTTACCGGGCTGATCCCCTACGCGCTGGCCACCGCCCTGGCCCCCGTCTCCCCCTACGCGACGCTGGCCATCTGTGCCGCGCTGGCCGCGTTCTACGCCACCCCGGCCGCCAGTGGTGGCCCTCCCACCCGCACCTGAGCCACGCCACGTCCGTTCAAGTGTCACCGTGGGGGTAGATCATCCAGGAGTCGGTCGAGCGCCCGCCCGTGCGCGCTCGCGACCGGCAGGCAGTACGTGCTTGCGCAGGTCGTACTCATACGTGTAGTAGTCGAGCTGCATCGTGTGCCGCTGGCGGGACGAGTAGTGGGCCACGTGGCGCTCCTCATCGCGGCGAATCTCGGCCTCCATCTCGGCCCGGTCGGGGGGCGTCCAGTCACCGGCCAGCCAGCGGGCGGCGAGCTTGGCTTGACACTCGGCGAACGGGAAGATGGTGGGAATCGCCTGACCGAGCCCGATGAAGGCGAGGTCGTCGAGGCCGGGCTTGAACATGCGCTTGTAGAGCGGCAGCACGTTGCCGGGGGCGGAGATGAAGTCGGGGTCAAAGAACGGAAAGTTGATCCGATAGCCGGTGGCGTAGACGATCGCGTCGGCCGGCTCGACGCTCCCGTCGGCGAAGCGGACGCGGTCCCCGAGGAGCTCGGTGATGTCGGGCTTGGCCGCGGCGTCGCCCGAGCCGAGGCGCAGCAGCAGCTCGCTGGAGACGGTCGGGTGGGCCTCCAGGAAGCGATGGTTGGGGGTCGGAAGGCCAAAGTTCTCCATCCGGCCGGAGACCACGCGCGGGAAGGCCTGAGCGAGGCGGCGCTGGGGCTTTAGCGGCAGCCACGGGATCGTCTTGAAGACCTGGTCGGCGGGGCGCCCGAAGACATACTTGGGAATCACCCAGGCGCCGCTCCGGGTGGACAGGAACACGCGCTCGGCCACGCCCTTGCGCGACAGCTCGGAAACGATGTCGACGCCGCTGTTGCCGATCCCGACTACCACCACCCGCCGCCCCCGGAGGTCGAGCGGCTCAGTCGGATCGATGTAGTGATGGGAATGGATCGTGTCCCCGTCGAACCGGCCCGGGAACTCCGGATAGGAGGGATCCCAGTGGTGGCCGTTACAGACCAGGAGGGTCTCGAACTCGTGCTCATCCCCGTCGGCGGTCCGGATCTGCCAGCCGCCCTCGGGCCGGCGCTCGGCGTGCTCGACGACGGTCTGAAAGCGGATGTGCTCGCGCAATCCGAAGCGCCCGGCGTACTCGCCCAGGAAGCGATGGATCTCGGTGTGGTGCGGGAAGTCCGGGTAACGCTCGTCCATCGGAAAGTCCGTGAAGCTGATCGCGTGCTTGGACGTATCGATGTGTAACGACCGGTAGGCCGATGAGCGACCGTTGGGATTGCGGAAGTACCAGTTGCCCCCGATGTCGTCACTGGCCTCGAAGCACGTATAGCCGACGCCCCAGTCAGCGAGAGACTTGGCGGCCGTGAGGCCACTGACGCCGGCGCCGATGATGCACGTTCGCTGCTCTCCCACCCGCGCCTCCCCCGCTCGTCT
Source organism: Solirubrobacteraceae bacterium (assembly GCA_051005855.1). Lineage (GTDB taxonomy): Bacteria > Actinomycetota > Thermoleophilia > Solirubrobacterales > Solirubrobacteraceae > Palsa-465. The sequence continues at coordinate 54,218 of JBPCIY010000086.1, read as the reverse complement.
TCGTCGACAGAGCTTATTCGGGTGAGGGCCGCCTCAGGAAGCGGAGTAGGTGACCGTCAACGTCGTGAAGGCGAAGCTGGGGATGAAGCAGCGGTGGACCTTCCGGAAGCCGACCACCTTGATGCGATGCCGGGACCGCTTGATGATCGGCTGGCGCAGGGTGCCGCAAAACTGGCCGGGGCCGAACGGACCGTAGAAGCTTCCCGCGCCCGGTCCGTAGAAGCCGTTGGTTTGCGCGTCGGAAACAGAAAGCGCGGACCCGAGGGTCAGCCCGAAGGCCTGGGCATAGTTGAGGGCATGCGCTTTCGCATCCCGGATGGCGCCCGCGATCGCGGCTTTGCTGGCCGCGTTGTAGGCGGTCCGGATCGAAGCGTTGCTATGCCGATTGGCGGGTCTGACGCGGACCTGGCCCGTGCCCGTAGCCGTGACCGTGCTCGCCGGCGCGGCGACGGCCGGGGCGACGGTCAGCAACGCCAGCAGGCAGGAACTCAAGACCACCGACAAACCCCGTGACATTGACGCCCCTCCTCGCTCGCCCCCCTCCTCAGAACGGGAGAGTTGGGAACAACTCTCGCATAGGAACCCCTTTGTGGCAACCGGGTTAACTACTCTCTCACCGATGACGGTCGTCGCCGTGGCGCCGCGAGGCGCGATAACGCTGGTCACGATTGACCGGCCACCCGCCAACGCGATGGACATCCCCCTGCTCGAGGAAGTCGCCGGCGCGCTGGAGGCGCTGGGGGCCGCCCCACCCGGCGCAGTGGTGCTGGTCGGGCGGCCGGGGTGCTTCTCGGCCGGCGCGGATCTCAAGGCGGTTCCGAACTACGGCCCCGAGGAGCAGCGGGCGATGGTGCGCGGGATCAACCGCATGGCGATCGCCGCCTACGGCTTGCGCTGCCCGGTGGTGGCCGGGGTGACCGGGCACGCGATCGCGGGCGGGCTGGTGCTCGCCCTGTGCGCGGACTACCGGGTGGCGGCCAGTGAAGGTCGCTACGGGCTGACCGAGGTGAAGGTGGGTGTCCCGTACCCGCAAGCGGCGATCGCGGTGGTGCGGGGTGAGCTCGCCCCCGGAGCTGCCCGCTCGCTGGCCCTGACCGGACGGCTCACCGATGCGCAGGAGTGCGTGCGCCTGGGCGTTTTCGACGAGGCGGTGGCGCCCGACTCGGTGCTCGAGCGGGCGCTCGACGTCGGCGCCGAGCTGGCCGCGCTGCCCGCCGACACCTACGTGCGGACCAAGCTGGGGCTGCGCGGGGCGACGCTGGAGGGGATGCCGGCCGCAGCCGAGTCCGATCCGCTGCTGGCCCTCTAGCGCCGGGCTAACGGCTGAGCAGTCCGTAGGCGTCGGGCCGCCGCGTGGTCAGGAACGGGAACAGCTCGAGCCAATCGCGGCGCTGATCCAGGTCGAGGTCGGCGACCAGCACCGCCGCGATATCCCGGGGGGCCTGAACGAGGATCCGTCCGTAGGGGTCGGAGATGAAGCTCGACCCGTAAAAGGTGAGCGGGTCCTCGAAGCCGATGCGGTTCACGGCGACCATGAAGGTTCCGTTGGCGACCCCGTTGCCGACGATCACCTGCTGCCACAGCGGCTGGGTGTCGAAGTCGGGGTGATCGGGCTCAGAGCCGATCGCCGTCGGGTAGATCAGCACCTCGGCGCCTTGCAGTGAATAGGCGCGGGCGAGCTCCGGGAACCATTGGTCCCAGCAGGTCGGGCAGCCGAGCTGAACCTCGCCGTCCTCGGTGGGCAGGGCGGTGAGCGGGAACGGATCGCCGGCCGGCCCGGGCCGGAAGTAGCGGTCCTCGTAGTAGCCGGCCGTGATCGGGATATGGAGCTTGCGCGTGCGCGACACGAGCCGGCCGTCCGGGGCGACGACCACCGCCGTATTGAAGCCCAACCCATCGGGCTCGTTCTCTACGCGCTCGTAGAGCGAGGCGTGGACAACGGCCCCGGTCTCGGCGGCCAGCCGCCGGGCGAAGCTGACCGTGGCTCCCGTCTCGAGCTCTTCGGGAGCGGCGCCCGCGGCCGCGGGCCCGTCTGGGGTGATGGCGAAGTACGGCGAAAGGGTGAGCTCCTGCAGGCACACGATCCGGGCTCCCTCGGCGGCCGCGATCCGGATCCCGGCGGCCAACGCCGCCCGGTGTTCCTCGGGATCGGGGTGCCAGCGCTCCTGGACCAGGCCGACGCGGAGCGGCTTGCGTTCCGCCGGGCGGGTGCGGGCCGGGGACACCGGCGGCGCCCCGGCGACGAGTAGCTGCGGGGCGTCAGGCATCGCGAACCGGGACCTGCTGGGTGATGCAGTGCGGGCCACCTCCGCCGAAGGCGATCACCAGCCCGGGTACGGGCACGACCTCCCGGCCGGAGTAAACCGAGGCAATGATCTCAAGGGCTTGGGCATCGGTGTCGGCACCGGCGACGGGCACGATCACGGCGCCATTGCAGAGGTAGAAGTTGAGGTAGCTGGCGGCAATCCGCTCGCCCGCCACTTCGGCGTAGGGCAGCCACGGGAGGACGGTCACGTTGAGTCCCGCCGCCGCCAGCCGGGACCGATTCTCCTCGCAGTTCGCGTAATTGGCGTTTCCCTCATCGACGGTCTGGAGCAGAATCTCGCCCGGAGCGGTGAAGGCGGCGATCAGGTCGACGTGACCATCGGTGTCACGATCCTCGAGCAGCCCCAAGCCGAGCCACACGATCCGCTCCACGGCGAGCGCCGCGCGCAGCTCGGCCTCGAGCTCGTCACGGGATAGCGAGGGGTTGCGGTTGGGGGCCAGCAGGCACTGCTCGGTGGTGAGCAGCGTTCCCCGGCCGTCGGTCAGGATCGAGCCGCCCTCGAGCACGATCGACGAGCTGCGCACCTCGTCGCCGAGGTGCTCGGCGATCAGGCGCCCAACCTCCGCGTCATGATCCCAGGGCGAGAATTTCTCGCCCCAGGCGTTGAAGCGGAAATGCACCGCGACCCGCCGGCCGTCGTCGCCGTAGGTGTAGATCGGGCCACAGTCGCGCAGCCACGAATCGTCGAGGGCGAGCTCGACGATCTCGACCCCCGCCCCGCAGGCGGCGCGAGCTGCGGCGCTCTCGGATCCCGGGTTGGCGATCATCGTCACCGGTTCAAAGGCGGCGATCGCATTGGCCACGGCCGCGTAATCCGACCGGGCCTGCTCCATCGTCTGACCCCAGAGCCCAGACCGGCACGGCCAGCCCATCAGGGTCCGCTCGTGGGGTTCCCATTCAGCCGGCGTGCGCACATCCGGGAATCTACGCGCTTGGCGCGCGACGGCGAGGCCAACGCGGAACCCGGAGCCGCGACCGGTCGGCCAGGCTAGGCCAAGTGCTGGCGATGGGCGACGGCGGCGGCTTGGGTGCGCCCCTTGACCCCGAGCTTGGCCAGGATCCGGGACACGTGCACGCTGGCCGTCTTCTCGGCCATGAACAGCGCCGCGCCGATCTGGCGGTTGGTCGCCCCCTCGGCGATCAACCTGAGCACCTGACGTTCACGGGGGGTGAGGCCGAACGGATCCTCGGATCCGACAGCGGCTTGGGGCTCGCCGGCGCCGGCGCCGCCAGTCGGGTCCGGGGCGACGCTCACGCCCAGGCGGGCGCGCTGCGCCAGCGCCCGCACTTCGCGCTCGAGCCAGCCCGCGCGCAGCCGGATCGCGGTCTCCAGGGCTGCGGCAGCTGCGGTGGAGGCGGGAGTCCGGCTACCGGCCACGATGTGCGCCTCGGCCTCGCGCCAGCGGGCGAGCGCGGCGGGGTAGGGACGCTCGACCCCCTCCCAGGCGGCCGCGGCGCGCGCCCACGCCACCGCCCCCGGCCTGCCTCGTGCCCGCGTCATCTCGGCCTGGCCGGTGGCCAGGTAGGCCCGCTCCACCGGGCCGCCGGCGGTGGCGGCGGCTTCGTGACGAGCGAGGTGGATACGGGCCCGAGCCAGCGCATCGCGCAACTCGCCGCGAGCGCGCAGGTCGCGAGCGCGCTGGGCGCGATCGACCTCGGCGCGCAGCCCGACCGCAGTCACGCGAGCGATCCGCATGACGTCGTCGGTGCACAGCTCGAGCCGGTCCAGCGCATCGTCGACGGCCTGCCGGGCGCCATCGAGGTCGCCGCGCCGACGGCGTAGTTCGCCCAGGAGCGCGCCATACATCCCGATCCACTGCGGCTCGGCGCTGACCGCCACCAGCTCGTCGGCCCGACTCAGAGCAGCCTCGGCCCGGTCCTCATCGCCCTCACCGAGCGCGATGTCGGCCTCGCGGGTGAGGCGGAAGATGAGGCCCGTCCCGACCAGGCGGGTGCGGTCAGGCCAAAGGTACTCGCGAGCCGTGTCCCAATCCCCGGCCTCGAAGGCCAGCTCGGAGACGGTCAGGGCCATCCAGTCGTAGCGGTAAGCGAGATGGCGCGGCGCGGCCACCATGCCCTCGCGGGCCACGCGGAGCCCTTCGGTGGTTCGCCCGGCGATGCTCAGCAGGTCGGCGAGGTTCGAGTACGCGGTGACCACCGTCTCGTAGTCGTCGGTCAGTCGCCCGATCTCGATCGCCCGCCGCAGGCGCCCGATCCCCTCCTCGACCTCACCCAGCGCGACCTGGGCCATGCCCAGCGTGTTGAGCAGTTCGCTTTGAGCGGCGCAATCGTCGGCCGCCACCGCGGCCTCCAGGGCGACCTCGGCGTCGGCGGCCGCCGCGCGAAAGCGCCCGCGCAGGAAGCGCATCCGAGACAGCCACGCCCGGAGCAGCGGACGGGTGCGCAGCGGATCGTCGGCCGGGACCAGATCCAGCGCGCGCTCGCCGATCTCCACCGCCTCCGCCCCGCGGTTCAGCGACCAGACGGAGCGGGAGAGCCGGGCGAGCAGCGCGGCGTAGCGAGCCGGTTCGGCGTCGGGGTCAAGCTCGCCGAGTGCCGACTGGAGCAGCACCTCGGTCCGGGCCCGGTCATTGGTCAGCGCGTGGTTCTGAGCCGCGCGACTGAGCAGCTCGACGTGGTCGATGCCGAGCAGCGCTTCCGGCTCCTCGACTCGTGGCCAGAGCTCGAGCGCACGCTCGGCCAGGTCCGCGGCCTCGCCGTAGGCCAGGCCATGAGCGGCGGCGAGCGCGGCCCGCATCGTGCTGCGCAGCGCGGCGGGCTGGTCACCGGCGGAGGCGTAGTGCCCGGCGATCGCTGACGTGAGCTCGAGCTCGTGGTCGGGAGCACCGCCGAGCTGATCCTCGAGGTGACGGGCCAGGACCAGATGCAGGTCGCTGCGCTCCCCGGGCAGGAGGTCGTCATACAGGGCCTCGCGCAGCAGCGCGTGGCGGAAGCCGAACCGTCCCTCGTCGTCGATGACCAGGATCTGTTCGGCCAGCGCGTCGCGAAGCGCGGACTGAAGCCGATCCCGGTCCAGCGCGGTGACGGTGGCGATTGCCGGCTCGTCCAGGGCCCGCCCGACTGCGACCGCGCGGGCGGCCTGCTGGGCGGCGGCAGACAGGCGCTCGATCCGAACCAGGAACGCGTCGCGGAGGCTCTGGGGCGCCGCCGCGCGTCCGTCGAGCCCGACGGCCAGCAGCTCTTCGGTGTACAGCGGGTTGCCCTCGCTGCGGGCGTAGAGCCGCCGAAGGAGGGCCGCGTCGGGCTCGCCGCCGAGGATGTCGGTCAGGACCTCGGACAGCTCGTCGCGGTCCAGCGGCTCGAGATCGATCCGGCGGGCGCGCTCGAGGCGATCGAGCTCGGAGAGCAGCGGCCGCAGGGCGTGACGCCGGTGCAGCTCGTCGGTGCGATAGGAGAGCAGGAGCAGGACCCGCTCCTGACGCAGGCTGCGAGCCAGAAAGGCGGTGAAGGCCCGGGTCGAGCGGTCGGCCCAATGCATGTCCTCGAGGATCAGGACGACCGGCGTGCGCTCGCCGATCAGGTCCAGGAGCTCGAGCACGGCTTCGAACAGTCGCACCTGACCGTTGGGATCGGAGCGATCATCCCGGGGCCGGCTGTCATCGAGACCGGGGAGGATCGTCGCCAGCTGGGCCCGGCTGCCGGCGCTGAGCGCATCCAGAGCGGGGTGGCCGGCCCGGACCAGCGGTCGCAGCGCACTCAGAACCGGCGCGTAGGGAAGCTCTCCGTCGGCCTGCTCGACGCCCTCGCCGCGCAGGATGACGGTCTCGGTCTCCTCCCGGCTCAGCTCCTGCTCGAGCTCTGAGACCAGGCGCGTCTTGCCTACTCCGGAGTCACCGCCGAGCAGGACGAGGGCGGGGCGTCCGGCCGTGGCCTCCCGGGCGGCGAGCCGCAATTCGGCCAGCTCGCCGACCCGTCCCACGATGTGACTGCTGGTCAGTCGTGTCCGCACGAGCGAAGTATCGCCGCAGGGCGGAGGCCAGTGCCGGCCGATCGGCCTGCTCCCGCCCGCGCTGATTTCGGGCCGCCGCACGGAGAAGCTCGTCGGTCCGGGTCCTGGCCAAGATGCTGCTGAACTGGGGGTGCATGGTGATGTCCTCTCGTGTGCTGACAACGCGATTGAGAGGATGGACTGAGACCGACCGGAGCACATCGGGCAAACGGAGCGGCTTCACCCCGGTTACCCCTTACCGCGATCGAAACGGCGCCTTACCTCGGAGGGGACGGCGGCCCCGGGAGCCTTACTCGGCCGGAGAGGCGGCCTCGGCGGGGTCGGCGGGGTCGGCGGGGTCGGCAGTCTCGGCGGCCTCACCGGGCCGGCTGCCGGCACCCGCGTGCCGCGGTTCCTCGGTACCGGCACTGATCGGGCTGGCGGGCGAGCGCCGGGCTTTGGCCATCTCCTCACCGCTGACGCTCTGCGGGTGGTGGCAGGCCGCGAGGTGGCCGCCCGCATACTCGGTCAGGGGGGGCTCCACGGTCCGGCAGAGGTCACTGGCCCGCGGGCACCGGGTGTGAAAGCGACAGCCGGACGGGGGTCGGATCGGATTGGGGGGCTCGCCGCCGACCACCGTGCGCTCCCGCAGCCGGTTCTCCTTGGGATCCGGGATCGGGATCGCGCTGAGCAGGGCCGACGTGTAGGGATGGATCGGCTTTGAGTAGAGCTCCTCGGCGGGCGAGATCTCCATCAGCTTGCCCAGGTACATGACGGCAATCCGGTCTGAGACGTGGCGCACGACACTGAGATCGTGGGCCACGAAAACGTACGACAGACCAAGGTCATCCTGGAGCTCATCGAGGAGGTTGATGACCTGGGCTTGGATCGAGACGTCCAGCGCCGACACCGGCTCGTCGAGGAGGATCAGCTTGGGCTCGACGGCGAGCGCCCGGGCGATCCCGATCCGCTGGCGCTGGCCGCCGGAGAACTCATGCGGAAAACGGTTCATGGCCTCGCGTCCGAGGCCCACGCGCTCGAGCAGCGCCCGACTCTCGGAATCGAATTCCTCCTTGGACACGCCGCGCATCCGCAGGGGGACGGCGAGGATCTGAGCGACGCGCTTGCGGGGGTTCAGCGAGGCCTGGGGGTCCTGGAAGACCATCTGCATCTCGCGCCGGATCGGCTCGAGCTGTTTGCGGCCGCTGGCGGTGATGTCCTGGTTGCGAAAACGGATCGACCCCGACGTGGCATCGATCAGGCGCACGAGCACGCGGATGAGGGTGGTCTTGCCGCACCCCGACTCGCCCACGATCCCGAGCGTCTCGCCCTTGTGCAGCGCGAAGGAGACGTCGTCAACCGCGTGCACCTGCCCGATCTGGCGGTCGATGATCACCCCGCTCTTGATCGGGAACAGGACCCGGAGGTGCTCGACCTCGAGCAGCGTTTCGCCGTTGGGCGCGGCCTCGGCAGCGGGCCCGGAGGCGCTCACGGAGTCACCGGCTCGGGGGCGGCCAGACCGATCCGGTCACCGACCTGGCGCAACTCGCGCTTCTGCTCAACCGTCAAGAAGCAGCGGTCGACGGTCTCGGGATGTTCGGGGACGTGGTTGACGAGCGGCGGCACCTCGGTGCACTGGGCGAAGGCATGCGGGCAGCGGGGGCGAAAGTGACAGCCCTGGGGCGGACGCATCAGCGAGGGCGGCAGGCCCGGGATGGCGGGCAGCCGCAGGCTGCGATCGGCGTCGATGCGGGTGATCGAGCCCAGCAGGCCCCACGTGTAGGGGTGCTGAGGGTCGTAGAAGATGTCATCCAGGGAGCCCTGCTCGACCACCCGACCGGCGTACATCACGATCACGCGATCCGCGATGTCAGCGACGACGCCAAGATCGTGGGTGACGAGGATGACCCCGGCGCCGGTCTCGTCGCGCAGCTTGCGCAGCTCATCGAGGATCTGGGCCTGGATGGTCACGTCGAGAGCGGTGGTCGGCTCGTCGGCGATCAGCAGCTGCGGCGAGCACGACAGGGCCATGGCGATCATCACGCGCTGGCGCATGCCGCCCGAGAACTCGTGCGGGTAGGAGCGCAGGCGCTCCCCAGCCCGGGGGATGCCGACTCGCTCCATCAGCGTCACCGCGCGGTCCATCGCCTGCGCCTTGGAAACCTGGCGCTCGTGGACCCGGATCTGCTCGACGATCTGAGCGCCGATGCGGTGAACCGGATCCAGCGAGCTCATCGGATCCTGGAAGACCATGGCGATCCCGGCCCCGCGGACCTTGCGCAGCTCGGCGTCCGAGGCCTTGACCAGCTCGGTGCCGTCGAACGTGGCCGTCCCCTCAAAGCGGGCGTTGGGCCCCCGGGTCAGGCCCATCAACGTCATTGCCGTGACCGACTTACCGGACCCCGACTCACCGACGATGGCCACGACCTCACCCGGAGCGACCGAGAAACTGACCCCGTCCACGGCCTGCACGGTGCCGTCCTCGGTGGCAAAGGAGACCCGGAGGTCTGAGACCTCGAGCAGCGGCGCGTCGGCGCTCACGCGAGCCGAATTCGCGGGTCGAGGAAGGCGTAGAGGATGTCAACGAGCGCTCCGAGGATCACGACGGCGAACGCGGTCAGCATCACGATCACCAGGATCGGGATGATGTCGAGCCTGCCGATCGAGTCCCGCGCCAGTTCACCGACGCCGTGGAGCCCAAAGATCGACTCGGTGAGGATCGCGCCGCCGCCGATGACCTGAGCCAGGTCCAGACCCCATAGGGAGATGATCGGGATCAGGCTGTTACGCAACACGTGGCGGATCATTAACCGGCGCTCCGACATGCCCTTGGCCCGCGCCGTGCGGATGTAGTCCTCGTTGATCGTGTCCAGGATCGTGGAGCGAAGTACCCGTGAATAGAAGCCGACGAACAGGATCGAGAGCGTGAACCAAGGCAGGACCAGATGCACGAGCCACTGGACCGGGTCCTGGGTCAGCGGCGCGTACCCGCTGAGCGGGAATATGTTCGCCTTGTAGCCGAGGTAGTACAGCAGCACGGCGCCCAGGAAGAAGGGGGGGAACGAAACCCCGGTCATGGCCAGAACGGTGAGCACACGATCGGTGTATTTGCCCGCGTTAATCGCCGCCAGGGTCCCCACCGCGATCGAGGCCAGCAGCCAGAGGATGCCCGCCCCGAGGGCGAGGGAGAGGGTCGCGGGCAGCCCCGCCTTGATCTCGTCGAGCACGTTGAAGCCCTGGGTGTAGGAGTACGCCTGGCCCGTGAAGATGTTCTTCATCGTGTTGGCGTACTGCACGTAGATGGGCTTGTCGAAGCCGAACTTGATGCGGATCTGCTGGATCTCGAGCGCGGTCGCCTGCCGCCCGGCCAGCCGCAAGGCCGGGTCGCCGTTGGGAATGGCTTCGAAGAGCAGGAAGGTCAGAACCGAGATCGCGAACAGCACCGCGAGCATCGCGAGCACGCGGCGGACCATAAAGCGGGTCATGGCGCGCCGCGACTCCCGTACTGCATCAGTGGGCGATCCGGACCTTGGCCCGGGGATCGAGCGCGTCGCGCAAGCCGTCGCCGAAGATGTTGATCGAGAGCACCGCGAGGACGAGCATGATCCCGGGGACGAGGACGTTGTGGAAGGCGGCCGGGATCGTGGATATGCCGTCGGAGATCATCGTCCCCCAGGACGGGTTGGGGGGCTGGACCCCGGCGCCGAGGTAGGAGAGGCCGGCCTCGAGCAGGATCGCGTTGGCCAGGATCAGCGGGACGAAGACGATGATCGTCGAAGACAAGTTGGGCAGGATCTCCGAGAACATGATCCGGGCGTGGCCGAGACCCTGCTGACGAGCAGCATCGACGAACTCGCGCTCGCGCAGAACGAGGACCTGTCCGCGTACGGGCTTGGCCACGTAGGGGATGTAGACGATCCCGATCACGAAGGCCGGCACCAGCAGCGTGCTGCCCGAAAGCTGGAAGAGCCCGAAGTTGATGCCGCCGACGGCCAGCGAGACGCCCAGGGCGACCCCGAGCAGCACGGCCGGATACGCCCAAATGACGTCCAGGAATCGGGAGATGATCCCGTCGGCGAGACCCCGGAAGTAGCCGGCCACGACCCCGAGGATGACGGCGATGATCATCGTGATCAGCGTGGCTACAAAACCGATCTCCAGCGAATTTCGTCCGCCGTAGAGCAGGCGCACCGCGACATCGCGCCCGTTGCCGTCGGCACCCAAGAAGTAGCGGCTGTGCCACGTGGGTCCGATCGGGATGCTCTGCAAGCTGAGGATGTACTCGGTCTTGCCGCCGACCTTGACTGTCCCCGTGGGGTTGCCAAATGATGGGCTGGTGTGCGCGATGTCATTGGCATAGACAGGCGCCAGCAGGCACATGAGAAGGAGGATCAGAAACAGGCCGCCGAAGGCGAGGGCGACCTTGTTGCGCCGCAGCCGCCGACCCGCCAGCCGCCAGGGGCCAATCCCGGGGGCGGCGTCCTCGCTGTCAGCGGCGAACCCCGAGAGATCGTCGGAGAATTCGGTGCCGGGAGCGGAAGTGGTCGCCACAGAGAGAAAAAGAGTGAGCGGGGCCGGGACAGACTACCTCGTCCCGGCCCCACCGCAATCGCTACTTGAGCTGGAACGAGCTCCAGTCGGGCCCGTAGAGCGGGTGGAAGACGATTCCGCCGTAGTTCAGCCTGGTCGAGGTGAACTCCGGGAAGTTCTCGTACCCGAACACAGCCACATAGGCCTTCTTGGCCACGTAGGTGTCCAGCGCCTGCCATTGGCTGGCGATGCTACTCAGCTTGCTGCTGGGGACCGCTCCGAGCTTGGTCGACTGGCCATCCACCTGAGGATCGCTGACCTGGCCGAAGTTCTGGTTGTTCGTCGGCAGGATCGCGGTCTTCTGCAACAGCAGATAGAAGTCGATCGGATTCGGGAAGTCCTGGTTCCAGTCCGCGAAGCCGGTCTGCGGATTGAGCTTCAGGTTGCCGATCGTGGTGAAGTACGTCGCGTCGGCAATCACCTTCTGCGTGGCCTTGAGGCCGATCTGGTTCAGGAACTGGGTGTAGTAGGTCATCCACTGCTGACGCGGGGTCCGCGTCTCCGACCATACCGTCACCGGCGTGCCGGCCATGCCGGATTGCTTGATCAGGGCCTTGGCCTTGGTCAGGTCACCGGCGCCCGGGGTGCCGTACGGGCACGGGCCGGTGGGATGGCCGACGATGCCCGGCGGCAGGAAGTAACAGCCGGGGGCCAGCGTGCCCGAACCGAGCCGGTTCATGGCGTCCTCACTGAGTCCGGTGACCACTGCTTCGCGGGCGAGCTGACTGCTGAACGGCTTCGTCTTCGTGTTCATGAAGATGTAGTAGGTCGTCCCTCCGGGGTTGACCAGTTTGAAGCGGCCAGCCGCCTGGGACTTGATCTGCGGCGTGAGGCTGCCGGGGATCGTGTCGGCCCAGTCGAACACGTCGGCGGTGTTGTTGAGCACCGACAGCGCGTTGGCGTTGACGTTGGAGTTGATCTTCACGTGCACGTTGACATGACCGGCGGGGATGCCGGGGATGTTCATCGCCGCCCAATGCGGGTTCTTGTTCAGCTGGAACGACGCGTTGGGGACGATGTTCTGGATCTGGTACGGACCCACGCCCGGCGGGGGGCTGTTGGGCTGGTTCTTGAACGGCGAGCCCTTGGGCACGATGCCCAGCGAGGGGAAGGCGAGGACGTTGTCAAACGGGCCGTAGGCCGAGTTGAGGTGGATCACGATCTTGCCGGTGGCATCGTCGGTCGTGATACCCGAGATCGTCTTGGCCTTGCCCTTGTCAAACGCCGTCGCGCCCTTGATCTGGGCGGTGATGAACTGGCCCGAGCCGCCCCACGGGATCTTGATCGCCCGCTCGACGGTCCAGGCGAAGTCACCGGCCTTGACCGGCTTGCCGTCGGAGAAGACCAGGCCCTTGCGCAGCGTGGCCGTGTAGGTCTTGCCGCCGTCGGTGACGGTCGGCAGTGCGCTGGCCAGCCCCGGGATCACCTTGCCGCCGGCGGGACCGCTGGAGTGGGCATAAGTGGTCAGGCCTGTGTAGGCCAGCCAGTCGGCCTCAGCCGCCTGAGTCGTGTAACCGAACTGCGGATCCAGCGAGTCGGGCGCGGTGCCCGAGACGAGGTTGACGGCGCCCCCCGAGGCCGCGCGGGGCGGGGTGGCGCTGCTCGGCTTGCCAGCCGATGAAGAGCTCGAGCTCGAGCCGCAGGCGGCGAGCACGAACGCCGTGATGACCGTGAGCAGCGTCGCTGCCAGCGGCCGCGTGTATCGCTTCAACAGATCCTCCTCCTAAAGAGGTCGAGTTCCCAGGCGTAACAATCTATTCCCAAGTCGGCGCGGATGCGAGCACGACCTTCGGTTCCAACGCGCTCGTAATCAACCCGCAACACACCGCAGCGCCATCCGGACCCGGCTTCAAGTCACGCGATCCGCCGCCCCCGGGGACGCTGAGTTGTAGATTCACGGTCGCGATGGCCACCGCATGCAAGTCGCTGGAGGCATTGCGAAAGCAGCTCAACGGCGAAGTGCCGCCCGGCCTGCGCGAGCTCGAGCCCGAACACCTCGAGCATCTCGCCGACGCCGTACACGAGGCGCGCCGGCGTCAGGGCCAGGCGCTGGCCCAGGCCGGCGAGCAAGCCTTCAGCCACGTCCCCCGCCTGCTGCGGGGACCGATCCGCCGGATCATCAGATGAGCCGGGCCGCTCAGATCCTCCAGCGGCGTGCGGAGATCCTCAAGCTGGCCCGGATTCTCGAGCGTGACCCTGACGAGCTGGCCTATCTTGAGGCGGTCTCCCTCGACGCGCTGCAGGCCCTGCGCGAGCAGACGACCGAGGTTCTCTGGAGCGCCAACGGGGCCACCCTGAGCCGACTGGCGGCGGCGAGCAAGCTGCTCCCGTCGGCGCTTACCGCGACGATCGCGCAGCGCGCCTTCGGACCCCTGCTGGTCGCCCGGATGACCGGCCTGCTCGAGCCCTCGCGCGCGGTCGAGATCGCCACCAAGCTCCCCACCGGATTTCTGGCCGACGTGGCCGTCGAACTCGATCCGCGCCGGGCCAGTTCTGTCCTGGAGTTGATCGCCCCCGAGCAGGTGGAGGCGGTGACCCGCGAACTCGTCCGCCGGCGCGAGCACGTGACCATGGGACGGTTCGTCGGGCACCTCGGCGACGCGGCGCTCAAAGCCGCGCTCGGGGTGATGGACAACGAGACCCTGCTGCAGGTTGGTTTCGTGCTCGAGGACAAAGCCCGCCTCGAGCGCCTGATCAGCCTGCTGCCCAAGGCCCGGCTGACCGGAATCATCCTCGCCGCCGCGCCGGCCAACCTGTGGCTCGAGGCCCTGGACCTGCTGGGACATCTCAGTGTCCCCCGCCAGAACGAGATCGTGGCCGGCACGCTCGAGCTCGGCCCCACCGCGCGGGAAGACATGGTGGCGGCCGTGGTGGAACACGAGCTCTGGGAGGAGGTGGTGGTGATCGCCCAGCGCGACCCCACCCTGCAGGGCAAGCTGGCCCAACGCCTGTCCGCGCTCCCCGCTCGCCAGCGCAAGGCCCTGACCCGGCGACTGCAGGCCGACGGGGGCATTGAGCGGCTCGGGGTGTTGGGCCAGGCGCTGGCCTAAGCCCGCGCCACGGCCCGAGCTCGGCCGCGCCCGAATGGGCCGGCCATCGAGCAGCTCCCGGGTCCGGATGTCGAGCAACAGCGGCCCGGACAGGTTCACGCTGAGCAGACTGCCCTCGGGTCTGGCCTCGAACAGCGTCAGAGCTTCGCGTAGGCACGCCAGGGCCTCGTAGGCGTGGGCGCGACCATCGCGGGTGGCGACGATCGGCTGGACCGCGACGGATGGCTGTCGCCCTCGGCCTCGAGCTCGTCCCGCCGCAGCCCGCACACGGCCGAGCATCCACGCGGCAGCGCGACGGGGCGCCGGGCGCGACCAACCTGTACTACGCCCGGCCGCCCCCGCCGTCTAGCGTTGTTGGCTCTCGCCCACCGGACCGGAGATGATCCGCGAACACTGGGCCCGGCCGCGAGACAGGAAGCTGGTCGACCAGCGCAGCATCACGACCAAACGATTCTGGTAGCCGATCAGGTACCAGATGTGGACCCCGAGCCAGATCAGCCAGGCCGGAAGTCCGCTCAGGCGAACGACGCCCAGGTCGGCCACCGCTCGGCCTCGCCCGATCGTGGCCAAGTTGCCTTTGCTGACGTACCGAAACGGCCGCATGGACTCGTTGCGCAACCGGCGCTTGATCAGCCGCGCCGTGTACGCGCCCTGTTGAATCGCCACCGGCGCGAGGCCGGGCAGGTCCCGCACGCCCCCGTGGCCGTCACTGACGCGAGCCATATCCCCGAGCGCGATCACCTCGGGATGGCCGGGCAGGGTCAGGTCGGGCTCAACGGTCACGCGACCGGCCGGGTCAAGCTCGGCCCCGGTTTGCGCGCCGAGTTGGCCGGCCAGCGCGGAGGCCCGGACGCCGGCGGCCCAGATCACGGTCCGGGCGCGAACGCGCTCGGTCGATCCGTCGGGCGCGCGCAGGGTGACGCCCTCGCGTTCAATGTTGACCACCGTGCGCCCGAGGGTCGGGGTCACGCCGAGCTTGCCCAGGGCCGCCATCGCCTTAGCCGACAGCGAGGCGGGAAAGGTGGCCAGGATCCGGTCGGCCGTCTCGACCAGCATGATCCGCGTTGCACCCGGCTTCACGTGCTTGAAGTCATGCTCCAGGCTGTCCCGCGCGAGCTCCCCGATCTGCCCGGCGATTTCGACGCCGGTCGGGCCGCCCCCTACGACCACGAAGGTCAGCTCGGCCTCGCGCTCGGACTGGCTCGAGGTCGCCTCGGCACGCTCGAAGGCGCCGAGCACCCGGGAGCGCACGGCGACCGCGCTCTCCAGAGACTTGACCTCGCCGGCCACCTCGCGCCACTCGTCGTGGCCGAAGTACGTGTAGCTCGAGCCGGCGGCGACGACCAGGGTGTCGTACTCGAGCGACTCGGGGGCGCCGTGGTCGGGATCGCCGGCCAGCAGGACCCGGCGGCGCTCGAGGTCAAAGCCGGTGACGGCGGCTAGGAGCACGGTCACATTCGCGG
Source organism: Solirubrobacteraceae bacterium (assembly GCA_051005855.1). Taxonomy (GTDB): domain Bacteria; phylum Actinomycetota; class Thermoleophilia; order Solirubrobacterales; family Solirubrobacteraceae; genus Palsa-465. The sequence continues at coordinate 38,840 of JBPCIY010000086.1, read as the reverse complement.
CGGCCCCGAACAGCACCCGCAGGGGGTAGGTCACGTCGCTGGGTGACAGCGTGCCGGTGGCGACCTGATAGGTGAGGGGCTGGAAGAGGTGAAAGTTGCGGCAGTCGACCAGCGTCACCTGGACCGGGGCGTCGCGCAGCGCCTTGACGACCCGCAGGCCGCCGAAGCCGCCGCCGACCACGACGACGCGGTGAGATCGGGCCGCGCCTGGCATGCACTGAACCTACTGCCCATCGGCGGCGTTCTGAATCGTCGAAGGAACCATTTCGCTGGTGACGAGCCCGTGGTCGGCGGTCAGAGCGTCGATGATCTCGAAGGCGCGGGCGATCCGCTCCGGGGAGTCGACGACGATCGTCACCACGGGCACGTGACGGCGCAGGACGAGGAAGCGGTCGCCGTGCGGGGGCCGAGCGCCGTGAAAGCCCCAGATACCGCGCAGGCTGGTCGCCCCGGCGATATCGGAGGCCCGCAGGCGGCGGATGATCTCCAGGTGCAGGGGGCGACCGCCGAAGTCGGCCGATTCGGACGTGTAGATCATCAGCTTCTGCCCCACGGCCAGGCTGTCCTCATCGACTCCGGGCAGCTCATGAGGGGTGGCCAGGCGCTCGCCGTCGCGCTTGCAGACCCGGACGCGTTCGAGGGTCACCACCGGCTGCGCGAGCAGGCCGGCGCTCGCGGCCAGGGCGGCGGCGATCCGCTCACCCGCCCCGACCGCGATGACCATCGTCGGAACGCTGGCATTGGCGCTGAAGAAGGTGGCCCGGCGGCGCTCGCCCAGCCGGGTGCCATCGACGCCGAGCAGCACCGTGGCCCCCGCCACCCCGTGGGCGTGCAGGAGTGCGCAGAGCTCGACAAAGGCCGGCCGCCCGGCCGCCCGCTCATGACGCCCGACGTAAAAAGTGAGCTTGGTCGCCTCCCCGAGGGTCTCGGGCCACGGCTCGGCGGCGAGCTCCTCGGTCTGAAACCGAGCCCGCTCGAGCGTGACCAGACCCCGGCGCTTGATCGCCAGCACGTCCTCGAGCGCGGCCTCGATCCGATCACGGCGGTCCACGGCCACCGACACGACCGGCAAGTCCTCGGACAGGGAAAGCAACCGGTCGGTGTGGAGATGGTGCCCGCGGCCGAAGCCGACTGTGCCCCGCAGCAGGATGCTGGCCTGAAGCCGGCGCTCTCCGTAGATGTCGAGCAGGGCATCGCCGAGCAGCCGTCCCCCGGTTCGGTCGCGCTCGCCGAAGTAGGTGGTCAGCTTGAGGGAGTCGGCCGAGACCACTTAGATGACCCGGCCCAGGGCGGCGGCGCCGATCCCCGCCGCCAGGCTGAGGACGATGTTCAGAGCGGCCAGCCGGCGCGCGCGGTCCTCGGCCAGCCGGTGGGTTTCGAGCATCCAGGTCGAGAACGTGGTGTAGGCGCCGATCGTCGCCGTCCCGGCCAACAGCAGCGTGTTGCCGCCCAGGTTCAGGCCCGTGAGCAGGCCGAGCACGAAGGCCCCGCTGAGGTTGACGGTCAGCGTGCCGAGCGGAAGGAGACCGTCTGAACGGGCACTGATCACAGCGTCCAGGGCGAAACGGGCGACTGCCCCTGCGCCCCCGAGGAGCGCAACACCGATCCACACCCAGAGGCTCACGCCACGATCCTCACGCGGCGAACCACGGCGGTGGCGAACCAGACCCCGGCGAAGCCCGCGCCCACACTGACCACCGCGTAGGCGACCGCCAACCCGTAGCGATCGTGATCGAGCATCGCGACGATCTCCAGCTGGACCGTCGAGAAAGTGGTGAAGGCGCCACAGAAGCCCGTACCCAGCAGCGGGCGGCGATAGGTCGACTGGGGCAGGCGCTCCTGCAGGCGGGTGGCGAGGTAGGCGAGCAAGAAGGACCCGCTGACGTTGATGGCCAGCGTCGCCCACGGCCATTCGCCGGCTACGACCGGGAACGCCTGGACCAGCCCGACCCGGGCGAGGGCGCCGAGCATGCCACCCACGTAGATCGCCGCCAGCTCGCGGCGATCCCAGCTCACATTCAAGGATCCAGGCCGGTCTCGAGGTAGGCCTTGGCGAGCTTGCTGGGGGCCCGGCACAGCCACGCCTCGACGATGATCTCGCGCAGTTCCTCGAGGCCGATCCGATCCAGGCGAACGAGGATGGCGGCGTAGCCGTCGAAGTGCGGGGTAGTGAAGTACAGCTCGGGGTTGTCCTGGAGCAGGGCCTGCTTGGCACCCAGGTGCTCGACCCGCACGCCGAGGATCGGTCCCTCGGGCGTGGCGTCGCCGAGGGCCTTGCGGTCACTCTCGCGCAACGGGCGCTCCCAGACAAAGCCCTTGCCCTTCACCCGCCAGAAGGCGTGGCCCCGCGAGGGCCGCTCGTCGGTCTCGGGGAGGGCGAGGGCGAGCTCGCGCACGTCGTCCCAGCTGGCCATGCCCGAACGCTATCTGAGTGGAGTTGGTGGGCGGGGCCGATCGCGGCTCGTCGCCCTGATGTAATCAACCGATGGAGATCTCAGAGGCCCAGGAGTTGTGGGAACCGGCCGGCGTCTACTGCAATACGGCGAGTTACGGTCTGCCCCCGCGGCCGGGTTGGGACGCCCTTCAGTCGGCCCTGGCCGATTGGCACGGTGGGCGCACGAGCTGGGAGGAATGGGGACAGAGCACCGAGCGCTCGCGGGCGGCCTTCGCGCGATTGGTCGGAGTTGAGAACGAGCGGGTGGCGGTTGGCTCCACGGTCTCTGAGCTGATCGGATCGGCGGTCACGGCGCTGCCCGACGGAGCGCGTGTCGTCGTCCCCGACATCGAGTTCACCTCGACCCTGTTTCCCCTCCTGGTCCAGCCACGCCTCGACGTCCGCACCGTCGCGCCCGCTCAGCTCGCGGATGCGGTCGCCGCCGGGGCCGACGTGGTCGCTTTCAGCGCGGTCCAGATGAGCACCGGCGAGGTTGCCGACTGCGAGGCGATCCTCGCCGCGGCCACCGATGTGGATGCCATCACCCTGTGCGACGCGACGCAGGCCCTCGGCTGGCTGCCCCTGGACGCGAATCGGTTTGACGCCGTCGTGTGCAGCGCCTACAAGTGGCTGATGTCCCCTCGCGGGAGCGCCTTTCTCGCCGTTTCCGATCGCCTCCTCGAGGCCGCGCTGCCCCACAGCGCCGGCTGGTACGCGGGGGATGACGTCCACGCGAGCTACTTCGGGCCGCCCTTGCGGCTGGCCTCAAACGCGCGCCGCCTCGATGTTTCGCCGGCCTGGTTCTCGTGGGTCGGTACCGCCCCGGCCCTGGAGCTGATCGAGCAGGTGGGAATAGCGGCCATCCACGCCCACAACGTGTCCCTGGCCAACCGCTTTCGCACCGCCATCGGACTCGAGCCGAGTGACAGCGCGATCGTCTGCGCCGACCTACCGGGCGCCGCTGAACGCCTGGCCGGCGCCGGGATCATCGCCGCCATACGCGGCGGACGGCTGCGGACCTCGTGGCATATCTACAACGACGAGGGCGACGTCGACCGCGTACTCGACGTCGTGGGCTGAGCCATTGATCGGAGGGCTTTGGACGAAGTCCGCGTCAGCGGACCTTCTTTGCCATCCAGCCGGAGCGGACCGGCAGTCAAGGGCGGCCCGACAGGTCCGAGCAAATCGAGCCGCGAAGCGGCGCCATTGACGGCCGAGGAGCGGAGGCTATGAGGTGACGGGCGCTTGGTGGCCGCCGCCGGCGAGGGCCTAGCGGGGTTGGGTGATGATCAGACCGCTGAAGGCGGGGACCCTCGTGCCTAATTCAGCCGCGGGCGTCGAGCGAAGGCTTCTAACCCGGGTGCGCGATGCCATCGCCTCGCCGAGCGGGTCGGGCCTGCCGGCGGGTGGAGTCGGTTGCGGCCGTCGAGCACGATCGCGATCAGCCCGCCGTCGATGTCGCCGCCCGGCCGTGCAACGCAGACAACAGCGCTCGGAGCGCGTCGAGCCGGTCGGAGCCGTCGACGCTGATGGACAGGCGACCGTCCGAGATGTCGTAGTCGAGGGTGATGAAGCTGCAGCATTGCCGTTCGATCGCGATCGTCTCGCGCAGCAGGTCGAGATCGACGCCGGGGTCGAACCAGACCTCCAGCTCCAGTTCGCGTTGGGTGATGCTGGCGGCCGTGGTCCCCAGCCGCCGGTAGCGGTCGAGCTGCGCGGTGAGGCTGCCGTCGTCCAGCGCGCAGCCAGCCGGCGCCATCGGCAGCTGCTGCCCGGTCTCGGTCATCCCGCGCAGCCTGGATCCTCGCAACAGGCTGGCCCGCCGTCCGCCGCTGTCGGTGACGGGGCGCAGCATCCTTCCCCACGCCAAGTCTCGCGCCCCTCGTGCACGGCGAGGGCGGCGATCGCGAGCGCGATCACCGGATCAAGCCACCACGCGCCCAGCACCGCATTCCCCAGCAGGCCAACCATCACGCCGGCCGCCATGTAGGCGCACAACCGATTCTGGGCGCCCTCGCCGGCGGTCGCGGCTGATCCGAGCCGCTGCCCGATCCGCTGCTTGGTGTGGCCGAGGAGCGGCATGATCACGATGCTCGACAACGACAGGCCGATTCCGACCCAGCTGGCCGACGGGCGCGCGCTCGAGATCAGTGCCCGAACGGCCTCTTGGGCGAGATATGGGGCGAGCAGGAAGAAGCTGATCGCGACGAGTTTTTGGGCCCGCTCCTCGGCGTGCTCAGAGGCGCGGCGGCCGCCGGTGAACCGCCAGATCACGATCACCGACGCGAGCGCCTCGATCACGGAATCGATTCCGAATCCGAGCAGCGCCACCGACCCGGCGATCAGCGCCGCGGTGATCGCGACGGCGCCCTCGACCGCCATCCAGCCGAGACTCAGCCACGAGAGCGCCTTCGCCCGGCTGACCAGTCGCTCGCGCTCCAGCGCCTCGCTCGTCGGGATGGCGGTCGAGCTGAGCGCGACCCGCACGACCGGAAGCTCCGCGAGCGGAGTCATGGCGCCACCCGGCCGTTGGCGAGGTGCGCGTCGAGCAGCTCCTGCCCGGCTGGGGTGAGCGAGTAGAACACGATCTTCCCCGCCTGCCGCGAATCGGCCAGACCAGCGATTCGCAGCGCGCGGAGGTGATGGCCGACGAGGTTCTCCGCCCGACCCGTGATCCACGCGAGGTCACACACACACAACTCCTCCTCGCCGCGCAACGCCACCGCGATCGTCAGCCGGGTGGCGTCGGCCAACGCGCCGGCGCGAGCCGCGGCACCGGCGATCAGCTCCCGATTGAGCGTTCGACGGATGCCCTCAGCCTTCGGGAGGTCGAGACACAGGAGATCGCAACGATCGGCAGCCACCACTGTCACCCTAACGCACATTGTGATGACAGCTGAGCTGGTGCGCGTCTCAGGCCGCGAGCTTCTCGACGAGCAGCACTGCCCCGAGCAGGACCAGAGCGATCCCGGCGAGCCGCTCGGCGCTCTCACGAGCCCGCTCGCTCAGCCGCCCCCCGACCCGCATCCCGACCTGGGCGAGCACGAACGCCTGGACTGCGATCAGGATGATCACCGGCAGCACGGGGAGGCGCAGCAGCCCGAACGTGAACCCCACGGCGAGCTCGTCGAGGCTGATGCTGAGCCCGAGCAGGACGGCTGGCCAGCCGCCGATTCCGGCGAACTGGTCGAGTTTGTCCTGTTCCTTGTCCTCTCCGGACACCACGGTGTAGAGACCGAATGTGAGCAGCACGCCAATCGCCACGTAGTCCGCAGCGGAGCCGATGGTGTGACCGAGCGGCGCTCCGATCGCCAGCCCGATCAGTGGCATGCCGCCCTCAAAGCCGGTCATCAACAGCGAGACCCGGACTCGGCGGGACGGATCGAGGCCGGCCATGGCGAGCGCGGCAGCGACCGCGAACGTGTCCAGGCCAAGCGGAACGATGAGCGCGATCAGCTTGGCGAGCATCAGTGCGTCTCACCCCACACGTGGCGCGCCTCGCGCACGGCGTAGATCAGGATCACTAACGCTGAGAGTGGATCCGCCCACCACCACCCAGCCGCAGCGTTGAGCGCCACGCCGAGGAGGACCGCGGCCGCGAGCGCGCCGTCGATCACCGTCACCCGCGCCTCGGTCAGCAGCACCACGTTCTCGAGGCGACGGCCCCTCGCGCGTTTCCCGGCAGCGAGCCCGAGCATCGTGATCACCGTGAGCGCCAGCCACACGATCCCCACCGTCGAGTGCCCGGGGTGAGAGTGCGCGGTCAGCGTGATCAACCCTTGCGCGGCGATGTAGATCGCCAGCAGCACGAACGCGATCGCGATCGCGCGCAGCGCGCGTCGTTCCCGTCCCGAGCTTTTCTCGCCTTTGAGCTGCCAGACCACGACCGAGGAGGCCACGATCTCGATGCGGCCAGCAACAATTGGCTCAGCAACCGGGAACCTCACAGACGCTGGGGACGCTGCCGGCGACTCAAGGAGCGGGCCGGTCGCGCACGTAGAGCAGCGTCGGAGCCGTCAGGACATCGGTCAGCGGGTAGAGGCGCCGGCGGGTGATCGGGCCGGAGACGAGGTGAAACTCGCGGGTCAGCTGCGGACCGAAGACGTGCGCGTCAAACCCGCCGTCCAGCACGACGGCCTGAATATGGTCGGCATCGAGTGCCCCCGGCAGCGAGGCGCGCAGCACGGTGGCGCCCCGAAGGTTCGCGGAGCGCAGCACGTCGGTAATTCCCTCCCCTTGGGCAAAGCTGCCGTGGCCGGTGACGGTCGCGTACCAGGGATGGCGCAGCACGATCACCGGTCCACGCAAGCCCCGGAGGCGCTGCAGGAGCTCGGCACCGGCGGCGCGGTCGGCCGCGGTGGGGATCTGAGCGCCGATCGGATAGGCGAGGAGGCCGAGTTGGAGCAGCAGCACACCGGCGACGAGCACGTTGATGATCGGACGGCGAGTGCGCAGGAGCTCGGCGCACGCCAGTCCGGCCAGCAGCGCGGTGGCCGCGTAGGCCGGGATCAGCACGTTGGCGTAGCCACCCGTGTGCACGCGGGAGATCAAGGCCGCGACGATCAGCCCAACCGAGGCCACGACGAGATAGGCCACCGGCGAGCTCAGTACGGCCATTGCCGCCCGGCGTTTCGCCTTGGGCCGCACGCCGGCCACCGCCCCGGCGCCGGCGAGAACGACGAGGGGCCATTCGTGTCCGAGGATGTCCCGGGTCCAGAACTGGACCCACTCCCCGGGCGCCCAGGGCTGACCGGCCAGTTCGCTGAAGACATAGAAGCGATACCAGCCGTCGCTGGTGGCATCCAGCAACAGCGTGGAGCCGAGTACGAGGACGGCCAGGGTGGCCAGCGCCGGCAGGGCGACCCGGCGCCGAGTTACGAGCAGGAGCGTGAGGGCCGGAACGAGCGCGACCAACGCCGTCTGCTTGGTGAAAAAGGCCAGAAAGGCCAGCGCGCCGAACACGAGTCCGTCGCGCCGGCTCCGGGCGCGCAGGCCCCAGGCCAAGGTCACGAGCGTCAGGGCCACGAACAGGGAGTCGACCCGACCGGTGTCAAACCATGCCCCGGAGACAACAAAGGCGGCCGCGAACAGCCCCGCGGCGACCAGGCCCGCGATCCGGTCGGCGCCGTCACGGGTGACCATCCGGGCGAGGACGGTCATCGAGACGATCGAGGCCACGACGGAGACCAGGCGCAGGGTGAAGAAACCCACCCCGGTGACCTTGGCCACCGCGGCGGCGAGCCAGTAATAGAGCGGCGTGTAGGTCCACCCGACAAAGTGCAGAGACGGGACCACGTACAGGGAGTGCCCGGCGACGACGCGCGCGGCCAGCTCGACCGATCCGCCCTCCATCCAGTCAAGCTCGTAGGGATACCCGAGCCGGTGCAGAGCGATCCACAGGTAGACGCCGATGGGCGCGGCCGCGGCCAGCGCGATCAGAAGGCGGATAGCGGCCATCGCGCGGGGGGCCGGCGCCCGACCGGCGCTGGTCGTGACCGACGCGGTGGGGGCGGGCGCGTCGGCCGGGGTGATCGTGCCGGGCCCGGTCATGCCCGCGCCGCCGCGCGATAGAGGGTTACGTTGCGGTCCAGCCGGGCGCCGGCGAAGCCCTGCGGCCGCCCGCCTTGGGCGTCGAGATAGGCCAGCTCGCGCGAGATCGGGCCCAGCGGCCCGGGGAGCACGTGATCGAGCATCCAGGTCTGGATCGCGACCCCGCCGCCGGCCGTGGCCAGCAATCGCATCGCCCGGGCCTGCTGGGGGTAGTCGATCAGCGAGGCGGTGCTGACCAGCCAGTACCCCCCGGCCGGGCTCGGGCGGGCCGCGATCGCGTTGCGATGGATGTGGCCGGAGATCGCGGCGACCACGCGCGGGTGCTGGTCGAGCAGACCGAGAATCCGATCGCCGCCCTGGGAGCCGATCAGCGGCTGGTGGGAGATGACCAGGATCCAGCGCTGGCCGCCCCCGGCCAACTCGCGGGCCAGCCAGTCGACCTGGCCGGCGTGGACGAGGCCACCCGAGCCGCCCCCGCGCCGGGCGAGATCGAGCACGATGGCGCGCACGTGGGCGCCGAGGTCGAAGCTGTAGTCAAGCCACGGGCCGGTCGCGGACCGTCCCGAGGCGGCCCGGAGGGCCGAGACTGCCTCGGCGGGAGCGAGCTCGCGTCGGGCGCGATCGGCGGGAACGCGAACCTTGGGAGCGCGCAGCGCCTGGGCGAGGAAATGATCGACCAGGCCCGGGTCAGGCGGGCCGTCGGGCGAGAAGCCCGCGCCGCCCGCTGACCGGTCCGCCGCGCTACCGCCGATCAGGCCCCTCGGCGCCGTCAGCCCGGGCGGCAGGTCCCAGACCGCCTGGTCGCCGACGGCGAGCGCGCGGGTCTGCGCGGTGGGCGCGATCTCGCCGGCGACGAGGACATCGTGGTCGCCGAGGACCGGCAGCCAGGGACCCCGCACGCCCGGACTGATGAACCACCGGCGGGATGCCCCCAGGAGGCCCGGGTGACGGGGGGCGTCGAGATCGGGGCGGTAGTAGAAGGGGTCGGCGTTGGCCGCCGACTGGACCCCGACGTAGCCGGCCCCACCGCTGACGGGTGAGACGCGGCCGCCCTCTAGGACCACGAGCGCGAGCCTCAGCTCGTTGGCCTGATCGTTGTCGATCAGGTCGCCACCCTGGATCACGGCGTCGGGAGCCAGCGCGTGGATCGCGGTCAGGGCGCCGGCGAGGACCTGAGCGGTCAGCGTCTCGTGGGGACGGAAGGTGGACTGAAAGGGCGGTCCCAGGCGGTCTAGGAAGGTGACCCGGGCTGGGGACTGGGCATCGAGGACATGGGCGTCGGTGAGGTGGGCGAGCGTGGCCAGGACCGCCGTCTGGGGCGCCCGCGACCCGAGTTCGGTGCGCGCCCGCAGCGGCTCGCCGCGCGTCGGCGCCAGGATGCCGGTGCCGGTTCGGTCACCCCAGGTGGCGCGAAGGGTCGAGCCGTCGCCGGCGGGACGGATCCGGCCGGCGGTGCCGCAGCCCGTGGCGAGCAGCGCGGAGCCAGCGAGCATCTCAGCCACGGCCCGACGCCTGGTGATCAAGCGGCTCACGTGCCCGCCAGTCCCTGCACGACCGTCTCCCGCGTCACCCGCCGGGTGACCCAGACGACGGCGATGGCCCCGGCGCCGATCAGCCCGGCGAGCACGGCGAGGATCTGGGCGCGTCCCGCCTCGAGCCCGAGGGTGGCGTAGCTGGCGGCGAGATTGGCCATCACCGGCCCGAGCACGAGCCGCTCGAGGAGGATGCCGAGCGCCGCGGCAGGGAGTACGAGGGCAAGCACCACTCCGGCGAGCAGGCGGCGGATCGCTCCGGCTCCGGCTCCGTTGGCGCGCAGCACGGCCACCGTGCTCCGGCGCTCCTGCAGCGTCAGCGCACAGCTCTGGACCAGCGCATAGAGGCAGACCAGCCCATCGACGATCGCCACCGCCACCAGGATCGTGCGCAACACGTTGACGAGCGGAACGCCGCGGGCGGTGGCGCCGCTGGCTAGCACGGGCGCAGCGCCGAGCGCGGCCAGGGCTCGCGTCACCCGGGCGGCATCGGCGCCGGGGGTCAGGCGGATGGCGATCTGTTCGGGCGCCGCCGGGTCGGAGCGGAGCAGCGCGGCGGCGGGCAGGAAGGCTACGCGACCGTCGTGGTCCAGGGAGCTCACCACGCCCGCCACCCGCAGGCGGAGCTCGGCACCGGAGGGGAGGGCGATGGCCAGCGTCGATCCGGGACTCAGTCCCAGCGCGGCGGCCAGCCCGGCGCCGACCTCGGCCTGGCCGGGGCCGCGGAGCCGATGACCGGAGACCAGCGGAGGCGCTTCAAAGGTCGTGTGATCCCCCGGATAGGCAACCACGTCGATCGTCTCACCGAGCGCATAGGAGTCGGCCGCCTCGACCTGGTAGCGAGGTGCGGCCGCCTGCACTCCCGGCACCGCGCGCACCTGCTGCGCGGCGGCCGCGGGAAGCGCCGAGCTCAGCTGGTAGCGCTTGCCCAGGGCGCCCGGGTCGGTCTCGAGCGCAGAGAGCGCGGAGGCGAGCGCGAGCAGCAGGAGCACGAAGCCGGCCGAGACCCCCAGGGTGACCACGGTGGCCGCGAGCCGTCCACGCCGGGCCCCGACGAGACGGACGCCCAGGCCCGCGAGTCCGGACGGGCGCCGGGTGGAGGTCCGGCGCCCGGCCGCCCCGTGGGCCGGGCTCAATCCGCCGCCCTGCAGCAACGCGACCGGGGGACGCCCGGCGGCCTGCCAGGCCGGCAACGCCGCCGCCAGGACCGGAATCAGGACCGCCACCGCCCAGCCCCCGGCCAGCGGGGGGATCAGCGCCGAGCCGGCGGGCGGCTCGTTGAGCAGGGTGAGCAAGTGGTCGCTGGGCCCGAGCGTGACCAGGGCACCCGCGAGGGTCCCGATCGCGGCGGCCGGGATCGCGACCGCCGCGGCCTCGATCGCCTGCACCTGCACGAGATGGGCCCGGGTGGCGCCGACGGCGCGACTGACGCCGATCGCCTTCATGCGGCGCTGAACCTCGGCTCGGGCGGAGGCCGCCAAGATCACCCCGGCTGTAGCCAGCGCGAAAACCGAGAGCGCGACGAGCAGATCGATCACGATTCCCGCGGCCTGATCGAGCAGAACCCGCACCCCCGTGCGCGTGATCACCCGCAGGCCGTGCAGCCCGAAGCTTGTCAGCCGGGCCTGAGTGAGGACGGTGTTCAGATAGCGGGGATCGCGCAGCCAGAGCTCGGCCGTGCTGACCTGCGGATTGACCCGGCGCCCAAACCGAGCCACCAGCGCCGCTCGCGACAGGTAAAAGCGCGGCACCCCGAGCGGATACCCGACGTCGTCGGGTGCCTCGGCCAACCCGACGATCTGCAGGCGTCCGAGCCCATCGACATGGAGCGTGCTGCCGACCCCGAGCCCCCAGGCCTGGGCGAGGCCACGCTCGATCACGACCTCGCCGAAGCGAGACGAGACATCCCGTCCGGCGACGATCGCGTATCCACGGCGGCCGGCGCCGATCACCTCGGCCGAGGCCTGCTCGTTGTGGTGGCCACCGGCGGCGTCAATGCCGGCGTTGGTGAACTCGGTCCGGGTCGAGAAGGCCGCGATGTCGGGCAGCGCGCGGATCCGGCTCGCCACGCGGGCGTAGGACTGAGGCGCGAAGCGAACGATCACGTCGGGGAGATCGGCGGCCCGGGCCGCGCGGTCAAAGCCGCCACCGAGCCCGTCCGCGATCACGAGCGCCGCCGACAGCATGGCGGCGGCCAGCGCGATCCCGATCGCGGTCAGCAGCGCGCGGCGTCGTCGCGCCCGCATACCGAGGCGAGCCTCGAACAGCGCCGCTCTCATGACGGGCGGCTTCGTCGTGCTTCGGCGGGACCGAGCCCGGTCACGGCCGGCCCGCTCACCGCCTCGGTCTCGGTCTCGGTCTCGGTCTCGGTCTCGGGGACGAGGACCCCGTCCTGGAGGCGGAGCACTCGGTCGGCGATCGCCGCCGCCTGCGGCTCGTGGGTGACGATCACGACGGCGCGCCGGCTGAGCCCCCGCAGGAGAGCCAACACCCCAGCCCCGTTGTCGGCGTCGAGGTTGCCGGTCGGCTCGTCGGCCAGGACCAGCTCGGGGTCATTGACGAGCGCGCGGGCGATCGCGAAGCGCTGCTGCTCGCCACCGGAGAGCTCGTGCGGAAGGTGGTCGCTCACCCGGACTAGGCCGAGCTCGCCGATCAGCTGCTGCGCCCGGCGGGCCCCGCCCCCGGCGGCGCCCGGGAGACGAGTCGGGAGCAGGACGTTCTCGGCGCCACTCAGCTCCTCGACGAGATGAAAGGACTGAAACACGAACCCGACGTGACGAAGCCGGGTCCGCGCCAGGCCGCGTGCCCCGTGCCGCGTGAGGTTCTCGCCCGCGACCCAGATCTCCCCATCGTCGGGCCGATCGAGTCCACCCAGGAGGTGCAGCAGGGTCGACTTGCCGCTCCCCGACCGCCCGAGCACGGCGACCACCTCGTCCGCCTCCACGGAGAGATCCGCACCGGCCAGCACGCGACGCTGGGCCCGTCCGGCGCCAACCGTCTTGGTTATCCCGCGCGCCTCGAGAACGGGCACGCCTTCACGGTACCGTGCCCGCGCCGGCCGTCTGCCGGGCGGGCGCGGGGCGTGCGCGGGCTCGCTTGGGCTCCGCGCGGCGCAAGCGGGCGAACCAGCGACCCGCCACCGGCCAGACCTCCGCGGTGCAGAACCCGCCAGCGCCGGCGATCGCCTCGATCTCGGCCGCCCCGACCCGGGCCCAGGGAAACCAGCCGCTGACCGTCTCACCACGCTCGAGCCGCGCCTGGGTACAGCACGTGGTCCCCCACGGGGGCTCGACTTCGGCCAGGATCTCGCCGTCCTGGTCCAACAGCGCGCGCAAGCGGGTGAGGAGCCGGGCGGGCGAGCCGCCGATGCCGATGTTGCCGTCCAGGAGCAGCGCGCTGCGCCAGCTGCCGCTCCCCGGAAGCTCGTCGAAGATGTCACCGACGATCGCCCGGCCCCCCCGGCCGACGGCCAGTTCCACCGCCACCGGGGAGAGGTCGACTCCGAGCGCGAACACGCCGCGGGCCGCGAGCGCATGGAGGTGGCGGCCCGGTCCGCAGCCGACGTCAAGCACGGGACCGGTGACCCGGTCCAGCAGTTGCTCGTCGGTGGCGTCGGCCGGGCCCAGCCATCGCTCGAGGCCCAGGGGCAGGGTCGTGCCATCGCGGAAGCGCGCCTGCGGGGGCCGGGCGGAGTCAAGGCCGTCGCGCAGGTCATCCTCGTAGAGGCGCAGGGCGCCGATCACTGCGCGATCGCTCCGAGCAGGCGGGCAAAGCGCGTGTGGGGGGCGTCACCCGCGACCGCGCGGGCATCCGCGATCGTGTCGACGTCCTGGAGCTGCGTTTGCTCGTGGACCCGCAATCCGAGCGCGGCCAGCCGCGTGCGCTGCCGGGTTCCGGTCAGCCTCGAGCTCATCGGAACCCCGGCGAAGGCTCCGGGGGCCCAGGCGCTGAAGCCGATGCTCCAGTAGCCGCCGTCGAGGGTCGGCCCGAGCACGGCGTCGACATCCGGGCTACTCAGCGCTCGCAACCCGTCGCCGAGCAGGGCTGGGGTCAGCTGGGGCGTGTCCATCCCGATCAGCAGAGCCGGCGCATTCACGTCTTCAAAAGCCGCCGCCAGCCGGTCCCCGAGCCCGTCCCCGCGCTGCGGTACCACGTCGAATCCCGACCGCCGCCAGGCGCGGGCATCACCCTCGAAGACGAGCACGCGACGCGACGCGGGCGTGGCCGCCACCACGTCGAGGGTGTCGAGCAGCGAGGCCCGGGCCAGGCCCGCCGCCTGCCCCGGAGTGCAGGGCGGGGTCAGCCGCGTCTTCGCCCGGCCGGCCAGCGGCTCCTTGGCAATCACCATCAAGACGGGCGGCGGCATCGCCTGAACCTAACGCGTCGCCCCTTACGGAAAAAGGAACGTGGGCGAGGCGCGAGCCGATCCGTAAGGATTTGTTCAGATCTTGGCGTGAGCCCGGCTCCGGCCGTCAAAGCCGTGAACAGAGCCTTAATTGCACGCCTCGTGAAGGTGATGAACGCGGTTGACTGTGTCAGTCTGACCGGGCATGCGGCCGCTGCATCTCGATCCCGAAGCCCCCCCGCCGGGACCCTTCCGGCCCCAGTTCTGGCGCAGCCCGCTGCGCGGTCCGTGGCTGACCGCTCTGCTGGGGCTGCTCCTGTTGATCGGGCTTCCCGTGGTGATCCTGACCGGCCTGCTGTCCAATGATGCCTACCAGCCCGGCCTCGGCGGCAACGCCCTGGGCCGCGATAGCAGCGGTCCGTTGGACTTCTATCTGTTCGGGTGGCCGACCCACCCATCCTGGCTCTACGCGGCGTCTCAGGGACTGCACGTGTCAATCGGCCTTGCCCTCGTACCCATAATCCTGGTCAAGCTCTGGTCGGTGATTCCCCGGCTGTTTGAGTGGCCGCCGGTGCGCAGCCCGGCCCACGCCCTGGAGCGCCTGTCGCTGGCCCTTCTGGTCGGCGGAATCCTGTTCGAGCTCGTGACCGGGATCCTCAATATCCAGTACTGGTACCTGTTCCCGTTCTCCTTCGTCCAGGCTCACTATTACGGTGCCTGGGTGTTCACCGGGGCGTTTGTCGCCCATGTGGCACTCAAGTTCGGGACCATGCGGCGGTCACTGCGGACGCGGTCTGAGGTCTTCGCGACCGGTCCCACCGAGGCCGGGGGGCTCTCCGTGGAGGCCTCCTCGCTGACTGCCCCCGCTCCGGCGGCGACGACGTTCTCGCGCCGCGCCCTGCTGGGCACCATGGGCGCCGGCGCGGCGCTGCTCGGTCTCCAGGGCGCCGGCCTGTCAATCGGCGGTCCGTTTCGGTCCCTGGCCTTCCTGCTCCCTCGCGGTCGGACCAGGCCCGGCTCGCTCGGCTTCCCGGTCAACAAGACCGCGCGCGCGGTCGGCATCACGGACCGCCAGACCGGGCCGAGCTGGCGCCTGACCCTGAAGGGCGAGCGTCAGGTCTCGCTCTCACGTGAGCAACTGATGGCCATGCCCCAGCACGCCTACGACCTGCCGATCGCCTGTGTGGAGGGCTGGTCGACCACGCAACACTGGAGCGGCGTGCGGCTGGGCGATCTCGCCGCCCTGTGTGGAGCCCGGGGGCCGGTGACGGTGACCTCGGTGTCGCTGGAGCACGGCACCTTTGGGCACGCGACCCTGGGGCACGAGCAGGTCAGCGACGAGCGCTCGCTGCTGGCCTTGCGCGTCAACGATCTTGCGCTGTCCCTGGACCACGGGTACCCGGCTCGCGTGATCAGTCCCGCTGTGCCCGGAGTCCACTGCACGAAATGGGTATCCACGATGACGTTCACCAGAGCGGCGTGATGACGCGTCGCCTGCGCGAGCACTACGGGGCCGGGCCGCTGCATCTGATCGCCCTGGTGGCCAGCTTGGCGATTGCCGGCGCTGCCGTCTTGGGCTGGTTTCAGCGCCCGCAGGAGGTCACGACCGTGCTGCTCTGGTTTGCGGCCGCGATCGTCCTGCACGACCTTCTGCTCCTGCCGCTGTACTCGCTGCTGGACCGCGTCACCGTCGGCCGGCTGGCGCGAGGGCTCGAGCCCGATCACGCACCGCGCCCCGGCCGGGTCAACCCCACCCCGTACGTGCGCATCCCCGCCCTGCTCAGCCTGCTCCTGCTGGCGGCGTTCTTGCCCGTGATCCTCGGACAAGGGGCGCAGACCGAGCTCAACGCGAGCGGGATCGCCGAGCAGGGCTACCTGGCCCGGTGGCTGCTGGCCTGCGGAGTGATGTTCGCGATCTCGGGCGCGGCCTACGCGGTGGCGGCGGCGCGCGTGTCACGCAGCGGCGCGCGGGCGAACTCCTCCATCCCGCGCTGAAACTCCTCGCGGGCCTGGAAGCCGAGCCCCTGCTCGGCTCGCCGCACCGAGGCGAACACGTGCCGAACATCGCCGAGCCGAAAGTCGCCCGTGACCACTGGCCTCGGGCCGGCGCGCCCCCACGCGTCGGCCAGCGCTTGCGCCAGCTCGCCGACCGTCCGGGGCGTCCCGCTGGCCACGTTGAAGACGCCGGGACAGGGCTCCGGGCCGGTGAGCCCGAGGACGTTGGCGCGGGCCACGTCGCGCACGTGCACGAAGTCCCGCAGCTGGCCTCCGTCCTCGAACACCCGCGCCGGACGGCCGGAGGCCATGGCACTGGCAAAGATCGCCGCCACCCCGGCGTAGGGGGTATCGCGGGGCATCCGCGGTCCGTAGACGTTGTGGTAGCGGAGGGCCGTGATAGGGACCCCGGTCTCGCGGCCGAAGGCGAAGCAGAGATGCTCCTGGTGAAGCTTGGTGGCCGCGTAGACGTTGCGCGGATCCGGAGCGGCTGTCTCGGTCACGGCGATCGCGCTCAGGTCTCCGTGGCAGGTCGGACAGCGCGGTGTGAAGCGCCCGGCCTCAAGGTCGGCCCGAGCTCGGGGGAGGGGCGTGACATCGCCGTGGTCGGCGCAGCGATAACCGCCCTCGCCGTAGACGACCATGCTGCTGGCCAGAACCAGGCGACCGCGGAAGTGGGCCTGGGCGAGTTGCCTGAGCAGCACGGCCGTGGCGAGGTCGTTGTGGCGCACGTACGTCTCGATGTCGAGCATGTCCACGCCGAGCCCGACCATCGCGGCCTGGTGGCAGATGACCTCAACCCCGCGCAACGCCTCGCGGACAACGTCGGGGTCGGCGACATCACCCGGCACGAACTCGGCCTGGGGATTGAGGTAATCCGGACGCCTCACGTGGGCGGTGTCGAGCAGCAGATCGAGGACCCGCACTTCATGGCCCTCCTGCACGAGCAGGTCAACCACGTGGGAGCCGACGAATCCGGCGCCACCGGTCACGAGGATCATGCCGCCGACCTTAGCCAGTAGCTTGCCGCTCTGTGATCCAGGTCATCCTGCCCGCGCTTGACGAGGCTCAGGCGATCCCCGGTGTGCTGGCCGCGATGCCCGCCGGCTTCGCGCCCTTGGTCGTCGACAACGGGTCCAGCGATGCCACCGCACAGGTCGCCGCCGCCTGCGGAGCGATGGTCGTGTCGGAGCCGCGGCGCGGCTTCGGGGCGGCGTGCTTCGCCGGCTTGCGCGCGGCCGAAACCGAGATCGTGTGCTTCATGGACTGCGACGGCTCCCTGGACCCCGGCGAACTGCCCCGCGTCGCCGCACCCGTACTCGGCGGCGAGAGCGATCTCTGCCTCGGGGCCCGGGATCCCCAGCCGGGCGCGTGGCCCTGGCACGCGCGCTGGGTCAACCGCGCACTGGCCCTCGAGCTGCGCCGCCGCACGGGGGTCGGGCTGACTGACCTCGGGCCGATGCGAGCCGTTCGCCGCTCGGCGCTACTCGAGCTCGACCTGCGCGACCGGGCCTCGGGCTGGCCCCTGGAGATGGTCTTGTCCGCCGCGCACGCCGGCTGGCGGCTGACCGAAGTCAGGGTTACCTACCGGCCTCGGTCAGGGGGACGGTCGAAGGTCAGCGGCAGCGTGCGCGGCGCGATCGGGGCCGTGCGGGACATGGGTGCGCAACTGCATCACCGCTGATCAGGTCGCTGGCGACCGCCGACGCGACCGCGACTTCGCGCGCTCGCTGCGCGTGGGCGCGCTGGCCGCCGACGGACTGAGCAACTGGGCCACGCCATCCTCGATGCCTCGGCACAGCACCCCGATGTCAGGGGAGCTGTCCAGATCCCCGGTGACGCCGAAGTTGATCCCGCCGTCGTAGGAGAAGATCGCCACTCCCACCCGCACGTGACCGCCGAGGGGGACGAACGGGAAGGCCTCGAGCATCCGCTTGCCGGCCAGGTAGAGCGGCTGCTGGGGACCTGGCACATTGGTCGTGACCGTGTTGATGGCGCTTTGGGGCAAGCGGGTTCCCACGCGTCCGGCGAGCGCGAGCAGTATCGCCGGAGCAAAGCCGCCCAGGGCGGTCAGACGCTCGGCCGCCACCGCCTGGCCGGAGTGCTTGAGGTGCTGCATCTGCTCGTGCAGGGCGTCGAGGCGCTGGACGGGGTCCTCGATTTCGACCGGGAGCTCGGCGAACATGGCCGAGACCTTGTTGTTGTAGGAACCGCGCTCCTCCTGGCTGCGCACCGAGACCGGAACGAGGGTCCGGATCACCCGCCCCGCCACCGGTTCGCCGCGGGAGAGCAGCAACTCACGAAAGCCGTTGGTGATAACGGCCAGCACCACGTCGTTGACGGTGCCGCCGTGTGTCTCTCGGATCTGCTTGACATCCCCGAGCCGAGCCCGAGCCCAATCCCAGCGGCGGTGGGGGCCGATCGGACCGTTGAGGGAGCTGGCCGTCGGCGAGGAGTTTAGGAGCGAGGAGAAGTTGGCCAGGCCGCGGCCGAGCTCGGCCATCTGGCGGACGACGCGGCGGGGGCCCCGAGCGGCGGACAGGAGCCCGCGCGCCGCCTCGTAGGGGCTCATGGCCCGGCTGGCCAGCGACCGGACCACGAGCCGGGAGCCGGCCGGAGTGGGATCTGGGCGCCAGTCGTCGTCGCCTTCGGGGCCGCTCGGACTGCGCTCGGCGCTGAGGACCACGCTGAGCAGGTCGGTGGCCGAAACGCCGTCGACCATGCAGTGATGGCTCTTGGAGATCAGCGCCCAGCGGCCGTCGTCGAGACCCTCGACCACCCACATCTCCCACAGCGGCTTGGCGCGGTCAAGCTGCTGGGACATCACCCGCCCGACCAGGGTCCTCAGCTCATCGTCCCCGCCCGGCGCCGGCAGCGCGGTGCGGCGCACGTGGTAGTCGAGACGGAAGTGGGGATCGTCGACCCAGGCGGGACGTCCCAGGGCCAGCGGAACGAACAGAACCTTCTGGCGGTAGCGGGGGACGAGCGGCAGGCGGGCCCCGATCGCCGCCGCGACCTCTCCGGCGCCCGGGGGCGGACCCTCGAAGATCCCCACCGAGCCAATGTGCATGTGCGTCACGGCGTCTTCGATGTGAAGAAAAGACGCGTCGAGCGGGCTCATCGTCTGCACTGACAAGTCTCCTCCTAGTCACTCCAGAAGTCGTTGACCATCTCTCCGTCTCCATCCACGTGCGGTCCGAACACGAGCACCTCGAGACCGTCGCCACCCGCCTCGAAGGACCGCGTCACGCCGGGGCTGACCCGTAAGGCGTCGAGCGGCTCCAGGTCCACCAGCTCGTCGTCGAGCTTGACCCGTCCCGAGCCGGCCAGGACGACGTAGATCTCCTCGGCTTCGCGGTGCCGATGTGCGAACGCCTCGCGCTGCCCGGCCTTGATGATCAGATAGTTGAGGCCGGTCTGCTCGGCCCCCAGGTCGGCGCGGGGAAAGCGCGCCTGCTGAGTGTCCGAGAGACCGTGCTTGACCGCCATGTCCTCGATGCCGCGGAGATTCCTCTTTGCGTAGCTCATGCCCCCGAAGCGTAACCACGACTCGCGGCGCGGGCTTCTCGAGGCGCAGAGTGCGGGCTTTCACTCGAGGGGGCTCTGCTGCAGCCACCAGCGCGCGTGCGCGACCAGGCGTGGGACGGCGAACCGGCCCGACCGGTCGAGCACGAGGCGCGCGTATTCGTCAGAGAGGGCGGACAGTATCCGTGCGGTCAGCTCAGCGTCGGGCATTTGCGGGTTACGGTCGACCAGCGGCTGGACCGCCGCGGCCAGCCGCTGCAGAGCGGCGGCACGCCCGGCGGCGATCTTGTCGCGCAAGGCCTGGGGAGCGCCCTCGGGCGGCATCAGGATCAGCCGCCAGGTCGTCGGTTGGCTCTTGACGGCATTCAGGTAGGCATCCAGTGCGTTGAGCATCAGCTCCCGAGGGTCACCTTCGTCCAGATTGGTCAGGGCGGTCTCTGAGAACTGCGCCAGGGCCCGCGAGGTTTCGCGCTCGATGACCGTCTCGAGGAGCTCTTGAAGATCCTTGAAGTGGAGGTAGACCGTGGCGCGGGTAACCCCGGCGGCCGTGGCGACCGCCTCGATCGAAAGGCCGTGGAAACCACGCTCGCTGAGCTGGCGGCTGGTCACGTCGAGCAGCTGGTCACGTCGGGCGGCCGCGCTACGGCGCGATGACGTGCGAGTTTGCGGAGCCACGGCTTTAGGTTACACTATCGTTAGTTACGGAGATGAAACTTTCGCAAACGTCAGTAGAAGCCTGAGGAGGCAGCGTGGCCGAGCAAGTAGGCGTGGTGATCGCCGGAGCGGGTTTCTCTGGCTTGGCGATGGCGATCAAGCTCAAGCAGAGCGGCCGGGACGACTTCGTGGTGCTGGACCGCGCCGAGGACGTGGGGGGCGTCTGGCAGCTCAACACGTACCCGGGCTGCACGTGCGACATCCCCTCGCACCTGTACTCGCTCTCGTTTGCGCCGAATCCCGAGTGGTCCCACACGTACTCGCCGCAGCCCGAGATCCGCGAATACCTGCGCCGTATCGCTGACCGGTTCGGATTGCGTTCGCAGATCCGGACCGGCGTCGCGGTCGAGGCGGCCACCTGGTCACAGGACGATCAGCGGTGGACGATCGAGACCAGCACGGGCGCGTTTGACTGCTCGGTGTTCATCAGCGCCGTCGGTCCGCTGACCGAGCCAAATCTCCCCGACGTTCCGGGGCTTTCGAGTTTCGCGGGCAAGCTCATGCACTCGGCGCGCTGGGACCACGACTTTGACCTGAGCGGGAAGCGGGTGGCGTCGATCGGCACCGGTGCGTCGGCGATCCAGTACGTGCCCGAGATCGCCGATCAAGTCGCGCAGCTGCACGTCTTTCAGCGCACGCCCCCCTGGGTGATGCCGCACGGCAATCGGCCGATCAATGACTGGGAGCGCGCCTTGTACCGGCGGGCGCCCGCTATTCAGGAGCTCGTTCGCCAGGGCGTCTACTGGAGCCGCGAGCTCCTCGTGCTCGGCATGGCCAAGGATCCCCGGCTGCTCGGGCTGCTCGAGAAGGTCTCGCGGTCCCACATGCGCAAGGGCCTCTCGGATTCCGGCCTGCTGGCCAAAGTGACTCCCGACTACACCGTGGGCTGCAAGCGGATCGTTCCCTCCAACCGGTGGTATCCGGCCCTGGCCAAGCCCAATGTCGAGCTCATCAGCGGCGGCCTGGCGGAGGTGCGGGGGAACACCGTGATCAGTTCCGACGGGCTCGAACGCGAGGTCGACGTGATCATCCTCGGTACGGGCTACCACGTCACCGACATCCCGTTCGCCAGCCACGTCCGTGGGCGCGACGCCGTGCTGCAGGACACCTGGGAGGGCAGGCCGCGCGCATACCTCGGCGCCTCGATCCCTGGGTTTCCCAACTTCTTCATGCTGCTCGGCCCGAACACCGGCCTCGGACATAGCTCGATGGTCTACATGATCGAGTCCCAGGTCGGCCATGTCATCGGCGCGATCGACGCCATGCAAGCAACACGGTCGAGCATGATCGAGGTGCGTCCCGAGGCGCACGACGACTACAACCGCGAGATCGATGCGAGGCTCCGAGGCACGGTGTGGGAGATCGGCGGCTGCTCGAGCTTCTACCGGGACCGCACAGGACGCAACGCCACCCTGTGGCCCGATTGGACCTGGCGCTTCAGACGCCGGTCGACCGAGAGCCCGGCTCATGCCTACCGCCTGACCAGCCCGGCCCGCGAGGCGGTGACGGCATGAAGGCGGTGACCTGCCGGGCGGCGGAACTCGAGGTCGCCGAGCTGCCGGCCCAGCCGCCGGCCAAGGGGCAGGTTCTGCTTGAGGTCCTGCGCTGCGGGATCTGCGGATCCGACCTGCACGCCAGACATCACTGCGACGAGCTCGCCGAGGTCATGACCGAGGTCGGCTACGAGGACTTCATGCGGTCTGACCAACGCGTCGTCTTCGGCCACGAATTCTGCGGCGAGATCGCCGAGTACGGCCCCGGGTGCCGCGAGAAGACGCCCGTGGGCTCACACGTGGTGGCCCTCCCGCTGGTCAGACGCGCCGGGGCCGTCCACGCCACGGGCCTCTCGGCTGCGGCGCCGGGCGCGTACGCCGAACGGGTGATCGTGGAGGAGTCGCTGATGATGGCCGTTCCGAACGGGCTGGCGCCCGATTTGAGCGCGCTCACCGAGCCGCTGGCCGTGGGTTGGCACGCCGTCAATCGCAGCGAGATCGGCAAGCGCGATGTAGCGGTGGTGATCGGGTGCGGGCCCATCGGCCTAGCCGTGATCTGCTCGCTCAAGGCCCGCGGCGTGCGCACCGTCGTCGCGAGTGACTTCTCGGCCGTCCGCCGTCAGCTGGCTACGGCGTGCGGTGCTGACATCGTCGTAGATCCGGCGCAGGACTCGCCGTACGCTGCCCGTGACCGCGACCACCTCAAGACGCTGCCGGCGGCGGTCGAACTGGCCCTCTCCACGATGGAGAGACTAGGTCGGCTCCCGATCCCCTGGCAGCACCTCTGGCGGACGATCGACACGCTCGGGATCAAGCCCAAACGCCCGGTGATCTTCGAGTGCGTCGGCCTCCCCGGCATCCTGGATGGGATCGTCGCTGCCGCCCCCCTGTTCTCCCGTGTGGTCGTCGTCGGCGTGTGCATGGGCGATGACAAGCTCCGGCCCTCGATGGCCATCAACAAGGAGATCGACCTGAGATTCGTGGTCGGCTACACACCGCTCGAGTTCCGCGACACCCTCCACATGCTCGCCGCCGGGAAGCTCAACGCCACACCGCTCGTAACCGGGATCGTCGGACTGAGCGGAGTGGCCAACGCGTTCGACGCCCTCGGCAATCCCGAGGCCCACGCGAAGATCCTCATCGACCCACGGAGCACGAACGCCGATCCAAGCCCGTCGTAGCCTCGTTGGCCCGATGCTTCGGCAGTTGACAGGAAAGTGGAGGAAGGGCTACGATCTCCCGCCCTGAGTCGGCGAGGAGGGGTGTTTTCAGTTGGCATCGGCACCGGTGCGACGTCGCATTTGTCTGGCGGTCTGCGCGGCTTTCGCGCTTGGCGTGAGCCCGGCTGCAGCCATACCGCCGTCGGCTCATCCCGCGCGCACGCGGGCAGCGGCGATCGGCCCTGCGCACCTCGTCAGGCTGGTGGTGCTCTCCACGCGCGCCGACCTCGTCTCCGGTGGCGAGGCCCTCGTGCAGGTGTTCCTTCCCCCCGGCGCACAGGCCGCGCAGACGAAGCTCGACCTCGGCGGACGTGACGTCACCGGCGAGTTCGCGATGCGCGCCAACGGGAAGTTCGAGGGCCTGGTGACCGGGCTCGGGGACGGGCCCAACGTGCTCACCGCGCGGCTTCCCGACGGCTACGGGGCGCATCTGACGATCACCAACCATCCGATCGGCGGTCCGGTCTTCTCCGGCCCCCAGATCCAACCGTGGCTGTGCCAGACGGGCGCCAAGGACAAGCAGTGCAATCAGGATCCGACCTTCGCCTACTTCTACGTCTCCGCCGGCACCGGCGGTGGCGGCGCCAACACCGCGGGATCGGGGTCCGGGAGCTTTCAGTCCTATGACCCCAGCCATCCGCCGCCCACCTCGGCGATCGCCACGACGACCACCACCGATGGCGTAACCGTTCCGTTCATCATCCGCCAGGAGACCGGCTACATCGACCGCGACCAGTACGCGATCGCCACCCTCTACCAGCCGGGCAAGCCATGGGCGCCGTGGGCGCCCCAGTCGCAGTACAACGGGCGCCTGGTCATCACCCACGGCGCCAGCTGCGACACCACGTACGGCACGGGCACCGCCCCCAGCGTGCAGGACCAGAAGATCCTGGCCGGCGGGTTCATCGTGATGTCGACCGCGCTGGACAACGCGGGACACAACTGCAACCTGCTCACCGAAGCCGAGTCCCTGGTCATGACCAAGGAGCACGTGATCGACCGCTACGGCGAGATCCGCTGGACGATCGGCTCGGGCTGCTCGGGGGGCTCGCTCGTCCAACAGCAGGTCGCCAACGCCTATCCCGGCCTGTACCAGGGCATCACGCCGCAGTGCAGCTTTACCGATGCCTGGTCATCGTCGATGGAGTACGAGGACTACTACCTGCTGCTCAACTACTTCAAGACCAAGGACCTGACCGACCTCTTCGGCCCGACGCAGATCCAGGCGATCATCGATCACCCCAACCCGGCCAACCCGATCACCTTCACCAACGCGATCCCCAACTCCGGCCTGCCCACCCGCCGCTGCCCCGATGTGCCGCCCGCGGAGGTGTTCAACCCGCAGACCAACCCGCACGGCGTGCGCTGCACGCTGGAGGACTACATGGTCAATATGTTCGGTCGCGACCCCAAGACGGGCTACGCGAACCTCCCGTTCTCCAACCGCGGGATCCAGTACGGGCTCAACGCCCTCCGTACCGGCGCGATCAACGCGCAGCAGTTCGCCGACCTCAACGCCCACCTGGGGGGACTCGACGACAACGGAGCGTTCTCCGCCAGCCGGGTCCAGGGCAGCGACCTCGCCCTGCAACGTGTCTACGCCGACGGCGGCGCGGACTCGGCGTCGAACCTGAACGACGTGGCGATCATCGACCTGCGCGGCCCGGACCCCGGCGCCTTCCACGACGTCTACCGCACCTACGCGATGCGCAACCGCCTGCTGCGCAACTTCGGCACCGCCGCCAACCAGGTGCTGTGGCGCGGGCAGGACCCCCTGATCGGCGATGTCAACTACGCCGACCAGGCGGTGTTTGCTATGGACGGGTGGCTCAAGCAGGTCAACACCGACTCGCGCAATGTCCCGCTGGCGCAGAAGATCATCCAGGACAAGCCCGCCACGCTGACTGCCCGCTGCACCAACGGCAGCGGGACGGCGCTGCCCGAGCCGGTCTGCGACCAGACGGTGCAGGCGTACGGAACACCACGCTACGTGGCCGATGAGCCCAAGACCGACGACGTGCTGAAGTGCCAGCTCAAGCCGCTCGACCGCGCCGCCTATCCCGTCACCTTCACCCCCGCCCAGTGGCAGGAGCTCCAGCAGGCGTTCCCCACCGGCGTCTGCGACTACAGCAAGCCGGGAATCGGCCAGGGCCCGACCACCCCCTGGAAGACTTACCAGGACGCCGCGGGGCACGTGATCTACGGCGGAAGGCCGCTGGGACCGGCGCCAGTGTCGATCCCATTCGGTCCCGAGGCCGTCTGCACCAGAGTCCCGGGCTTCATCGCCGGCTCATCTCTTGGCCCGGTGAGGCTGGGTATGACGCGAGCCCAGACCCGCCGGCTGTTCCCCAGCTTCTCGACTCGCCGCCGACGCTACATGGACTTCTTCTGCCCGACCGTCCATGGCATCCGCGTGGGGTACCCCTCACCGGCCCTGCTGCGGACGCTCTCGCGTAAGCAGCGAGCGCGCGTGCGGGGCCGGGCCGTGCTCGTACTGACCGCCAACCCCAGCTACGCGCTCAACGGCGTGCACCCGGGAGCCAAGCTGGCGGCGGTCGCGCGAAGGCTGAAGGTCGGGCGACGATTCCAGATCGGCCTGAACTCGTGGTACCTGGCTCCCGCAGGACGCAGCCGAGGCGTGCTCAAGGTCCGCCACGGCATCATTGAAGAGATCGGGCTCGCCGACAAGCAGCTCACTAGCCATCGCTCCGCCGCCAGGCGGTTCCTGGCCAGATTCTCCTGAACGCGATCAGGAGAAGCTGCGCACGAAGGCGGCCTGCATCTTGCGCGTCCGCGTGAGGGAGCGCATCGCGATGCCGACCTCCTCGATCCTGCCGTGGCGAACCTTGAGGAGCGTGATCGTCGCGCCGGAGTGGCCGAAGTACCACCAGTTGAGACCGACATGGAACGGCCGGCCGAGTCGCAGACGCCGGTGGGCGGCGTTCACTCGCGCGCCCGGACGCACGCCGCGGACGCTGTAGAAAGGATTGGCGGTGGAGATCCACACGACTCGATCGCGGTAGCGGGCACGCGCCCGGGCTCGAATCGTGCGCAGCAGCGTGGGAGAGCCGTAGCCAACGCGGATACCGATCGGCGCGAGGCAGAAGAAGTCCTTGTAGCGCTGCCCACGATCAGAGCTGTGCACGTAGGCACGGTGCGCGCGGGCGCGGGTCAGACCGAGCCTAATCAGCCCGAGCGTCGCGCCCGAGAGGCCGCCCGTGGGGGCCGGGCAGCCCGGCAGCACCCGGCTGACGCTCGGGGTGCTGAGCCCCGCTATCGAACCGGTGGAGATCGGCAGCGAGAGCACGCCCGGCGCGCTCGGCGACGTCATCACGGTCACCGGCCCGGCGGAGTTGTTGCCGCGGAAGGTCTCGTCGCTCGTGCCGATGACCAGGCGGATCTCGTCGCCCTTGGGAAAGCGGTAGACGATCCCGGGTAGCTGGATCGTGATCGGCGCGTTGACATCGGGGATGCGAACGGCGGAGACCAGGTTCTGTGGCAGCGTGGCCGTGCCGGTGACGGGGTTGTAGTCATCGACCTTGGCGAACAGCTCGAGCATCCCGCCCGGGCCCTGCGCCTGGCTGGTCGCGAACGTCGGCGCGCTGATCCGGAAGGTCACCGCGGGGATCCCGATGACGTTGGTGTCGGCCGTGAGGGGCGGCGTGGCGTAGGTCACCGCGGTCCCCGGCGGGTTGACGTCGCCCGGATTGACATACCCTCCGCCGGTGCTCGACGGTGCGGCGCTCACCGCGGCCATGCTCGCGCTCCCGGCCTGGACCGAGGCCGGCGAGGAGGTCAGGGCGTTGGTTCCGGAGAGATCGAGCGTGGTGGAGGGCGCCGCCGGATAGCTGGGGACCTCGCCGACCGCCGGGGCGGCGTCGCCGCTGTAGTGCACCCAGGGGCGATAGAAGGAGAAGTCGAGCTTCGGGGCGGGGCCGTCGCCCTGGAGGTAGTACTGAAACCACTGCAGCTCCAGCCGGCTCTCGTAGCCGGCTTCGGGGTTGGCGGCGTCACTCTCCGCGTTGCCCAGCGAGCCGCCGGAGTGCCCGGCCGAGCGCCACAGCATCCGGACCGGGGTCCCCTGCGCGCGCAGTTCCCGATAGGTGGCCGTCGCCTCCTGGAGGTCGAACAGCGAGTCGACCTCGCCCTGAGCGAGGAAGGTCGGGATGCGGATGTTCTTGATGTAGCTCGCGACCGAGGCGTGACGCAGGAACGCCAGCGTCGTCGCGTCGGGGTAGCTCGTCCCGGCGGCCGTGACGATCGACGGGCAGGCGCGGTCGTCGAAGTTCGGACACGCGCCGACGTGGCTCGCGTCGCCGTTGGTCGCGATCTCCTGGATCCCGTCACCGACTCCAAGCCCGAAGAACAGCGTCGGCCAGTCCACCTTCACGACGCCCGGCGTGGCGGACGTCACGCCCGAGGTGAAGTCCGTGTTGTTGGGGATCAGCGAGTAGGCGAGGTCGCTCCAGGTGATCTGCGGGTTGATGGCATCGACCCGCAGGTCCTGCTCGGCGACGGCGAACTGGATCTCGCCGCCGTAGGAGCCACCCAGCATCCCCACCCGGGGATCGTCGGGGTAGTGCTTGCCGTCGTGGGCGACGGGGTCGCGGATGATGTAGTTGATCTTCGTGCCGTCCTGGGCCGCCTTGCTGCCTCCGAGGAAGCTCACCAGCTGCGACCCCGCCTTGCCGTCGTAGTCGGGATCGTCGAGCTCGATCTTGCAGCCCGACCCCCCGAACCCGAGCCCGGAGTAGGCCAAAAAGGCAAAGCCGCGCTTGGCATACGACGGAGCCAGCTTGTTGAAGTCATCCTTGCTGCCGCCGAAGCCGTTGGTGGCCAGGATCGCCGCCACCGGGTGCGCCGCCGAGGCGCCGTCCGGCGTGTACAGGTTGGCGTCAACGACGCAGTGGATGTTGTTGCTCGGTCCTACTACGACGTCGAACTTCAGAGCCTTCTCGGTGTAGCCGACGTCGGCGGTCGCGCGAGCGGCCCCCAACCCGAGGAACATGGCGCTGACAACGAGGATCCGAAGCAGGGTGCGCGCGGCGGGAGAGCCTACGAGCACCGCCCCCTGCGACCGACGCACCATGTCCATACCCGTCAGCGTACTCCAGGTGACCGGCCGCTCCAAAAAACTGACCAGGGCAGAAGGTCGACGCCGGCCAGAACGGCAAGGACATCGCGGGGTGCACGATGAACCGGTCGGCGACCCCACGGCTGCAGGCGCCTCAGAACGGCCTCTACAGGTCGTCGACGTCCCGATCGTGGTCGGGATCACGGCTGGACTTGTGCCTGGCGTGATGCTTCTTTGGGTGGTGCTTCTTTGGGTGGTGCTTCTTTGGGTGCTTGTGCGCCACGTGCGCCGGGCACCAGGGGTTGGTTGGCACGCCAGCGCACGGATTGG
Organism: Solirubrobacteraceae bacterium; assembly: GCA_051005855.1. Classification (GTDB taxonomy): domain Bacteria; phylum Actinomycetota; class Thermoleophilia; order Solirubrobacterales; family Solirubrobacteraceae; genus Palsa-465. The sequence goes on along the minus strand of JBPCIY010000086.1, from coordinate 10,628 downwards.
ACATCGTCGGCAGCGCCGGGGGAGTCGTCAGCACGACCTTGGTCGCCCGCGGGTAGCTGGCCGGCGTCGCCGCCGGGCAACCGGCGAGCAAGCCGCTGTCGCACGAAGCCTGCGCCGTCAGCACCGGGTCAGAGGCCGGCGGGTAGGTCTGGCCGCAGCGGTTGTAGCTGTCGATGTTGGACGGATCGCTGGTCAGCGCGTGCTGCGTGTCGACGTTGTCGTGGAAGCAGTTGCTGTCGGGGTTGTAGTTGATCCCATCCTGCGAGAGTTCGGCGATGTCGCCGTTTGACGGGTTGCCGAAGAAGCCGTTGTGCGTGAACGTGTTGTGGGCGAACTCGCTGCCCCAGTCGTCGAAGTAGCACAGCGGGCTGCCGGGCGTGCTCAGGTCTGCGCCGCCCTGACAGTGGGCTACGGGCGGCGGCTGCGAGTTATCGGGAAACGGAGTGAAGAGAATGCCCCACGCCCCGTTGTTGACGAAGCGGTTGTGGATGAAGACGTCGTGGCGGCCTCCGTAGATCGTGACGCCAGTCCCTACGGGAGCCGCGCCCGAGATGCCCTGGCTCGGTGTGTTGGCGTTGTTGTTGTCGTGCACGTAGTTGTTGATGAACACCCAGCAAATCTGGGTGCGCTGAATGCCGTTCGGCGCGTTTGGGTTCACCGCGCCGCCCGGGCAGGTGCCGTCCTGAGGCGACGGAGCGTCGTCGTTATTGAGGTCGCCCGTGGCCAGGCCGGTCGCGTTGTTGTCGAACTCGGAGTTCTCGATCAGGACATGGCCGCCGGAGTTGGTGCCCGAGTATCCCTGCGGCGAGTTCTCCCCCTGCACGTGGTCGAGTGTCACGCGGCAATCCGGGCACGCGCCTACGTAGTAGGCGGAATCATTGAAGTTCGACGCGTAGTCGTTGCTGAAAAATCCTTGGCCAGGCCCAGCTGTGTTCGAGGAGTAGATGCCGTAGGCCGCAGACGGTGAGCTGTTGTCCTTGAAATAGGTCGACGTGGCCGTGAGGTAGTCGCCATACCAGGTGCCGAGGCTGGTTTGGGTGCCCGTCGAGCCGCCTGCGTCCCACCAGATCTGATCGCCGCCGCCGTTGTCGCCGTTGAGGAAGTTGCATACGCTCAGATTCTCGATGTTCACGTTGGCGGCCTTGTAGACGACGATGCCGTTACGTCCGGCGGGCTGGCCCGCCGCATCGTTGGGACCGAAGTTCTGATCGGCCGGCGCCGAGCTGCACCGCGGGGCGCCTACCTTGGTCCCGTCTAGCCATACTGTGTTGCGGTCCATCCCCCGGATGTTGAGGCCCGGCGTGGTGACCAGGAATCCCGCCCCAGAACGAAGATCTGAAACGGTGGTCGGCGCGAGCCGATTGCCGGCCTCCTTGTAGTCGCCTGGTGCGATCAAGATCCAGTCGCCCGGCTTGGCTGCATCGATCGCCGCCTGAACGTCGGTGAACTGGCCACGAATGCCGTGCTCGGTGCCGACCCGGAGGACAGCGGGCGTGGACTTGCCACTACCGGCGGGCGGACCGTACACGGGCGGCTTGTAGCCAGCGGAGGACCTCGGACGGGCGGCGCTCGTCGCACCGGCCGCCAGCAGTACGACGGCGGCGATGGCGAGCAATCCAAGTGCTACGCGGCGCATCTGACCCCCCATTACTGTTCGCTCCTGATTTCGGAAGATCAGGATGCCATAGCCTACACCGTCGGGTGGCGCGAGATCAGCATCGTCTGCACCACCGCCCGGGTACGGTGCGGGCCGGTGGTATTGCTCGGCTCCTGGGTGCCGAGTCGACCAGCGGGCCGTCGCCGTTGGCGTCGGGCCTAGGTGTCTCCGGAGCTGCTCGGTGTTTGGCCCGGCGCGCCCCGCTGGCGCCCCCTGAACGGGATCTCGGGCAGCCGCAGGACGATCAGCAGTGCGATCGCGGCGAGGGGAGCGGCGACCAGGAACACCGACTGGACCGCGCTGATGACGTCAGTCTTGGCCACGGGTCCGAGGTGGTGTGCCCCGACCCGGGGGGTGCCCGCCGACGCGGGGGGCGAAGACGGCGCCGAGCACGACTGCGCCGACAGCGGCGCCGAGCCCACGAAAGAACGACGTCGTGGCCGTGGCAATGCCCAGCCCGCGCCGTTCGACGTTGTTCTGGACGGCGACGATGAGCATCTGGCCGACCAGCCCGAAGCCGAGGCCGAAGATCGCCAGGCCAATCCCAGTAGCCGTGCGCGAGGGGTGCCGGGCCAGCACGGCCAGCCGCACGAGCGCGACCGTCATCAGCGGACCGGCATCGTGAAGCGCTTGCAGCGGCCGGTGCGGGCAACGGCGCGTCCCGACAGCGTCGTGGAAGCGGTGTGCCGACCATCATCGGGACGAGCAGCAGCCCAGCCCGCGTCGGGCTCGCGCCGGTCGTCCTCTGCAGAAGCAGCGGCACGAACACGGTGACAGCGAACAGCGCGGCGCTGCTGCGAAACCAGACACCGCTGGCCACGGCAACCGTGCGCCAAGTCCCGCGTCAACGCGTGCGCATCGTGGCGGCTGCCAGCGCGAGTCCGCGTGCCGAGTGCGACCAAACCCTCGGCCACCCTCAGGTTTGGACCTGAAAAGGACTCCGGGCACAAAGCCGCCCCGAGACGTCGGCGCGACCCAGCCGTCGAGTCGCCCCAAACTCCGCACAAATACAGGGACTTCTGGTAGTGGCGAGACCCGGACTCGAACCGGGGACACCACGATTTTCAGTCGTGTGGACGCAGGGGTTAAAAAGCGGCGATTTCCAGGCACAATGCACGGTTCACCTAGAGCATCTCTGCACCATTTGAGTCCAGCGTTTACGGGGTTTTCTGCTCTATTCGGTCCGGTAAATCGGGTTACCGGACCAAAACGATCGCGAGCGGGGCATGCGTGCTTGAGCGGCTCCCGCGTGGCCGGCCGGGTGGGGCGGTCGATGGACCCCTTCGTGATTGGATAGCTGTAGCCCTCATCGCAGGACGTCGTGCCGCGTATGGATCGGGCCGGACGTCGTACTGCTGTCGGTATCCGGCGTCTGACTCGGCTCGCCGAGGAACTCCTCGAGCAACCTGCGGATGCCGGGGTCGATGCTGCGTCCGCTCTGCTGAGTGTAGATATCGAGGGTCGTCTTCCAGTCCGCATGTCCGGCCTGACTTTGCACGAATACAAGATCCTTGCCGGCTTGGAACGAGAGCGTGACGAACGTCCTGCGAAACGTGTGCGGCGTAATACGGGCGGGCATCGGCGAGACCCCCTGCTCTTCGCGTAGCTTGGCTGCGACATTCGCGACGTGCTTGAGGCGCCTCCCGAGGTTGAACCGATCGCCAGCGCCGCCCCCGCGCACCGCAAACACCGGATCGGCAGGCTTCGGTTCCCGGGGAAGCGAAGCCTTATAAAGCGCCAGTTCCTCACGGACGAACGGGGAAAGGTGGATCTCTCGAACGCCAGCTTCGGTTTTCGCGTCGCCCACCACAATGCGACCGTGGGTGTGGTCGACGCGGTTCCAGATCAGGTCGGTGTGCTCGGATGCCCGTATGCCAGTCAGCGATAGAACAATGATCATGGCGCGACGGCGCCGCGGGGCATCGCGCTTCGGCTTCACGTGAGAAAGGTAGATGGCGGTGCTGTCGGTGCAGCCGAGTTCCTTCCCAACCTGCGTCCACGTCAGTCCGCTCGCTCGCAGGTCGCGTGCCGATTTCCCGCGAGCGAGGGTCTCTGGCGTGACGCCCTGGTCGATCAGGTCGGCAGCCTCGATCAGGCTTAGCACCTCATCGGCTTCCAGATGCTCGCGTGGCGGCTTGCCGGGGGTCTTCACCCGTAGACCAGAGCGACCCTTCACAGGGTTTCGATCCAGCGCGTAGTGCTCGCTCTCGACAGCGCGGTCAAGGATCTGGCCGAGCAGGCGGAGTGCCTCGTTAACCGTCTTCGGTCCGAATGCCCGCTTCGGCCTGCCGTGTCGGTCGACGAGCCTGACGTCGTTCTCCTTCGCGAGCTTGAGCTGTTCGGCCTCTCTGCGCAGGCGATCACGCCAGCGCAGAACTGCCTCGTAGCTGATCTCGGTCAGCCGGTGTCCTTTGAACTCGGGCAGGATGTAGCGGCTCAGAACGTGGCCGTACGACGCTGCGGTGCTCTGGTCGAGATCGACGCTCCGCCGATCGAGCCAGACCGTCGCGAATTCGTGCAGAAGCGGGTCGTGATCCTCCTCGGGGATGTCCGGGACGGGCGGCCGCCAGACGCCCGCCTCCACGGCCTTGATCGTCTCCGCGAGCTTCAGATCAGCGAGCGGGCGATTCCACCCTTCGAGCTCGTTGCCGAGGCGGATGTTGATTCGCTCCCCGTGCCACCGGACTCGGATCGAGTAGCTGATGATGCCTGACGCGGCGCGGTGCTCTCTCACCTCGCCGGTCAGCTTGCGTCCGCGACTTGCCATCTTGCCGGATCCTCCTCCCCCGGTCTGACCCTTGGTGTGGACCCGTCAGCCATCGTAAACCGGGTGTAGTCGTTTCGGCCGCCTACGACTTGGCTGATCCACGTTTCGCGTCGCCGGCTCCGTTGTCTCCGTCGTTGCCAATGGACTCATGGCAGCTGCTACGCGCTTCGCGTCAAAGCGGAGCGGTGCTCGCTGACCAGGTCCAAGCTTGATGCCACCGAGCCGTGCCGCGTTCTCATACACCCACGCGCGGCTGACCTGGAAGGTTGCGCAGACGTCCTCGACGGTCAACATCGGCCGTGCGGGTGCCCGGGCAGCCGCAAGCTTGATCGCGACGCGATCAGCCAGGTGGTCGAGTTGTTCCTCTGTGAGGCTCAGCGGGTTATCGGCTACCACTGTGCCTCCCGATGGGCTCGCGATACGCGAGCGCCGCGCGCGTCACCCGGAGGGCGTCAAGTTCGGCATTTACCAGATCGACCGTGAGGCTGGAGCGTTCAAGCAGCCAATCGGTGAGGTCGTATCCGTCGTCTCGCACGGGAGCAAGGTCAACGATCTGTAGGTCGGCGACTTCGGCCAGGTCGTGGCCGATGCGTTCAGCCGCCATCCGTCCGGCCTCGTCGGCGTCCATGGCAATCGTGATGCGCCGTCCGGTGAGCAAGCGCGCCCAAGCTGGTCGCCAGGCGTGGTCACCGGGTACGGCGATGGCGGGGATACCGCGTGAGCGGGCGGCGATCATGTCGGGCGGTCCTTCTACGAGCAGGACTCGCGTGGACTTTTCCACGGCGGGGTGCGGCACGAGTCCGTGCCGGCTGCCGGCCGCGGCGAGCATTTTCGGCCGGGCGGTGTGGTCAGGCTGGTAGAGCAGCAGGCCGCGCAGAACGCCGCTGGCGTTCCGGACGGGGATTGTGATCCGACCGCGGTCGGCGCCGAGTTCGAGTTGGCGCATCGTTTGGTAGCGCCAGCCCCGTTCACCGGCGAGCCGAGCGAGCAGGCTGGGGCGACGGGACAGAGCTGCTTGCCATCGAGCGATGTCCTGACCTGTGACCTGCAGCCGTCGGCGGGCGACTGGATCATGGTGAGCGCGCGGCGGCGTCGCCGGGGGGCGGCTGGGTGCGTCGAGCAGCTCCCGAGCCGTGCGCAGTCGGGCGCGCGGTTCGGTCAGTCGATAGGCGATCATCAGCTCGACTGCGCTGCGAGGGTCGTGGCCGGTTTTGAGGGCGGCGTCGAACGCGCCGCCACAGGCGCCGCAACCGTGGCACTTCCACGCGCCGTTGACGGTGTTGACTGAGCAGGATGGGTCGCGGTCCTCGCGGTGGTGCGCGCCGGGGTCGACGAAGCACCGCACCGAAACGTTCGTGCTCGAGTTGTCAGGGAGCTGGATCCCGAGCCGGCGATAGAACCCGCGGACGTCGGCGCCGGGGAGGGTGAGCGTCGCCATCACGCCACCCCACGTCGCTCAGTGATCGTGAGGGCAGGCGGGATCCTCTTGTACAGATGACAGGCGGTGATCCAGCGCCGGAAGTAGAACTCTTGGAAGACGTTGGGGAACCTCGCCGGCCAGCTGGCGATGTCCCAGAAGTGCACGGCCCACTGCATGACCGTGGTCTCGCTCGACGCCCACGCTCGCCGCGGGCGCTCGAGCTCGTGCAGGACGGGCGCAATCGACCGTTCTTTGAGCACACCGTTGGCGAGTGCGATCCAGACCTGGCCACAGCCGGTGAGCAGGTACACGGCGGCTTGCCATTCGCTCATATCGTCGGGGTAGAGCGCCGAGACCTCAGCGAACGCGGGATCGCCTGAGCGCAGATCCTCGAGCCACGCGAATCGGTCGGCGCGTTCGCGCATTCGCGCGAACGTCTCCACGATCGGGTCCTGCTCAGCGTGGGTCATGGTCACCGCTTCCTTCGGTGAGGTCGTGGACGTTCGCGTTGCGTGATTGGTGCTCGGTCCAGCCCGCAGCAGACAGCGCGGCTGTGAGCTGCTGTGCGAGTTCGCCGACGTCGACGGCGAGCTGTCGGCGTTCCTCGGAGGCCGTTTGGTGGTCGAGGAACGCGTGGTGGATCGTCCAGTGAATCTCCTGGACGACTGCGAGCACCGCGGTTTCGAGCTGCTGCTCGTCGGCGCCGTTTCGCAGATGGTCGATCATCACCGCGTCTACCTCGCTGCGGATCTGGCCGTTAGCTGCGATCCCGGCGGGCTGGGTGTCGTCGTAGAGCAGCGCGAGCGCGTCGGGATGCAATCCCGACCACAGCCGCAGGTTCGCGCTCTGCAGCCGGGATTGCGCGTCGTTGAGGCGTTTGGTGATCTGGCTGTCTCGCTTGAATAGCGCGGCGAGGCGGCCGGCAAGTTCCCGTGCCTGCGCCGGAACGGTCGCGCGGTGAGCACAAGGAGCAGCTGTGGGTTTGACGTCCGTGGTTCTCATGCGCTGGCCCTCTGGCGGGATCCGCGGCGGGTAAAGAGGCCGCGTCGGCCGGCCTTCTTGCGTTCGGCGGGCACGTGGTGGGCGTCGAGCATGTTGCTGGCTTCGGCCCATTCGGGTGTGCGCATGGCGATCCACGCGAACTCGTTGCCGAGCAGCGGGATTTCGTGTTGCGCGCGCGAGGACCATTGGCAGAGCTGGCGGGTGGTGAGCTCTCCTCGCCACATCGCCGCGATTCGTTCGTCGCGGGTCATCGCCCACAGCCGGCGGTATGGGTCTCCCGGATCCGGGTGTTCGTTGTGGCGTGGTGGGATCTCCGTGGCCGGTGCGCCGGCGTCGGTGAGGGTCGGGGTTCTCATGCGCCGAGCCTCCGGCGGACCGCGTCGAGGGTCGGGCAGACCCATCGACCGGCGGTGCATCCGGCGCCCAGCGCGCGGAGCTGCTCGAGCGTGCTGTGCGCCGTGATCGGGCAGCGGCAATCTTTGGCGCGGGGTCGCGCGAGCTCGTCGCGGATGACGTCGGCTCGCCGGCGGGCGGCCGTCTTGGCCTTCGCGGCGCGGGCTCGTTCGATCGCCTTGAGGCGATCGCGAGCGGCACGCTCCTCGCTCTTGGGGGTCGTCGAGACGCTCATGGCGTCACCCGCCGGTAGTCGAGTCCGGAGAGGTGCTCGGTTGTCTCGAGATAGCTGGGCGGCCTGAGCTGCGCGTCGCGGATGGGTTGCATCAGCACGCGCTCGTTGTCGAGGACGCGGATGACTTCGACGATGCGGTAGTGGTGGGCGTGGTCGATCCAGAGGCTGCCGCGCAGATCGGGATCGGTGGTAGAAGTGTGGTGTTGCATGTCGCTCTCCTGTGGAGGGCGGCCGGTGGCGGGACGACCCTTGCCCGGGCGTCCCGCCTAGCCGCCTTGCTTTACGCGGCCGCCTCCACGGCCTCGGGTGCTTGGCTCTCGCTGGGCTTGGGGTCAAGGAACTCGACGCTCTGAGCGATGACCTCGAGCTTCTGGCGGCGGGAACCGTCTTCGGCCTGCCATTCGGAGTGCTGCAGGCGTCCCTCGACAGCGACGCGGCGGCCCTTGGCGAGGTACTGGTTGCAGACCTGCGCCTGGTTGTTGAAGACGGTGACGTCGACGAAGTCGGCGCCGCGGTCCTCGCCGTCCTTGGTGCGGGGTCGCTGCACGGCGAGGCGCAGCCGTCCGACCTGGGTTCCCGAGCGCTCGTCGAGTGTTGGGTCACTCGTGAGCCTGCCGATTAGGATGACGCGGTTGAGCATTTGGTGGTCCCTCCTTGTGGGGATCGGGTGGTTGGTGTAGTCCGGTAGCGCCGGCCGGGCGGTCGAGCGGAACCGAACGCTCTGCGTGAGGGGAAGGGAGCTTGCGACCTTGAAGCGACTCGGGCCGCCGGCGGCGCAAAATCCGGCGAAGGCAACCGGCACCCGCTTCCCGCAAGGAGCGAGGGGTCACGAGCTTGCGTCAGCCGATAGCGGTCAGCTTGTCGACCTGCGTTCGCGTGTGGGGTGAGGACCACTTCGACGGCTGCAGCCGAGATCGTCAGGGCTAGCGTCGCTAGGGCATAGCCGGCGAGGACACGGGGACGGCGGCCGCCACGGACGGTTAGCCAGGCCGCGCCAGCTATCGCGAGGGCGGTCCATTCGAGGGGGAGCTGTGGCACGTATGGGAGCAGTCGGTCACCCCAGCGGCCGAGGGCGAGTCCCACCGCGATCGTGTTCTGCGCGATCAGCGCGGCGATCAGCAGGTCTCCGAGACGGCGGGTCAGCCCCCCGGCCGGCCAACGCAACGCGGCGAGCAGAAACGGCGCAGCGAGAACCCGAAGGTTGTTCGCGATCACGCTCGCGAGCTCGCCGAGCGTTCCGTGCAGCGTCGGGTGCGGATGGGCGCTCGGCGCGAGCGCCGGCGTGAGCCGTGCCAGCAGGACACCGAACGCGGTGAGTAGCCACACGCACGCCGCGGCGGCTCCGACGCGCCGCGCGTGCTCGCGAGCCGGTGTGCCCGCCGAGCGGAGTCGCTCTTCTGGCGCAACTGTCCCAGCGGACAGGCGTGCGGCTATACCTGGGGTAGCCATTCCGAGACCGTCCAGCCCCCGCTGTTGAGCTGCGCGAGCTCGGCGAGGGTGACGTGGTAGGAGGCTTGGAGACCGTCGTATTGGCTGTTGCCGCCCGTCTGCTCCCGCGTGACCACCACCCACTGCTTCGCGTTGGTGCGGCTGGGGGCGATGCTGATGATCTGCCCGCGGTTGAAGACGCGGCTCTGCGCGATCGTGCTGTCGCCGGCGGCGGCCGCGGCGGCCTGCTGCTCTGAGAGGCGCGCGGGCCCGACGCTGAGCGCCGCGAGCTCGCGCTCGTGAGCGGGGAGCGTCCGCCAGGTCCAGTTCATGTAGAGCGTTGCGAACTGCGTGATTGCAGCGTCGGGTGTGTTGCGCACGCTGGCGGGTGCCTGACTGCTGGCGCTCGGCGGCGGTGGTGCGGGCAGCTCCCCGGGGTTCTGCGCTGGGTTGCTCGTGGCCGAGCTCGCCGTGCTGGTCGACGTCGCTGTGGGGGCCGACGTGGTGGTGCGGGCGGTGTGCTGGTAGGGGTTTGAGATTCCGCAGCCGGCGATCGCCGCGCCGGCGGCGATCAGGGCGAGCGTGTGCGCGAGCTTGTGCATTCGATCGATCCTTGTCAGAGGCCGGGTGGGTGGCGGACGCTCCAGGCCGCCCAGGAGGGGACGGTGGGGTAGACGCGCCAGCGCGGGCCTGACTGGCCGGCGTTGGGTCCGGTGTCGGTGCCGTTATACGAGGTGTCAAACCGCAGCCCGGCGACGTACATGAACACGTGCCCGGCGTTGGCGTACACGGTCACGTAACGTCCGGGGCCGGGGAGTCCCCAGTCAGCGAGCTGGCCTGAGACGAGCGCGTTGGGTCCGAGCACGCCGCCGGCGTGAAGCACGTAGGAGACGGCGCTTGAGCAGTCATACCCGGGCGCCAGCGTGTTCAGCGAGCAGCAGTGAGCGCCGCCGTAGATGTAGGGCTTGCCGTACAGGCGGTTGCCGGCCGCAACCATCGCCTTGACCGCCGTGGGCGCGTCCTGTCCGGCCGCCGCGAGCCCGGAGGGGAGGATTCTGGTCTGGGTTCCGGGGACGAGCGGCAGCGGGATTGCGCCCCCGCTGACGGCGGCGGGACAGCCGGGGTCGATCGCGCTCGCCCCGGGCGCCGTTGCGCTGGAGGGGAGCTGCCCGAGCGTCGCGCCGGCGCCGGTCGCCGGGGCGAGCTCGATGTCGACGGGGTTCTTTGAGATGCCGAGCTGGCCGGCGGACTGCCACCAGACGTCGAGGCGGTAGGGCTGGCCGTTTGCGGTGAACTGGCCGGGGCCTTGGCCGTAGCCGATGTCGCGCTTGTAAAGCACCTCTTGGCGCGAACCGTTGGCGACTCGCAGCCCGGTCAGGTACGCGAGGTTGGAGAGCGCGTTGGCGTCGGCGAATGTGAAGCTGGCGCCGTTGGCGGGGTTGTGGTCGAGCACCGACAGCTCGGCGAAGCTGTCGGGGTGTGCGGGGAGATATGACTGACCAGGGGTGCCGATTGACCCATAGTCGGCGCTGGTGGGGTCGGTCGGACCGCCGTACATCGTCGCTCCGACCCGATACCACCGAGCCGGCTGAAGGCGCAGCGGCTGCGCGTACATCCCAGCCGCCACAGGCCCGCCGCCCACGGGGGGGGTGGGCGACCGCGGTGTCGGGAGCGGCAGGGTGCCAGCGCCGGGGAACAAAAACACCAGAAGTGCGCACAGCGCCAA